>JBNMKQ010000017.1:0-23399 GCA_050874425.1 Alloprevotella sp.
CATTAATGTTCCATTAATCTATCATTAATCTTTTCATTAATCTTTTCCATTAATCTATCATTAATCTTTTTCGTTAATCTTTTCCATTAATCTATCATTAATCTTTTCATTAATCTTTGTCTGTTCGACAAATTGCAGTTTTCTCATTACTTTTGCAAGTAATATTAAAGTTTAATGCAAAAAGTATTACATGTCGAATGTAGCTGAAAATAATAAGCGATTGGCCAAGAACGTATTGGTGCTCTACTTTCGTTTAGCCCTATCGATGATTGTGTCGCTCTACGCCTCACGCGTAGTGCTCAACGTGTTGGGCGCTGCCGACTATGGTACGTACAATGTAGTGGGCGGCATCGTAGTAATGTTAGCCTTTGTCAATACCACCCTTTCTGATTCAGCTCAACGCTTCCTATCGTTCGACCTCGGCAGACGAGACGAACGTATGCTTCACACCACCTTCAATATAGCCTTTACGATACACCTCATATTGGCCTTGATTGTCGTGCTACTAGCCGAAACCATAGGACTGTGGTTCTTGACTCATAAAATGGTGTTTGCTCCCGAACGCATGACGGCGGTGAAGTGGGTGTATCACCTTTCCGTTGTCACCACCTTCCTGTCTATTACCCAAGTGCCCTACACCGCCACTCTTTGTGCACACGAGAAGATGGACATATTTGCCTACACCAGCATTGCCGACGAGTTAATGAAACTCACCATGGTATTTCTACTACAATGGCTCCCCTACGACAAACTCATCACCTATGGCTGGCTGCTATTCTTTATCAATTGCTCACGCATGACATTCTTCCGTTTTTATTGTCGCAAGAAGTTTGCCTGTGCCCACGTGCAGTGGCTATGGGACAAGGCGCGCGCCAAGGAGATGCTCCACTTCTCAGGTTGGAGCACCACGGCCGAATTTGCCCTTATTGCTCGTACCGAGGGCGTAAACGTGGTGCTAAACCTCTTCTTCGGCACATTGGTGAATGCCGCTCGTGGCGTCGGTGTGGCTGTATTCTCTGCCGTAACGGGATTTATCAACACTTTTATATGGGCCATGACGCCCCAATTAGTCAAATACTATGCTGAACGCAACTTTGAGGCCATGCAGCAGCTGATTGTGAAAGGCTCAAAGTTCTCATTTTTCCTCTTATTTTTACTTTCCTTCCCCATTATTATTGAGACGGACTTTGTGCTGCAACTCTGGCTCAAGACACCTCCTCCTTTAGCCTCCACCTTTTGTAGGCTGATATTGATAGCGACTTTGATCGAAGCGCTTTCGTCATTAGTGGGCTATGGTGTGCAAGCCAGCGGACGAGTGAAGCGTTACCAATTGACCATGAGCGCCTTGTTCATTTCCATTCCAATTGTGTCGTACGCTGCCTATCGGTGGTTTGGGGTGGCTCCTACCTTCTGTGTGTATGCCGAAATGGTGAATTACGCATTGGCCCTTTTGCTCCGTCCACTGTTAGCACAAAGGGCCTTCCCTTTCGATGTACGTGGCTACTTCTCACAAAGCGTGATGAAGTGTTTGCTCATAGTAGCGGTGGCTCTATTGCTTCCCCTCTACGTACGATACGCCATGCCTGCTGGCTGGACACGCTTTGCAGTCAACACCTTATTATGTGAAGGTGTGAGCATAGCTATGATGTATACTTTCGGTATGACACTTAGCGAACGCCAAAAGGTGCTATCTATCCTAAAGAAAAAAGTCGGCCGCCTATGTAGTAAAAGCACACCAACAGCGTCTAATGAATAAAGTAAAGTTAAGTGCTTCATGACACAAAACTGAATTATTAGAACATACTCTATATATTATATATACATGACCGAACAAGAGTTTACCAGCTTGGTCAATGAACATAAAGCCACTATCTATACGGTTTGCTACATGTTTTCGAAAGATGAGGACGAAGTGAACGACCTCTTTCAAGACATTCTAATCAACCTGTGGCGTGGCATTGATACCTTTAAGGGCGACTCGAAGGTGAGTTCGTGGATATACCGCGTAAGTCTCAATACCTGCATTTCGGCAGAGCGCAAGAAGAAGCGCACCCCGACCGAACGACTCGACCTCAACATCGACCTCTATGAGGATAACGATGCTGACACCAAGCAAATACAAATGTTGCATAAGCGCGTACATCGTTTGCGCCCTTTCGATCGTGCCATCGTTCTGCTATGGCTCGAAGGCCTCCCCTACGACGAAATCGGGGCTATCGTTGGCATATCAGCCAAGAACGTATCAGTACGCCTCACGCGCATTCGCGAAGAACTTAAAAATATGAAGGATTAGGAGGAAATGCCTTGGAAATGTGCACATTTCCAAGCATTCTCACATTTCCCAAGCATTAGCACTATGGATACATTAGAAGAAATGAAGGAGCAATTAGCTCTATTACATCATAAGTTAGATAACGAGCGAATTATCAACGACCGCTTAGTGCGTCGAGTGATAAGTCGCAATGCAGGTCGCATCAATCGTGATGGCCTATTCATCACCATTATCGCAGCCATTGGCATACCCTATTGCATTTACGTATTTAGTTGGATGGGCATATCATGGCTCTTCTCTGCCGTAACGACCGTATTCTTTCTCATTGCTATCATTTACACCTATCATAGCCACCGCATGATACGCACCGAACACTTAGCTGCCTGCACCCTGGCTGAAGTGGCACAACGTATTGTGCACATGAAGTTGCTCTATGCTCGGTGGTTGCGTTTTTCTATCCCCTTCTTGATCGTTTGGGCCATTTGGTTTGCCAATGAAATATTGTCGCTCACAGGAACCACGGCCGAAGAGCGTCGCGGCATTTTAATAGGTGGCGCCGTAGGAGGCGCTATCGGAGCCGTCATGGGCATTATCACTTACCGCCGTACCCAGCACCTCGCCAACGAAATACTCGACGAGATTAAGGACTACAGCCACGATGAAAGCTGAGCCTAATACGCCTATGTCGAAGCTACAAGATGCGTCTGTTTATGCATATTGCCCTCTCTTTTAGCACTAAAATGCACTTTTTTTGAAAAAAACGGTGCAAAAGTTTGGTAGTAATGTAAAAATGCCGTACCTTTGCATCGCTTTACAAGAGAAAGCAATAATGATGGTGCTTATAGTTCAGTTGGTTAGAGCGTCAGATTGTGGTTCTGAATGTCGTGGGTTCGAATCCCACTAAGCACCCAACACGAAGGAGTCTTATTTAAGGCTCCTTTTTTTTGTTATAAACGCAAATTGTGTGGCAAAATCGATTTAATAAGCTTTGGTAAGTAATGTTCAAAAAATAACTTCCGCAGAAAATCTGCAATCAAGAGCATCTGATGATTTGGCAAGAGAATATCTAAAGGGGTGTTCTAAAAATTCTGTTTTTAGAACACCCCTTAAATGTTATTCGCGAAGGTATACAAAAAGGCGTGTTTGCTTATGAAAGCAACGAACTGGAAAAGAGCGAACAAATAGCATGTTTGGAAAATGACGCCAAACAAGGTGCAGCTGCTCTGTGTTATGATTTGCAAACAAAATTAGAATTTGGCTTTCTTCAGTTGGTGGAAGATGGCTCCTACTTTTAAAACAGAAAAAGAATGATTACATCAAAACACATTTACACCTACGAAATAGAGGAACTTGAAGGGCACATTATCCTTACTGCACAGCAGTGGCCTTGGTGTGTGTTGCAAGTTGTGCCGACCACGCCCGAAAACTTTAAAGCAGTTGTGGAGCAATGTAAGGCCCGTGCAGGCTTTGTGGCTACTCATGGCAGCGACCGTTCATTTTGCATCGTGAAAATAGCCAGTGGCGACCAAAGAGGACGCTACCCTGAACGTCACATCGAAATTTGTGGCCAGGACTCAGCCCGAAAATATATTGACGCTGCGAAAGACCAAATGGCACAGGGAGCAGTGTGGTATTATACGAATGTTATAGCGTGCGAAAATCATCACTGCTCCTTGCAGGATAACGCAGCAGTGTTACATGAACTGGGGGTGACTCCCTAATGTATGCTCACGTTATTGGGCCTCACCCCCTAACCCCTTCTCCTTGAGGAGAGGGGGAATAAGTAACCTTTACTTGCTGCGTTTCTAGTTGAGAACCAACAGAAAACTCAAGAAGTAAGAGTGACTTATTCCCCTCCCCTGTGGGGGAGGGGGTTAGGGGGAGAGGCCCAATTGCAACTTACCTAATTGCACTCAGCATATTTGCCAATCCGTCGGCAGCTTGCTGAAGAGGTTTGGCTACCATCTTCTTCATAAAGAAGTTCACTTCAGCACCTACAGTGACGCGCATCTTGCTCTCATAATCTCCATGAGGCAATAACTGAATCCATACGTAAATCTGTACGGGAGAACCCTCTGAGGCAAACTTTATGCACTTCGGTTCTTCGCGTTCTACTACGCGCAGTGTGATATTGCCCATAGGAGAAGCAATGTGAATAGCATCAGCCTCGAAGCTCAAGCCCTCAGCATACTTCTGTACGTCGGCTAACTTATCAGCTGGTACTTGTTCACTCAACTTCTGCTGCACCACAGGGTCGTTCATGCGGTCCTTAATAGCCGATAGACTATTCAAGTCGTTAAATCGGCTAAACAGAATGTTTTGGTTCTGCGGCACTATTTTTACTTCACTCTCAAATTTTGCTAATGACATATATTCTTTTTTGTTATTTGTTTATCAACCATTTGATAATGTCACTCCGTTTTGCATCAATATTTTAATGATTACGTGGGGTTCCAGTTTGCAAATTTAGGTAAAACCGCTGATTGCAACAGAACAAAACGCAGAATAAGTAGACGTTCACATCTGTTTTACTCAAATTTCTGATTTAGATAAACTGCAATTGGGCCTCTCCCCCTAACCCCCTCCCCCACAGGGGAGGGGGAATAAGTCACTCTTACTTCTTGAGTTTTCTGTTGGTTCTCAACTAGAAGCGCAGCAAGTAAAGGTTACTTATTCCCCCTCCCCTGTGGGGGAGGGGGTTAGGGGGAGAGGCCCAATTGCAGTTTATCTTCCGTCTTGATACAAAAAATAGCGGTCTGTGTCATTCAGTCATGACACAGGCCGCCTTCGTTGTTATCCTACTTTTTACCCTTTATAAATTATAACTAATACAAATTATGTGCAATGTTAATGTGTTATTCAAAGTCAAGCACCAACGTGCCGCGCACGTCAAGTTGTAAACAACCCTCTGTGAGCTGAATGGTGCGACCACTGATGATGTCCTTGGCCTGGGACTTGGGAAGCGCTTCAGCATAGCGCGCTAAGTCGACTGTAGCAGGAGCATCTGTGCCGTTGAGCATCACTGTGACCGTGTGGCCTTGGAAGGAACGCGTGTAGACGTATACACCATCTTTGATTGTAAAGTGGCGGAACGTGCCGCGTTGAACGGCCAAACTTGTCTTACGCCAATTCAGCAAACGACGTGCCAAAGTGAGTGTGCGTTGCATCAAGGGCGTAAGATTTTCGCCCGTAAAGGCATTGATGCTATCGCCGGCAAAGCCACCAGGGAAGTTTTGGCGTAATTCCCCATCGCCCTTCGACTTGTCGGCCCACATGGCTAATTCATCGCCATAGTACACCTGTGGAATGCCACGCAGCGTAAGCAACATCGTGAGTGCTTGACAGTAACGAGCAGGACGATAAGCTTGCTCGCGTGTGGCGGCGAAGCGCGGTGTGTCGTGGTTGTCGAGGAAGGTGAGCAAGTGTGTCGGGTCAGCATACACAGCATCTTGTGATAGATAGTCGTAGATGACGGCCAATCCGCGATCCCAATCATTCGTTGTCTCATCGACGGCTTGTGCAATGCGATACATCAAGGGAAAGTCCATTACCGTAGGCAATTGCGAGTCGTCTTCACCCTTGGGCCCTACGGGAGAATGCCGCTGCCAACTGCTAACGCCTACATTGTTGTTTATCCACGTTTCGCCTACGATGTTGAAACCCGGATATTCAGCCTCTACCTCCTTACACCATTGCGCCATGGCACGGCGGTCGGCATAAGGGTAAGTGTCTTGACGTATGCCATCAATGCCTGCGTATTCGATCCAAAATAGGGAATTTTGAATCAGATAGCGCAGCACGTGAGGATTGCGTTGGTTGAGGTCTGGCATGGCTTGTGTAAACCACCCATCGGTGGCATTGGTAGCGTCCTCGTTGGAAGCATACTTATCTGTTACTGCTGCAATTTTGTACGATGTCTGTACGTATTCGCTTCGATTGTTAAACCACGTAGAGTCAGGTAGGTCGGTAAAAAGGAAGTTATGACTGCCACAGTGGTTGAACACCATGTCTTGCACCACTTTGAGTCCATGGGCATGTGCGTCAGTTACAAAGGCACGATAGTCTTCGTTCGTGCCGTAGCGTGGGTCGATGCGGTAATAGTCCGTAATGGCATAGCCATGATACGATTGTTCGGGCATGTCGTTTATTAACAGAGGAGTAGGCCAAACGGCTGTCACACCGAGTTGTTGCAGATAGTCCAAGTGTTGGCGCATACCCGCTAAATCACCTCCATGGCGTGCGAAGGGGGCTTGTGACGAAGTGTTCTCTAAGAGTCCCTTTACGACGTCATTCTTTGTGTCGCCATTGGCGAAGCGGTCGGGCATAAGTAGGTAAATAACGTCTGCTTGGGTGAAAGAGTTGACCTTGCGTTCCTCGCGTTGACGCAGTTCGTAGGGAATACGTTGCGTAGTGCGTCCATGTTTCAACACAATGTCAAATCGTCCAGCTTTGGCCTGAGCCGTGTTGAGATAGAGCAAAAGATAGTTTGCGTTTTGGGGACGCACAATGCTATCGATGCTGACATGGGTCGTAGAAAGCGTTACGTCACTCTGGCCTACCCCTTGTGCGTGAATAAGCACTTGGAGCGAGGGGTTGTGCATGCCTGTCCACCAAAATTGGGGCTGCACAACGGGGACTTGTCCCTTGGCGGCTAAAAGGCTCAATGGCAATAAGAATGCAAAGAGAAGATTATATATACGTTTCATGTGTTGATTTAGGGATTCGTTTGGTCGAACATTTTGTTTTGCAAAAGTAAGGGCAAATGTGTGCTTTTGCAAACGTTAGAATAAAAATATAAACGAATAAAATTGCAAAAGCATTGAAAATCAAGTAAAACGTATAAAGATAAACGCTGATTAATATAAACTTAAATGAGGTTTGTAGCGTGTAAATTGCAAGCTTCTCCCCTACCCCTCCCTGGGCTGGGAAAGGGTCAGGGGGGGAGAGGCCGCCCATTACATTTTGCTCACTTCGGCTTCAAAATCATCAGGGTTGCCTTTCGAACGATTGCGGACCTTTGATCGATAGTTATAGATAGTGGCAGTAGAGTTATTCATAAAGTGGGCAATGTGAGCGGTGTCAGTTACACCTAAGCGAATGAGGGCAAAGATACGCAGTTCCGTTGTTAAACGATTTTCGGCTTTGGGCTGTATCTCCTCGCCAGGGCGCAAAAGGGCATTAAACGAACGAATAAAGTCGGGGAAGATAGCTAAGAAAGCAGCATCAAAGTCCTCAAAGAAGCGTTCTTGTTCCGCCTTGGTGCGTGCATCACTTTTGAGATGCTTCATGAGTTCGTCCGTTTGATGGTCCTTCAGCAGACGATAGGCTGAGCGGCGGTCGCTGTCCATGCGGTCGAGGTAGTCGCGACAACGATTGAGGTAGCGCGTCAAGTATTCCTCCTTCATCTTGTCCGAGAGCTGAAGTTCGTCATAGGTGCGTTTAAGTTGCTCGTTGATGGTGGTCAGCTGTTCATATCCAGCCTTGAGTTGCTTGTTCAGCTCCATCTGCTGGCGGCGCATGCTACGTACCTTCTTGAGTTGACGATAGAGGTAAATCATGCTAAAAAGCAGGGTCAAGGCCAGAATGGTGAGCGCATAAACGAAGAGGCGTTCGCGGTGGCGCTCAATGTGTTCGCGCTCCTTGTAGGCCTTATTAATGATCGGGAAAATGTTTGACACTTCCACTGCGCGCAAGCGTGCTTTGCAGAAGTTGGCGTCCTCCATCGAACAAATGAGGTAGTCGTAGGCGCGTTGCACGTCGTTGTGTTGATATAGTTCTTGTGCTAATAAGGGAAGGGCTTGATATTCCGTCACACCACGTTCGAGGTCGCTCAAGGCCGTGAGTGCAAGAAAACGCATTGCCTCGTCGCTATTTTTTATTTCGCGATAGGCTTGTGCTAAAACGGAATTAACGTAAGGTGCAGAGTCGCCTGCACGCTTCCCTACGTAGGGACGAAGCAGGTCGATAGCCTTTTGGGCTTGTCCGTTGACCAATAGTTTGTCTGCTTCAACGATAGCACGCGAGAGTCCAGGCTTCTCAATCATGAGTATGGAGTCACGATAGTTTTGTGTTAGCGTCAGCAAGCGTTGGTGTGACACACCCGCATTAGAGTAATTTGCCATCCACCCATATATGGTGCGCTGTATGCGTAGGTATTGTAAGCGAAGGTCTTCACCCCCTGCGATCAGCATATTGGGTTTTACGTTTTTTATCTCGTTTAGAGCTTCGTTGTAGAAACCCGATATGGCGAGGAGTTCACTCTGTGCAATATGCCACCAACCCGACAAGGTAGCGTCGTGTTGCATCTCGGGCATGCGGGCTATCTCATTGAGTGTCACTTGTGCGGAGTCGGTCTGGAAGTGGGAGTAGGTATCATATATCTGTTGTAGCAAGCTCACGCGGCGCATGCCTTGTGTGCTTGCAGCGGCCTTCTTTAGTACTTGGGCTTTCTCTTCACGTATCTGTTGATAACTAGCTTTTTGGTCTATCATTTGGTCAAGTTGATCGAGCAACTCGGGTAGCTGCAAGTCGTAGCGCGACTGTGCCGATAGGGGCAACGTGACAAAAAACAATAGTAATAGGTATATATTTTTCATGGTTTCGTGTGTATGTGTCGTAAAACTAAAATAAGCGCAAAGTTACATTAATTTCGAAATAAACAAAGTATATATAACAAAAAGAGGTTCTATAACGGTGTGGACAAAATTGCAGTTTATATGTATGCGAGCGCCCCTACTTTATACCCAAAATGCCCAAATTGTTGTTCTATAATTCCGAAATTCGTGTAAAATCTTAAAAAATACTTGCGTCGAATTACTCAGCCCCCTACCTTTGCACACAGAAATAGAAACAAATAAATACAATAATTAACGCATCATAGGTAGCAACAACGTGCGAACTTAATCTCTCATTCGCCCTCAGTTGCTATGCGTTACATTACAAACCTAAACTAAACGATAAGAAGAAAATGAAAAAGTTATTTCTTACTCTCGCAGTTGCAGCAGCCTCTCTCACTGCAAGTGCACAAGTTTATGTAGGAGGTGAAGTAGGCTTCTGGCGCAATAAGGATGCCAACCACACTAACTTTACTATTAAGCCCGACTTAGGCTACAAGCTCTCTGATAAGTGGGACTTAGGCCTTGGCATTGGTTACGAACACAACTATTTAAGCCACGTTAAGACGAATGGATTCGAGGTAGATCCTTACGCTCGTTGGTCATACGTTAAGTTTGGCCCTGTTAGCCTCTTCCTCGACATGGGCTTTGGCGTATCTACTTATAAGACGAAGATAGGCGACCACTCTTCTGACGCTCAAGTAGGTTGGCGCGTAGGTGTTCAACCTGGTGTAAAGGTAGCCCTTTGCAAGAACCTCGACTTCATTGCTCACGCTGGCTTCCTCGGTTATCGTGAGGCTGATGATGAATACTGCTCTTATGGCGAAGATGGCTTTGGCTTCCAGTTCTCTGGCAACAACCTCAACTTCGGTGTAGTTTATAACTTCTAATAACGCCCCCTTCCCAACCATTTGGGATACATGTAAATTCAATAAAAAACGGAATCACTCACATTTGTGAGTGGTTCCGTTTTTTCGTGTTTTAGAGGCTCTATAACGAATCATGTGGTAATATCGCAGTTTATTGTTTTGAAGTTATTATACCTTCTTCTTAGCAAATCGGTATGTAAGGTCTTCGAGCGAACCGTCTTCAGCATTGATGCGGTAAAAGCGTTGGTTGGTGTCGGGCGATGAGAGCGGACCGAACTTGGCGATATAGGGTCCCGTCTTGATGTAGTTGAGCGAAGCCTTTAATTGTTCGGCCGTTGGCAACCAAGTGCGCCCAGAGTACCAACCCGTGCGAATGCGGTCGGCATAATGCTCGTGAATGTAAGCACAGAGTTGAAGCACCGCCTCGGGGTCGTTGTCGCCCCCTTGTATGCCCACGCACGTAATCGTGCCGTCGTAAGAGTCGATGAGCGCCGTGAGACGCTCGGGGGAGAGTTCCTCCCCTATATCCTCGCGCAAGAAGGCACTGTGGCAACCCACGCAGCGATTGGGACAAAGCGTTAGATTTATGGCTAACGTCACCTCGTCAGGATACTCTTGAAAGACAATATCGTAGTTGTAATATTTCAGCATAATGGATAGGTCGTTGTTGAAAGAAAGGGTTTATAAGCCAACAATAAAATGTGTCTTATAAACCCTTATGCTAATGTATGATGTGTAACTTTCTTGTCAACTTGTCAACTTGTCAACTTGTCAACTTGTCAACTCATTCACGCCTCCACCTTCTGGTAGTAGCGGCGACTGGCCTCCTTCTGGCGATCGAGAGAGAAGTTTGACACACGCTTGAGATAACCAATGATACGCGTTAAGTAGTCGAGGTTAGTAGAGCCACACTTGGGGCACTTGTGAAGGTGGTGCTTATCGATGTGACCACAGTCGTTACACAACGTGTTGGGAATGTTGAACGTAAAGTAGTTGCAACCCTCCTTGGCGGCTACACGCAGCAACTGACGGTATTGCGGTTGACTGAGGTGCTCGTCAAGGTTCATGTGTAAGGCCGACCCTCCTGTGAGGTGTTCGATGAAGCGACGGCCGTGGAGGCGGAACTTCTCGATGATGTCAGTGTTGGGGTCTTCTACCACATAGAAGTAAGAGTTGTAACAGTCGCGTGGCACGTAGTAACCAGCTTCGCGGTCCCAACGAGCGTGCTTTACACCTACGTTCTCGGCCGGGATCATCTCGCAGTTAAACATCACGTCCTTTGAGCGATACTTGCGGTTGTAGCCCTCGATGAGCCCCAACACGTTGCCCACAAACTCTTCGTATTCCTTGTTGTCAGAGATGGTAATGCCCAAACTTTCGGCAGCCTCTACCATACCATTCACACCAATCGTGAGGTACTGACGCTTGATGTTGATATAGCCCGCATCGAATAAGGGAAGCATACCCTTGTCCATCAAGTCCTTGAGGTTGGCATTGTAAGCCAACTGCACCTTGTGCATGAGGTCGATGATATCGTCGAGGAACTCAACGTATGAGCGACCCTCACGCGTAGCCTGCTGAATGCAGCGATTGAGGTTGACGGTAAGAACTGACTTAGAACCTGTTGATACGCCACCCGCACCTAAGGTGTAGCTAAAGCCATTGTCTTGTATCTCGTTACGCAAGCGGCAGCAAGAGGCCAAAGAGTCAGCATTGTCGCTCATGTAAGTGAAGAAGCTGTGGCCTTCGGCATACATCTCAGACGTGAAGTCTGCATATTCCTTGTCCATTACGTCACCGTCCTTAGAGAGCAAAGCCATGGTCTCAACGGGAAAGGTAAGAACGGCCTTTGTGCGCTCTTGGTTGAACCACTTCATGAAGCGGCGCTGTAACCAGTCGAGTGCGGGCCATGAAGGACGTGAGCCGTCGGGGAAGCGGAACTCGCCAAAGATGCTTTCGAAGTAATACTTATCGTAGTAAGAGATGTTCCAGAATACGGATTGGAAGTTCCTTGCACCAGTAGGTTGGTTGATAGAGTATACAATCTGTTCGAAGCAGTCGGTTATCATCTTATCGATGGTGCGCTGACGCGTAGAGAGGTCAACTACCTTATCGGCGTGTTGATAGTAGTCAGAGCCGTATTCTACCTCTAAGAAGTGGCTCATGTACATCAAGAACTCGGGCGTGGCGCATGCGCCTGAGAGCATAGAGCTAACGATGAACACCATGTTGACGAAGCCACCGCAGAATGACTTGAGGTTAGAGGGGGCAGTAGAATTGCCGCCAATGTCCTTGGTGCCGTTGAGCAACCAGGGGTACATGGTGATAGAGGCGCAGTAGTTGGCCAATGAAGTCTCATCGTTCTTATAGATGTAGTGATTCTTGAGCAGGTAAATGTAGCGATCGGCCAGCTCTTTGCCGTACATGTCCTTGATGCGGTCGCAGAGTAAACGACGGTTTAAGCGAATAAAACCTTGCTTGGGAAGTTCACCGATGAGGGTAGCAATGTTTTTGTTCTCTACATTGGCATTAGCATCGTACTTCGAACCTGTGGCCGGATTGGCAGAGTTGCAGTAGTTAATCAAGAAACGAAGCTTGTCAGCCGTTTCGCGATCGTCCTCATGACGCTTGCGATAGAGCATGAAAGCCTTGGCCACTTCGTAGTGGTGTTCGGCCATGAGGGCAACTTCTACTTGGTTCTGCACGTCTTCTACGCTCATGCCGTTGCAAAAGCGAAGGCGTTGCATAATGCGATTGAGCGTTTCGGCATCGATATTCTTGTCTTGACTCTGAAAAGCTTTGATGATTGCGGTCTTAATCTTTTCGACGTTCAGAGGCTCGGTCTTGCCGTTGCGCTTGGTGATGATAAAGTTGTCGGTACACATAGTAAAAAGGGAGTTTTTATGGGGTAAAACGCAATGTAAAAATTTTTCCGTTTTGGACAACTTTTGAAAATTTCTGTCGTGTAAAGTTATCCAATTTGTTTGCACAAAAAAAAGCAAACTCCTTCGTTCTTTTGCTTGTCAAGTGATAAGCTACGGTGAGCGTAAGAAGCTGCACGCAATGTTGTTGGTAGGCGTTCGCGTAGATGGCTTATTATAATAATAACCTATTGATAATCAATAAGTTTCAAGCATTACTCACTAAGCGAAGCGTGGAAAAATCTGTAACAGATAGTTTAGTAGAAAACCGTTGTCTGTTTGCGTTTCAATCTTGATTTCGTGGACAAAGATACGGCAAACTTTTCTACGAAAAAAGGAAAAGAAAATAATTTTTTTGGAAAACTTTTCTTTGTCTTAGCGTTCAAAAAGTTATCAATATTCGCTTTGTATTGATAACCAATAGAATAAAGTTATACACTTCAATTTATGATATAGGTAAGAGGATTTTTTCTCTTTCATTTGTTTCTTTCCAATTAGCTGCAAGCAACTAATTGGAGCCCAATCCGCATCGCTACGGCATGCGTCGTCCATCAGAAAATATTCGGGTAACCAGCCATGCAAAAGGCTTACGCCATTTGCATAGCTGGCTACCCTATTTCACCCCTAATGGGGTGTGTAATTTGCTCGCATAAAATCATGTAACTATATAGCCACGTATCCATGCGACCAAGAAATTACGCTTCCACTTCTTCACCTTGTAGCGTAGCGCTTGAAGAACTGGTAATGCGCACGCGGACGTATTCACCGGGGTGGTGCGTACCACGGTCGAAGACAACGACCTTGTTTTGCTCCGTGCGGCCAAAGAGTTGTTCGCGAGAACGCTTGCTCACGCCTTCCACCAATATTTCGTATTCCTTACCTACACACTTCGCGTTACTCTCCGCGCTCAGCTCGTTCTGCAAGGCGATGAGTTCGTTCAAACGACGTATCTTCACCTCTTCGCTCACGTCGTCGGGGAGGTGGCGCGAAGCGTAAGTGCCCGGACGCTCACTGTACTTAAACATAAAGGCTGAGTCGTAACCGCACTCACGCATGAGCGAGAGTGAGAGTTGATGATCCTCTTCCGTCTCAGAGCAGTAACCCGCAAAGATGTCGGTGCTCAAACCGCAGTCGGGCACGATGCGACGAATGGCAGCCACGCGGTCCATATACCACTCACGCGTATACTTACGATTCATCAACTTTAGGATGCGGTCCGAACCACTCTGTACGGGCAAGTGAATATGGCGGCAAACGTTTGGTTCTTCGGCTATCACGTGCAACGTCTCGTCACTCATATCCTTGGGGTGGCTGGTACTAAAGCGGATACGCAGCCCAGGGACAGCGCGTGCTACAGTGCGTAACAGTTCGGGGAAGCGAATTTCCGTACCGTCCTCGCGTTTCCAACAGTAAGAGTTGACATTCTGTCCCAAGAGTGTAATCTCCTTGTAGTTGCGGCTTTCGAGGTCGCGTGCTTCGGTCAAGATGCTCTCAATATCGCGTGAACGTTCGCGACCACGAGTATAGGGAACGATGCAATAGTGACAGAAATTGTTACAACCACGCATAATGCTCACAAAACCCGAAATGCGGCTACCGCAGTAGCGTTCGGGCACGATGTCGCGATACGTCTCGGTCGTGCTCAACTCGATGTCAATCGCCTTGTTGCCCACCTCGGCTTGTGCGATAAGGTCGGGCAGACTGAGGTAAGCATCAGGGCCCGCTACGAGGTCGGCACCATGCTCATTGAGCAGTCCGTCCTTTACGCGTTCGGCCATGCAACCCAACACACCGATAATCAATTTGCGACCTTTACGACGCAAGGCATTGAGTGCCTCTAAGCGGTGAATAATCTTCTGTTCCGCATTGTCGCGTACAGAGCAGGTGTTGAGGAACACAGCATCAGCCTCGTCCAATGACTCGCAAGGTTCGTAGCCCGCCATCTTCATGACAGAAGCTACAACTTCGCTATCGGCCACATTCATCTGGCAGCCGTATGTTTCAATATATAGATGTTTCATGTTTTCTTTTTTTGTAGGGATTTTGTTAACAAGTTAACGAGTTGACAAGTTGACGGGTAAGTTTCTTTGTTAAATAAAATACAAACTTACCCGTCAACTCGTCAACAAAGAAACTCGTCAACAAAGGAGCTATTTCCGCCCGAAGTCGGCGGGTACTTCTCCCCAGCGTGAGGTTTCCCACTTTAATATAGGAATGTCGGAGAAGTCGTTCGTTTGGAGCCAATGCTCGGCGCGTTCGATCATTTGAAAGAGCTGTTCGGTACGAGGCGTTCGGGCCAACTTCGTGCGACACTTGCGCGCTTTAATCCACAATAAGGCATTACGACTATCCGTATAGATTGTCATCACGCGTCCACGCTTCTTTAAGAGCGCCAGCGCATGAACGATGGCTAAGAACTCGCCAATATTGTTCGTACCATGTACAGGACCGTAGTGAAAGATTTCCTGTCCCGTAGCTAAGTAAACACCTCGATATTCCATAGGCCCGGGGTTGCCCGAACAAGCCGCATCGACGGCTAAGGCATCGGCCTTCACTTCCAACGGTAAGGGCAACACCGTATCGTGACGGTAGTCGGGAGGCGGAGGAGGACAACCTTTAGGCGCAGCCACTTTGGGAGGACGTTGCGCCTTGCGCTCGTCATTCGTCTTCGGGCGGCTTGTCGGCACGTTGACGTAATCCGTAGCCGGAGCATCGAAAGCGCGTTTCGCTTCTGCCTCCGTCTTAAACGACTTATAAACGGCAGCGGGGAAGCCCACCACTTGTCGTTGGCAGTCTTCCCACGTGCGATATATCCCAGGTTCACGCCCATTCCATACTACGTAGTATTTGGGTTGTGACATTCTTTTCTTTTTTATTAACGAGCTTTTTTTGAGTTGACAAGTTAACGAGTTGACAAGTTAACGAGTTGACGAGCTAACGGGTAAGTTGTTCTATATATAAGGTAACTTACTCGTTAACTCGTTAACTTGTTAACTCGTTAACTTGTTAACTCGTTAACTTATCAACTTAAAGAACTCGTCAACTAGAACTACATACGCTCAGGCATTTCAATGCCTAAGAGGCCCATGCCGAGACGAACCACCTTGGCCACATTCTTAGAGAGCACAAGACGGAACAATTGCTTGCGGCTATCCTCTTCGCGCAAAATGCTAAAGTCGTGGTAGAATTGGTTGTACTCCTTTACCAACTCATAGCAATAGTTGGCTACGGCAGCAGGTTGGTACTCCTTACCTGCTTGACGTACTACAGCAGCAAAGTCGGCAACGTGTTGAATAATCTCTTCCTCCTTCGTAGAAATCTCAATGTCGGTGGGCAACGTGTTGGGCACGTTGATGCCAGCGTCAGCAGCCTTGCGCAAGATAGAACGGATACGCGCGTAGGTGTATTGAATGAAGGGACCCGTATTGCCGTTGAAGTCAATACTCTCTTCTGGGTTGAAGAGCATATTCTTGCGAGCATCCACCTTCAACAAGAAGTACTTCAGTGCACCCATACCTACGATGCGAGCCACCTCTTGCTTCTCTTCTTCGCTCATGTCGGTATTCTTCTTCGCCTCGTCAATGGTCTGGCGAGCCTGGGCAATCATGCCCGCTACCAAGTCGTCGGCATCAACCACCGTACCTTCACGGCTCTTCATCTTACCATTAGGCAATTCAACCATACCGTATGAGAAGTGAACCAAACTCTTACCCCACTCAAAGCCTAAGCGGTCGAGCAAGATAGAGAGCACTTGGAAGTGGTAGTTCTGTTCGTTACCTACGACGTAGATCATCTTGTCGATAGGGAAGTCTTGGAAGCGCAACTTCGCTGTACCAATGTCTTGTGTCATATAAACGCTGGTGCCGTCAGCACGGAGCAACAACTTCTCGTCAAGTCCGTCCTTGGTCAAGTCAGCCCATACAGAGCCATCCTCCTTGCGGAAGAAGAGACCTTTACTGAGGCCCTCTTCTACGGCCTGCTTACCTACCAAGTAAGTGTCGCTTTCGTAATAAATCTTGTCGAAGCTAACGCCGAGCGCCTTATATGTCTCGTCAAAGCCTTCGTACACCCATTCATTCATCTTGCGCCACAAGGCACGTACTTCGGGGTCGTTGGCCTCCCACTTTACGAGCATCGCGTGTGCCTCTTGCATGAGGGGACTTTCCTTCTCTGCCTTGGCCTTAGCATCTTCTTCGTTCATGCCTTCGGCCATAAACTTGGCTTGCAACTCCTTCACTTCAGCGCGGTAGTGCTTATCGAAAGCCACGTAATAGTCACCAATCAAGTGGTCGCCCTTCTTACCGCTGGTTTGAGGAGTTTCGCCATTGCCATACTTGAGCCATGCCAACATTGACTTACAGATGTGAATACCACGGTCGTTGACAATGTTCGTCTTCACGACGCGGTTGCCGTTAGCCTCTACTACACCAGCCAAGGCCCAACCCAACAAGTTATTGCGCACGTGGCCCAAGTGGAGGGGTTTATTGGTGTTAGGTGAAGAATATTCTATCATCACCAAGGGACTATCTTCTGTAGGCTTTGTAATACCAAAGTGGTCGTCAGCGTCAATATCGTTGAGCAACGTAATCCACTGAGCAGGAGCGATAACGAGGTTGAGGAAACCCTTTACTACGTTAAATGACTGCAACAGCGAGGTATTGTCCTTCAACCACTGACCAATCTCTTGTGCCGTGTCCTCAGGTTTCTTGCGCGAGATGCGCAACAAGCCGAAAACGACCAGTGTCAAGTGGCCTTCAAATTCTTTCTTTGTCTTCTGCAGCGCCACCTGTTCGGGTGTGATATCCTGTCCGTAAAGTGCTTTTACGGCCTCTATCACTGCGGCTTGGAGTTGTTGTTCTATCTTCATGCTTAATCTTTTGTTTTTATTTTGGCTACAAAGTTAGTGATTAACACAAAACTACAGAAAACTTTTAAGGCGAAAACGATGAACTGCAATTTGTCAAACAGTCCACGAACCACCCTAACGGCCTCACCCCCTAGCCCCCTCTCCTTGAGGAGAGGGGGGACAAGTCACCTTTTCTTGCTCATTTTCAGGAAATATCTCAAGCAAGAGACTGGGGAGAAAAAGGTAACTTCAGTCCCCCCTCTCCTCAAGGAGAGGGGGTTAGGGGGTGAGGCCCTATTGCAGTTTATCTAAAACTTAATTCATCACCACCAGCAAGCCGCCTTGCAAGTTGGGGTTGTAAGTACAAGTACGATAACGTAAGAGCGACTTACCGGCTTTGCCCGACTTTACGATGCCTCGATTGGTGAGGTCGTAAACGCGTTGACAACGGCTGCAAGTCAGTTCTTCCCCCTTCAGCGTCAAGGCGCGCGTGATGAGTGACTCTGTATAACAATTGGGGCAGACGAGGTCGTAGGCCAAGACAGGGTATTGCAAGTTCATATCAGGCTGTGACGACTTGCCAATCACAAAACCCGATACGCACTCGGGCTGCCCATATGACTTTATCTCGGCCGTGTAAGGATAAGTGGCTGTGACACCTTCACCACTACGAAACTGGAAGGTATTAGTCCCCATCGTTATAGTACAAAACTGCCCCATGCTATTCACCGCATTGTTCAAAGGAACGACACCAGTCACGGGGGCGAACTTTAAGAAGGCGCGTTCGTGAGCATACTCGTCGCTTACATCGTCAGAACAAGCCGTAAAGAGCAACAATGCACTGATAACGATTATATAAAGTTTTGTCATAATTCGATTTATAAAATGAAACGTAACAACTAAGGGGCAAGCCATTGGCCTGCCCCCTTAGTTGTGTATAGATAAGTGAGAATTACTTATTTTACTTTCAACTTTTGTCCGGGCTTAATCATATTGCCCTTAATGTTGTTCTTCTTCTTCAACTTCTCTACGGTCGTGCCATTGCGATGTGCAATCTCTATCAAGGTATCGCCCTTGCGCACAGTAGCTGAAGCTGATGATTTCTCTTTCTTACTCTTTTTGCTCGACTTCGAACTGCGTGACGAACTCTTTGAAGAACTTTTTGAACTACTTGACTTTGACGACGACTTACGACTCGACGACTTTGACGCACTACTTCTTGAGCTACTGCTGCTCTCGCTCGCAGACTGTTGACGTGCTGCACGGCGCTTTGAAGCGACACTGCGATTGTCAAGGCGATCGTCCACTTCGACACTACTACGACGCGTCAACAACTCGTCAACACGATAATTATAAACAGAGTCTTTGAGGTCGATAAACGTGTTGAGCATCTCAGTAGGCAAGCGCAGCGTCATCGGACCAGAAGAGCCTGGAATGAGTTGCGTGCGATATTGTGGGTTGAGCGCTTGAATGGCTTCAACGTCGATGTTGCAAAGCTCTGCCACCTGCTGCATGTGAAGATCGCGCGTCACGGTCACCGTATCGGTGGTGATGGGCAACTTCGTCTTCATGGGACAGATATTGTGCTCGCAATAATAGTTCATGATATAGTTGGCCGCAATAAATGCAGGCACATAACCACGCGTCTCACTGGGCAAGTAGGGATAGATAGTCCAATAATCGCGCACGCCGTCAGCACGGTGAATGGCCTTATTGACATTCGTCGGGCCGCAGTTATAGGCCGCGATGACGAGGTTCCAATCGCGATATATCTTGTAGAGGTCGCGCAAGTAACGCGCTGCTGCCCAACTACTCTTATAGGGGTCTTGACGTTCGTCGATAAGGCTATTCACCTTCAAGTCGTAACGCTTACCTGTAGCCAACATAAACTGCCAAAGGCCAACAGCTCCAGCCGGACTCTTGGCTTTTGGTTCAAGCGCTGACTCGATGACGGGCAAGTACTTCAACTCCAGGGGAAGTCCGTAATAATCAAGTGCCTCTTCAAAGATTGGAATGTAGAAATTGCCTGCCCCTAAAGCATACGATACGGTACGACGCAAGCGACCACTGTATTGGTCAATAAACTTCTGCACCACACTGTTGTAGGGCATCTCCATCACCACGGGCAAGCGACGCAAGCGCTCTTGGTACTCTTCGGTGGTGAAGGTAGGATTGTAATCAGGATTGGCACAAGTCGTGTCAGGATAAAGGTACTTTTTGGCCATCCATTCGTTGATAAGTGAGTCGCTGCTCACCGACATGCCCTCTGGCAAGTCTATCACTTCGTCACGACCGCTCTGGTCGTTGTGTACAGTTATCTCATCGGTCTGCGCTGTAGCCGTTATAAAGCTTGCAGCCAATGCCAATAACAATGTCTTTATACGTTTCATTAATTCGTTGTTTTCTTTTCTAAGTTGGCAAGTCTTTTTGTTGACAAGTTGACGAGTTGACAAGTTAACAAGCAAGTTTGTTTTTGTTGACGAGTTAACGAGTAAGTCCTTTTATCATATATGCAATATATAAAATGACTTCTACATCTTTTGTAGAACATCTTAACAAGAACAGGCCAAAGCAAAATGCTAAAGTTGTTTTGCTTACTGTATAGGGTATTCATTTGTTTTTGTATAAACAAACTTACCTGTTAACTCGTCAACTTGTTAACTCGTCAACTCGCTAATCAGAACCTCAAGCTGCACCCTACCCCATAGGCTGCACGGCCTGAGGTAGTGCCACCCATTAGCTTGGGAGTACCGATTACGGCAGGCTCCACCTTCATGCTGAGGTCGGGCGATATGTCAAACTCCGAGAGTTGTGCATCAACGTAAGCGTCAACTACTGAGAGTAAATAAACTCCTATGAAGCAAAAGGCACTCAAGTCGCGATAGCGACGATAAAAGTCCTTCTTGCGTTTAAATATAGCCTTAAATTGATCCTCACGTCCCGTTATGTCGTAACGTGGGGGCAGCATGTCAAGGTATGACTTCGTGTTAGGGTCGTCGTCCATAATGTCAAGGTAGGCCTGCGAATAGTCGCGATACATCATTTGGTTCCACGTCAAAGCGTAGGCGCAACCCAAAAAGCCACCATAGATAATGGGCAACTTCCAATACTTGCGGTTGTAAATCTGACCAGCACCCGGCAACACCAATGACAACCACAAGGCCTTCGTCGGTTTAGGCACAAACATCTTTTGCACCTGCTGTTGTGCCTTCGCTATCGGCTGAGCCAAGAGAGAATCGGAGAGTTGGCGCAAGCGTGCCGTGTCGACAGGCGTAGAGGAGGCCATCGTATCGGGGTCAGAAACGATGTCGTCTGCCCCACGGCCTTGCGCCTCTTCTTCCATCAACTCATGTGCCATTTCGTCAAACGTTTTCACCGTATCCATGGGCACAGAAGTGGCACTTTCCACACTATAAGGCCGCGCGTTTGCTAAAACGGCTAAAGTCGAAACCTCATTTGAGGCTTCGACTTTCATCGTATGATTAGCTATTGCTTGCAAGGCTACCAACCACCCTATGCAGAGCGTCAGCAGCACGCGCGCCATATAATTCTTACCCATCTCTTAAATCTTATCGAGCAACGTGATGATGCGTTCTAACTCTTCTTCTGAAGCAAAGGGAATAGATATTTTGCCTTTGCCCTGTTGTGAACAAGTCATCTGCACTTTAGTGCTGAAGCGTTCTGATAGTCGAGCGCGCAGTTCGTTATACTCTTCGGGCAATCGCTTTGCCCCTTTATTATTTAAGGTGTGGCGTCCGCTCTTGAGTGTCTCGCCATTGTTGAGCGCTTTGACCATTTCCTCCACCTGACGTACAGAGTAGCCCTTCTCGCGAATTTCGTTGAAGAGCTTCACCTGTAGTGAAGGCTTGTTAAGCCCTAACAAGGCGCGGGCATGACCTTGGTCCACCTCTTTGTTTTGTAATGCCACCTGCACCTGCGCTGGCAGTTTGAGCAGTCGTAGGTAATTGGCTATCGTAGCACGATTCTTACCCACCTTCTCTGAGAGCTTATCCTGTGTGAGGTCATAATGCTCAATGAGGTTTTGATAAGCAAGTGCTATCTCGATGGCGTTGAGGTCTTCACGTTGAATGTTTTCGACCAACGCCATTTGCATCATATTCTCATCGTCTGCCGTGCGAATGTAAGCCGGAATGGTAGTCAGTCCAGCCATTTGCGCTGCACGCCAACGGCGCTCACCAGCTATAATCTGATAAGTGCCGTCCTCCATCAGCCTAAGCGTGATAGGCTGAATAATTCCTATTTGACGAATACTATCGGCCAACTCTTGCAA
Source organism: Alloprevotella sp. (assembly GCA_050874425.1). GTDB lineage: Bacteria > Bacteroidota > Bacteroidia > Bacteroidales > Bacteroidaceae > Alloprevotella. The sequence goes on from JBNMKQ010000017.1 coordinate 21,814, forward strand.
AGCCTCGGGCTGAAACTCGCGGCGAGGCTGATTGGGGTTGGCTTTTATCTTGAACACTGGCACCTCGTTGATGCTTGAAGAACCACTGGTGTGTACTTCTTCTTCAGTCGAGATGAGTGCATCGAGTCCGCGACCCAACGCGGGAAACTTCTTATGAGCTGCCATGCTTTGTTATTGTACAAATGTACGAATGGGTAAATGTGCAAATAACTGAATAATGCACCATTTAGCTCAACACGCAAAATTGCACGTATCTTTTATATTTAATAATCAATAAACTAAAATCATGAAAGAGATATCAAGAGTACATGAAATCAAGTAAGCATAAAATCAAGTGTGCATGAAATCAAGTAAGCATGAAATCAAATAAGCATGAAATCAAGTGAGAATGAAATCAAGTGAGAATGAAATCAAGAAGTAAAAGTAACCTTCATTTGCACATTCTCACATTCTCACATTTGCACATTAACTACTCGTTCTTCTTAATAATCTCTTTAGCCAAGTTGAGGTGATTCTTAGCTCCTGTTGAGTCTGCATCATAAAGAATGGCGGGCAGACCGTGACTGGGAGCCTCAGAGAGCTTCACATTACGCTGAATAACCGTCTTAAACACCAACTCTTGGAAGTGGCGCTTCACCTCATCATATATCTGGTTGGCCAAGCGCAAGCGACTGTCGTACATAGTAAGTAAGAAACCCTCGATTTCGAGTTCAGGGTTCAACTTCTTCTTTACAATCTTAATTGTGTTCAACAGTTTCGATATACCCTCCAAAGCGAAATATTCGCATTGCACAGGAATGATGACCGAGTTAGCTGCCGTCAGTGCATTCACCGTAATCAAACCCAATGACGGAGAGCAGTCTATCAGAATGTAGTCATACTCCTTGTCCACCGCTTGCAGCAACTTTTTCAATATAAATTCACGTCCTTCAAAGCCAAGCATCTCGACTTCTGCCCCAACGAGGTTGATGTTGGAAGGAATAATGTCAAGTCGGTCAATGTCAGTGGTATAGATTGCTTCATGTATATCAGCGCCACTAATCAAGCACTCATAGATAGAGCAGTCGACCTTGCTGAGGTCAACGCCCAATCCAGACGAAGCATTCGCCTGCGAGTCAGCATCAATCAGCAGTACGCGCTTTTCGAGCGTAGCGAGCGAAGCCGCTAAGTTCATCGAAGTAGTGGTTTTACCCACACCACCTTTTTGGTTGGCTAAAGCAATGATTTTGCTCATGTGTTGTTAAGGGTTAATCGTTAAGGGCAATGGTAAGCATACATCTCATCTGTGGAGCAGCTGCTGTGTGTCGCACGAAGCGACACGTTACCCATTGGTTCTTAATCGCTTTGCTTTTATTGAGTTGCAAAGTTAAGAAAAAACGCTGAACTAATCCGTAGGCTGAACTATTTTTAGTAATTTTGCCCTACATTAGTCCTTTACAGAAGAGAACTTTAGTTAACGAGTTGACGAGTTGACGAGTTGACAAGTTGACGAGTTGACAAGTTGACGAGTTGACGAGTTAACGAGTTAACGAGTTGACAAGTTAACGAGTTGACAAGTTGACGAGTTGACAAGTTAACGAGTTGAC
>JBNMKQ010000018.1:0-23179 GCA_050874425.1 Alloprevotella sp.
ATAACAGCCTCTCCCCCTAACCCCCTCCCCCACAGGGGAGGGGGAACAAGTTACTCTTACTTTTTGAGTTTTCTGTTGGTTCTTAACTAGAAACGCAGCAAGTAAAGGTTACTTATTCCCCCTCCCCTGTGGGGGAGGGGGTTAGGGGGAGAGGCTGCTAAATTGCAGTTTAGCCACACACCACTATTATAGGCCTAACAAAAAGAGTTTCCCTCTTCACTTGCCGTGAAGAGGGAAACTCTTTTTATATACTATCAGAACAAAGGGGCTACCACTCTTGCTCTGCTTCGCCAAAGGGGGAAGAGATTTCTTTTTGGTTAGCAAAACTTTCGCTCGCGTCAACCTCCTCGTCTGAGATCTTGATTGACGTACAAACAACGTGTTCGGGCGCGAGGTTGATTACGCGCGTTGTTGGCTTGAAATAAGTCATTTCCTATTCTTTGTTTTTCTATTTTTACTGAGCGATGAATTTATGTCCATTCTTAATATAAAGCGCTCCCTTTACAGGAGCCATAACGCGGCGTCCTGTGAGGTCATATATAGGAGCGGCATCTTGTTCACCCAACGCAGTAGCATTGCCTATTCCCGTAGCTGGACCGCCAAAGATAAGTGCGATAGCAGCCTCTTGCGTAGGATAGGCAAGGTAAGCTCTATTCATTGGCAACACACTGCCGACCTTTCCACGACAGAAGGCTAATGTCTGCGTGCTGGGGGCAAGTGCCAAGATGTAGGCATTATCGGCAGCAGCAAGCGTCTTGGCCTCACCGGCAGAATGGCCTAATACGTTGTACGATACTTCGGCGACGAGAGCATCGTCGGCCGTCGCAGGACGAATGGTAGCTGCAGTCAATGACGATGTGAGCAAGAAACCCGTATTGGCTGGCAACACCTTTGCGTCTACTTGCTGCAAAAGTGCACTTGTAGTGGGCGCTTGGCTCACAATCCACGCGGTGAGTTCATTGGGTATAACAACATCGAATGGTGCACTGAACGTGGCAATGTTGTCAACATCGTCAATACCAACGGCACGCTTGAGCGTAACACTCAGATGAGCATTTGGCCCACAAATGGCCTTGGCTGGCTGCGATGCACTTGACGTGAAGACTGCAGCCAACGGATTTACCTTTGTTTGGATCTCAGCGGGCTGAAGGTAGAAGATATCTTCAGCTTCGTTGTACTGATAGCAACGCTTATCTGAAACGTTTGCCAACGTTGTCGCGCCATTGCCAACAAAGCCTTCGGCTAAAGTTTCGGCCTGACCTGGAGCTGCGAAGCGAATGGTCACGGTCTTGTTTGTCCAATCGTTGGGTACACTTACCAAGCAAGCGCCTTCAGTTGCATCAGCTTGGGTGGCTACGAACTTTCCGTCGTTATACTGATAAGCAGTCAATGCACTAACGGGCGTTTGACTGACCGAAAGTCCATCAACCGTTATGCGTTGCGGCACAGTAGGAAAGTAAAGAGGACGCGCTTCATTCTCAGTAAACGATGTCGTGAGCCAAAGGCCTTGCGCTGATGTTACTCCTTCAGCAACGCCACTTTGTGCCTTATCTGCGTCAATGTTAACAGCATCTTGACTGGCTAACAACGCTGTTTGTTGAGCAGAAAGCGATTGACCTTTATCTACGCTAAAGAGTAAGTGACCGCCCCAAGCAGATTGATAAGCTGCAGCTTGTGCTGGCTGTACTTGCACATAGAAGGTAGCCTCAGCAAAGTCGTCAGCTACGGCATCAGCAGGAGTAGTTGCCGAGCAGACCAATCGATCGAGTTCGGGAGTGGCCGTAAAGGCACACTCTCTCAAGCGCGTCACCTCACTGGGCAAGGTGAAAACATGTGATACGTACCCTTCGGGGTAAGTGTGCAACGTATGACCGCCATCGGTATATACCACCCCTTCGTTAGCAGTGAAACAGGGGTTACCCTCAGCTACTGTAACGCTCTTTAAAGCCGCACAACCGCGAAAAGCAGCAGGGTCGACTGAGAAGTTTAAAATTTTTAGGTTGCGCAGATTTACGCCAACAGGTATTGCTGTAGAGAGCTGAGTAATATCGTTCAAGGCGGTGTAAGCCTCTATGGTATGGCTCTCACTCTTATCAGCCGTAGCTACTGTTACGGTTAAGTTGGCATCGATGTCGTGGTCGACAGTTATCTTAAAGTTATCCAATCCTTGACAGGCAGTAAACTCTGTTTCATGTTTGCCATTCGTCTTTAAGATAAGGCTACCTTTGTCCTTCTTTAAGTATAGCTGAAAGTCATTGTTATAGTATTCTTCCAAAGCCTTGCTACCCGAAGCCAATAGTCCAGAGCCCCATGGGTTAAAAGCGGTACCATCGCTTTCAACATCAAACGTGATACGCCATGCTTTATCAGCAGCCAAGGTCTGTTGTGGGTCAACTATCGCATTTTCAACTTGTGCGCCTACCATATCAGATAGCTTGTTGCGGTAAGGCAATGCCTTGGGGCTTACAACGCTATAGTTGGTAATATCAATACCCTTAGGCAAAGCAGTGCTGAACTGCGTGATGTCGTTGAGTGCATGATTGGTGAGCGTATATTGCTCTATTTCCTGTCCATTATCTACGCTAAAGGTGAGTGTGTTCTCTTGCGTGTGATGCACATCAATGGCATAGCTTTTGATTCCCTTTGTGCAGTTAAACACGTGTTTGCCTGTCTCTTCACTTCCCGTCTTGAGAATAAGGCTACCGTCTACTGCACTTTGGTAAAACTGAAAGCCGTTAGAATAATTTGAAGCCAATGCATTCGTGCCCGTTGCTAAAATAGCAGAGCCCCATTCGTTTAATGAAGCCCCATTGTTCGTAACGTCAGCATGAAGATGCCAAGTTGTACCGTCCTTCAAAGTATGAGTAAGGGGGATGAGGGCATTGGACGTGCCCTCCCCAGTAAAATTTCCAGACTCAATGTTATTGGCTGAACCTAATGACAAGACGTTCTTAGAAAGTGAGACAGAGGTCAACGCCTTTTGATTGGCTAAAGCACTGGCATCAACAGCAATAATCTTATGACCATTGTAAGTGGCTGGTATGGTAAGTTCACCTTCGCCTGCTTGCTTTGCCTGCGTAAGAATGATATTGTCACCACTCAACTCGCGACCAAACTTCCAATCGCCACATGCTATTTCTTCAGCAACATTGGGCGTAAAGTAAGCTGTGTAAGTACCACTCTCGGCAGCCTTAAAGCGAATGGCCGTACCGTCATACCATTCAGCTGGTACCTTTCGGCCATATTGGTCGGCCCAATAGTCGAGTTTATAACCATCGGCTGCGTAGCAACGCAAGATGACATCCTCACCAACCTTATAAGTATAGGTGTCGGCCTGTCCGTTGGCGTCAACCGTACCACGTTTCACGTCTGAGGTCTTTACCGTAACCGTGCAAGCCTTGTTGGCATACGCCGTAACGTTTACTGGGATGTCATAAACCATTCGCAAAGCTGTAGCCTTTGCAGGCATTGCGCCATTGGCATTATAGCCACTTTGCCAAGCACCGTCGAAACGCAAACGAATGTGTGTAAGGCCCTCGGTAGCATCATAGGGAAGCAATACCTTGAGCGTATAATCGTTCAGAGCACCATTATCGCTACTTGACTTTTGACCATAAGTAGCAACTAACTCATCATCATCATTAAACGTGCCGTCGGCATTCCAGTCAGCATAGGCTGAGAGGTTGCAAAAGTTTAAGCCACCAGCACCTGTCCAATGAATAGTCAATTCGCTACCCTTAGCGGCCGTTACAATTTGCGTTGTGTGAAAGAGCGAAGAGGGACACTCGTCCACACTATAGATGCTCTCTTCCTCGCCACCATTTTGAGTAGTTATCATTTTGTTTACGTACTGAGCATAGCCTCTGATGTCGCTCATATCCTTTGTATCTTCAGCAGGGCTGCCCCACTTGTTGACCAAGAAGTTAGCCGTAAAGGTTTCGGCCTTTGCGCCATAATAGGTATAAGGGTTGTCAGTACTAACAACGCTACCCGCTGCATTTGTCCAATTAGCGAAATCGTAGCCTGCTACGGGGGCGGCCTTAACCGTTACCTCGCTCGTGTTTGTTATGCTTTTAGCATCAGTACCTTCAATTGATACAGAGCCTTGCTGCTCATCGGCGGTCTTAACGCTTATGGTACGTGCTTCGGTTATGTTGTCACGCAATACGATAGAGAACTTCAACACTGTGCCGTCGCTCAAGGTCAACTGCGCTTTTACCTTGTTGGTTAACGCAGTAGAAGGTATGTTAGCAACCAAGCCTTGTGACGTTTCATCACTTGATATAGTGCCGTCGTTATTATAATCAATACCTAAAGTAGCCGTCAAGCCTTGAGGCAAGGTGATAGGCATCGTATATGACTCACCACGCATAGCCGTTTCGATGAAAGTTTTGCTAAGGTCGGTGTCCATATATCTGAACAAATGGTAGTTGCTGCCATCGTTCAGCTGAAGCGTGATAAAGTATTTTGTAAACAACTTAGAGGCTACATCGGCCGTATTGCCTGTAGGCTGATTAGAGTAAGAAAGGGAAGCATCGTGCGCCCATGACCAATCGTTGTCAAACCAATCGGGCTGAGATTGCCCTTTGTCACGCGCATCGAAGAAGGCTTTCCAACGCTTATAGTAGAAGTCCTTGAGCATACCAGCCCACTCGCGATAAGAGTAGTCACGCAGGCCACCATACTCTGCAGCATTGCGGTCGCCCCAAGTGGTAATTAAGGTACGTGCATTGTTCAACTCAAGCCATTGTTTGTCGCTCTCAGTTGTGCCGCTTGCCTCATCAGCTATGCCGCGTGCTAAGTTTGTCCAGCGACCTAACATGAAGCTTTGGTTGGTACTAAGCAACTCATCAAGGTCGAGAATAAGTTGCAGGTAAGCATCACGACGTTGGGCATAGACCTCTGTATCATTCTTTGTAGCAGCCTCGTTAATGGCTTTAAGCAAAGAGTTGGCGTAGTCAGTAAAGGCTTGACGCGTGAAGTCGGTCAAGTCGTAGCTAAAGTTCTGTCCGCTAAGCGATGCTTTGGCTTGCAACATCTTGTAAGCGGCATCAATTACTTGCTGCGCATCATAGAATATTTCTGTTCCGCCCCAAGTTGAAACCGAACCTACCGTTAACGAAGGACGAGCACAAAGCACGGCCTCTTGAGGGCCTTGTAAACCCGTTTGGCAATTGAGCGCAGAATTGCGTATCTGCTCCCAAGCTTGCTGTGCTTGTTCATTTTGCGTGCCGTATCGAGCTACAGTATAATCAGCTAACCAAGTCTTAGCATCGGGAGCAGAAGTGTACCAAGGCAGTTCGTAAAGGGCATCGTAGAGTACGGGCACCTGTTCGATGGCTTCGGGCGTAGCACCTACACCTTTAATATTAGAATACTGCTGCTTTTTGCTGAAATAATCTTCAAGTACTTTGGTCAAGCGGCCAAACAAGCCTGTACGACCACCAAAATTAGGAATATTGCAGTAGACGGCATCATGATATTGGCCATTTTGGTCTTTGTATGCGTTAAAGTTAGGATTGGCCTCGCTATAAAGGTCTAGAATAATCAGTTTACCTTTCTCTACCTTGCTGAGCACATTATACTGCGCCCCACTCCACTGCCACTGCTGAATGACCCATTTGGCATCAGCATTGGCCTGATAAAGAGCGTTAGCCAATTGAGTATATGCACTGGGAACGTCAATACCATCCGTATTAGCACCTTCGTGGAAGGGGTCGATGCTATAATACTCTGATGTGCCCATCAACTCTTCCAACCGCTTATAGTACATGGTAGCCACTTTGGTAAAGCCTTCGCTATTAGGGTCGAGGATATAGGGACGTAGGAAATAGCACCAGTTGCCTTGATTGTTGGCTGCAATTCCTGCTTTAGACGTAATGTCACTGGGAGCCATACCTGCATAACCAGGGAGAACGGGCTGCATGCCTAACTCGCGCTCGCGAGCAAGAATTTTCTTGGCCAAACTTTCTTGACGCGTATACCACCAATCGGGATTAGGACCACCCCAACCTTGGAGGTTATTCATGCCCCACCACGCTTGGAAGCACGGACCGGCAATGAAATTGTTGGCCTCGGCCGAACTGTAGCCTAAGTCTTTGGTAAGAAGGTTCTTCCACACCACGTCAAGACCGATGATCTGCAAGGGCATATTAATGCCGTGAAGGGCCATCCAGTCTATCTCCTTTTGCCAACGCTCCCACGTCCATACTGACATGGAGTAAGAGAAGGTGCAATAATTGAGGTAGTAACGATAGTCGGCATTACAACTATGCGTTTCTTCTTGCGACGGCAAGGGAAGATTTGCCGTATTGAGGTCGGTCGTTAAATTGTTCCATGCCAAATTGATGTGTGCATGGTGATTTAAGTACCAATTCAAACCTGTGGTTACGGCCAAAGTGTTGTTACCCCTAATGCAGGGTTTGCCGTCTTGACTTGAGATTATAAACTTGTCTTGTCCGTTGCTGGCGAGCGATTCGTCAACAATGGTGACAAAACGATTGGCTGCTCCAGCACCACCAATTCGATTAATCAAATCGGTTACGACTGAAGGATTAGTCACTGCGGCTAACAGTTGCCAACAGTTGAGGCTTAACAACAATAGCAATGCTACGCTGAATAGTCTGCGATGGTTTTGTTTCATATTTATGGATTATATTGTTTCAATCATACAGATACAATAAAGCGAGTTTACAGTTTGTTGCTATTAGCTGTAAACTCGTATAATGTAAGTTTGACTACTCGAAAGTGGTCGTCTTCTCCATGAGTTTTGACGACAAAAAGTCAGCTGCATGCACGATGCTTACTAAGGGCGACTTGTCGGTAGCGTTATAAAAGGCCATGCGCTGCGCCGACCCATTCTCAGCCACATCGAACATGCCCATGTGCCAACGAATGGCTAACATCTCGTCTGTAGTAAGACGCATGTACCAATTCAACATCAAGCACGACTTTTCACCATGACCAAAGGGGAAGTCATCTTTCACTTCATAGCCAGGATAACTCATCCACTTCCCTGCCTTATCTTTTTTCCACCTTTCCTTCTTATGGTAGAACTTTACCTTACAAAGGTCGTGAAACAACGTTGCTATGGCAATGCTTTCTAAGCTAACGCCTTTGGCGAAAGGCGACTTTCCGCTCTCGATAGCTGGTTGCGCCACGCTTTCATAAATCTTACGTGCTGTATCGAACACGTTTAGACTATGTTGACAGAGTCCGCCCTCCTCATTGAGGTGGAACATACTCGAACTCGGAGCTTCAAAGAAGTCTGTCTTCTCAACCAAATACTCCAACACGCGGTCTACACCGTCACGTTGAATATACTGTTGACACAATTCAATGAAGCGCTGCTTATTTTCATTTATTTGTTCCTTCGTCATTTTCTTGGTTGTTAGATTTTAGGGTTTGTTCCGCCGCTTCTTTTTGCGGCAAAATGATTTGGTAAGCCGCATCATTCAACGTTAGCCCCATTTGCGCAGCCTTTTCAACGATAAAAGCTAACGCTTGTAATGGTTGGTTGGCTATTTTGCCGTCAAGTATAGCGTCCTTTAGAGAACTCTTTAACGCTCCCACTTCGCGACAAGGCTGAAGATTGAACAACTGCATTATGTCATCGCCCGTGATTGGAGGCTGAAAATTGCGAATGCGGTCTTTTTCTTCAATGTCGACAAGTTTTTGCCGAACTATCTGGAAGTTGTGTAGAAAGTTCTTTTTGCGCTGTTCGTTCTTGCTCGTAATATCGGCTTCACAGAGCATCATAAGGTCGTCGATGTCGTCACCTGCCTCAAAGAGCAATCGGCGAACTGCACTATCGGTTACCTCTTCGTCGGCAATTACAATGGGACGCATGTGAAGGTCGACCAACTTCTCGACGTATGCCATTCGATGATCCATGGGCAACTTCATACGACGGAACAAAGGCTTGACCATTTTCTTGCCCAAATAGTTGTGGTTGTGAAACGTCCAGCCGATAGCAGGTTCCCAACGCTTACTGCGAGGTTTGCCAATGTCATGTAAAAGGGCCGCCCAACGCAAGTAAAGATTGTCACTTCGTGAAGCTACGGTGTCTAACACTTCAAGCGTATGATAGAAGTTGTTCTTATGCGACTTACCATTGCGTGTTTCTACACAATCAAGGTTGGCCACTTCGGGTAAAATAAGTTGGAGCAAACCACAACGTTGCGACTCTACGAAGCCAATAGATGGCGTTTTCGAAGTCATTATCTTGTTTAGCTCAACGATAATGCGCTCGGCACTGATTATCTTGATGCGTTCGCGGTTGCGTGATAAGGCTTCAAACGTTTCCTCTTCTATTTGGAAGTTAAGCTGCGTAGCGAAACGAACGCAACGCATCATACGCAAGGGGTCGTCGCTAAAGGTTATGTCGGGATCAAGCGGTGTTGCAATAATGCCATCAATTAAGTCGTTTACACCATTAAAAGGATCGACCAACTCTCCTATGCGATCCTGATTTAAACAGACGGCCATGGCATTGATTGTAAAGTCGCGCCGGTTTTGGTCATCCTCAAGCGTGCCGTCCTCAACAATGGGTTTACGCGAATCGTGTGAGTAGCTTTCTTTGCGCGCTCCCACAAACTCTATTTCGTGTCCTCTCCATTTCACTTGTGCTGTGCCAAAGTTCTTGAACACGGCTAAATGAGCGCCATGCCCTAAAGCCTTAGCGTAGGCTTCAGCCATTTTTATACCACTGCCGACGACCACAACATCGATGTCGTTCGTAGGGCGTTCGAGAAAAAGGTCGCGCACATATCCCCCCACCAGATAGCACTCCATGCTGAGCGCATCTGCTGTCTCCGTTAATTGAGCAAAAAGGGGTGAATTTATCTTTTGTCTTATTTCGTCTTGTGTAAGAATCTTCATTCGTTTTTCTTTCGTTCAGCATTGTTTGGCAATCAATACCTTTTTGTAAGCCGTAGCGTATAATTGGTATTATAGGTATAATCGGTTACGTCTAAGGTCATGTAGTCGTAATCGTAATTTCTAATGTAGACACTCATGTCCGTATTATACCCATTCATCGAAATGCTTATACTACGACGGCCACTCGTACGCCAATAACCACGTTCGGGTTGTAAATCATAACCATCAGCATCAAAGTTGCCGTTACTGTAGAATTTCCACGTGTCGCCAGCACGATAGGGACTATTCCACCCTGAGATTTCACGAATTTCCCAACATCCTGTTAAGTTGACATTAGGTTCCCAGTTGTTCCACCAGTCTTCGTCGCAACTGGTAAAAGCTAATATTCCAACTATGGCAACGAGCCACGTTGCCATTTGTCTCTTTATCACTTCCATTTTTGTATGTATTTAGGGTTATCGAATAAGAAGAAAGCAACCCTCGTTTAGGCTACTTTCTTCTCTCTTATGACTATGCAAAGGTAATGATTTATAATAAGGTTAATGTCCTTATTTGTAAAAATAATTAAATCAGCGCTTCTTGTTCGTCCAAAAAGCGTTCATGCGATCGCGACTTACATTTTCGTGTGAATTGTTACAGGGCGACCATAAGACGGTGTCCTTTAATTCATTGGGCATGTATTGCTGCGGTGTAAAATTGCCTGGATAATCGTGCGGATAAAGGTACCCGTCATGATACCCCAAGTCGGCCATCAACTGTGTCGGGGCGTTGCGAATAGGCAACGGAACAGGCAAATTGCCCGTTTGTTTTACAAGCTGCAATGCATTATTAATGCCCATGTAAGCTGAATTACTCTTTGCGCTCGTAGCTAAGTAAACCGTAGCTTCGGCCAAAGGTATGCGTCCTTCGGGCCACCCAATTTTGGCTACAGCATCGAATGCCGCATTGGCTAATAATAACGCATTGGGATTAGCCAAACCAATATCCTCGGCTGCTGATATAACCAATCGGCGAGCAATAAACTTAGGGTCTTCACCTCCCTCTATCATTCGCGCCAACCAATAGAGTGCAGCATCAGGGTCGCTACCCCGAATGCTTTTAATAAACGCTGATATGATGTCGTAATGCATCTCGCCGTCCTTATCATAAGCTAACGGATTTTGCTGCAAGCGTTCGGTGATGAGGGCATTATCAATTATCAAAGGGCCATCAGCCGCAGCAGAGGTAACGAGGTCGAGTATGCCAAGCAGTTTGCGCGCATCGCCACCACTATACCGAAGCAATGCCTCCTCCTCTTTTACTTCTATGTGCCTCTCTTTAAGTATCAAGTCTTTTGTCAAGGCACGTTGAAGTAATTCTTCGAGGTCTGCCTTCTCTAAACTTTTCAACACGTATACTTGACAACGCGACAAGAGAGGGCGAATTACTTCAAACGAAGGATTTTCGGTCGTAGCACCGATTAAGGTGATAGCTCCCGTTTCGACCGCAGCAAGAAGGGAGTCTTGCTGCGACTTTGAGAAGCGGTGAATTTCGTCGATGAATAGAATTGGGCTTTGTTGGCTAAAGAAACGATTGGAACTTGCCTTTTCAATCACCTCACGCACTTCCTTTACACCACTATTAACAGCAGAAAGTGTATAAAACGGTGTATCTAACTTATTGGCTATTATCTTAGCCAAGGTCGTTTTGCCGACTCCCGGCGGTCCCCATAATATAAATGATGAGATATGACCCGAATCTATCATTCTTCTTAACACTGCCCCTTGACCTACTAAGTGCTTTTGACCGATATAGTCGTCGAGCGTTGTAGGGCGTAGTCGTTCAGCTAAAGGTTTCATATCTACTTGGATTTCAATGTAATTTATTGTTTATTTAACTCATCACTCAATCTCGCTCAATTCTAACCAGCGCATCGATTTTGTGTCGAGTTCGTCACAAAGCAAAGGCAACCGCTTGCTCTTCTCCGTTAAATCTTGCGCATTCAACGTGCCTGAGCAAAGGGCTTCTTCTAATGCTTTCTTTTCTGTTTCTAAACGTTCAATATCTTGCTCAAGTTGTTGCATCTCTTGCTTTTCTTTGAACGATAGCTTTCGCTTTTTCTCACCGCCCCAAGTATTTTGCTTGGAAGTACTATTGTTTGACTGCTGCTTTTTATTAGCCTCTTTTTCTTCGCGCTCTTCACTATCGCGCAGTTGCTTCCACTCTCTGTATTCGGAGTAATTACCAGGGAAGTCCTTAATGTTCCCTTCTCCATTAAACACTAATAAGTGGTCAACGACCTTATCCATAAAGTAACGGTCGTGACTGACAACTATCACACAACCTTTGAAGTCTTGCAAGTATTCCTCAAGGATTTGAAGTGTAGCAATGTCAAGATCGTTAGTAGGCTCATCAAGTACTAAGAAGTTGGGGTTCTTCATCAATACAGTGCAAAGTTGCAGACGGCGACGTTCCCCACCCGATAGCTTATATATGTAGTCTTGCTGTCGTGCAGGCGGAAAGAGAAAGTGCGTTAAGAATTGCATGGCTGTAAGATGTCGGCCTCCTCCTAAGTCAATGTACTCTGCATGTTTGCGAACCGCATCTATTACTTTCTCTTGTTCGTCAAACTGCATTCCCTCTTGTGAAAAGTAACCAAATCGCACCGTTTCGCCCACAACGAACCGACCCGAATCGGGTTGTTCTAAGCCCAAAAGCAGCTTTATAAAGGTACTTTTCCCCGTGCCATTGCCACCAACTATGCCCATCTTCTCGAAACGAGAGAAGTTATAATAGAAGTCCTTCAGAATTACCTTCTTTGTCATACTGCCGTCTGACGTAGGCACATCAAACGCCTTGCTCACATACTCCGCCTCGAATATTTTGTTACCAATATAGCCACTCTTTACTTCTAATCTTGCAGCACGTTCTTCTCGACGTTGCTTCGCACGCTGCTCTAATTCGGCAAAGGCCTCTTTACGATAACGCGCCTTGGTTCCTCGTGCACACGGCATTCTGCGCATCCAGTCTAACTCTTTGCGATAAAGATTATTGGCACGAGCTATGTTGGCATTTTGGGCTGCAATTCTACTTTCGCGCTTTTCGAGATAATACTCATAATTACCCGCATAACTATAAAGCATTTCGTCATCTAACTCAAGAATGCTTTGACAAACATTGTCCAAGAAATAGCGATCGTGCGTTACCATAAGCAAAGCCTTTGTGCTACGTTGCAAGTAACCTTCTAACCACTCAATCATGGTTAGATCGAGATGATTGGTTGGCTCGTCCAAAATAAGTAGGTCGGGCTCAGCCATTAAAACATTAGCCAATGCTACACGCTTTAGCTGTCCACCTGAAAGCTCTGTAACGGGCTGCATAAAGTTGGTAATGTCAAGTTGCGAGAGAATTTGCTTTGCACGAAGTTCAAAATCCCATGCATTATTACGTTCCATCTCGTCTATAAGTTGTTCCAAGCCTGGATTACCAGGTGTTACCAAGCACTGCTCATATTGGCTAATAAGCGACGACAACTTTCCCGCACGCTGAAAACAAGCATCTATAACCGTTGTATCAGGTTCAAATACTGGACTTTGCTCTAATATTGCTATGCGTGCATCACGGCGTGTTACAATACTCCCCGCATCATAATCTTCTTTGCCTGAAAGTATATTGAGTAAGGTACTTTTACCTGCGCCATTGTGTGCAATGAGCCCTACTTTCTGCCCATCGGCTACCGAAAAACTTATATCATTAAACAATTCGAGCGCGCCAAATCTTTTCGTTAAATGTTGTATATCGAGTAATGGTGTCATGTTGCTATTTTATTCTTTTGGCGCGAAAGTACAAAATATTTTGTCGCGATAGGGCTTTTGCTAGTAAGTTCTTTTGATTTACAGCCGTATATCCTTAAATACAAGAGGGGTGAATGTGTTCAGCCCAAGCCAAAATGAAAGTTTTTTGACTTTCATTTTGCATTGCGCTCGCCTTGCACTAACTTTGCACTCAATATGGAAGAAGATAATTATTTATACTCACAAACAGTACTTGATTTCGTAACTGTTAGTACTGAGTTTTGTAAATATTTAGAGCAATGCGAAGATAAAGAGTTAGATAACTTTACACAAGTTATGCGTGGCCTGCTCCCTATGCTCTATCTAAAAGCTACACTAATTAATGACGTGCCTGAAGTGGCTGGGTGGAACGAAAAGAAACTGACTGAAAGCGACTACGAATACATTCGCTCTTCAGTGGCACGCATTATGGGTGATAAAGATGATTTCTTAGACGTTTTCGTTGAAGACTTTAAATATTCTGAGCACCCTGTCTTATGCACAGTGAGCGAAAACTTAGCTGACATCTATCAACAATTACGTGAATTGGTTGAAACCTTTCGCGATGGTTATGAAGAGTCTATGCAGGTAGCACTCTTCGAAACCATTGACGAATTTAAAATGCAATGGGGGCAAAAACTACTCAACGCACTCCGCGCCATTCATGATGTGAGTACACATATTCTGTAATCTTTTTTGACTTAACGACACCGTGCGGCAACTATTTATAAAAACCGACAAGACTTTTATTCCTAACCTTCCACGCTACGCGTTTGAAGGCAAAATTTACGTTATACAAAGTGCAAATGAAGCCGAAAGAGCCGTTGAAGTGCTACGTCAATCACCCATTTTAGGCATAGACACCGAAACACGACCTACGTTTAAGAAAGGAGTCAGCCATAAAGTTGCTTTACTACAAGTAGCTAATGAGCAATTGTGCTTTTTATTTAGAATGAACGAAATCGGCTTCCTACCATGTATGGCTGATTTATTAGCTGACCCTAAAGTGTTAAAAGTAGGACTTTCACTAAAAGATGACTTTTTAATGCTTAAACGACGCGACGCTAGCTTTCGGCCTGGAGGATATATAGACCTACAAAACTACGTAAAGCAAATGGGCATTGAAGACATGAGTCTGCAAAAGCTCTATGCCAACGTCTTTCATAAACGAATTTCAAAAAGTGCTCAACTTTCAAATTGGGAGGCAGACGTATTAACTGATGCTCAAAAAGTATATGCCGCAACCGATGCTTATACTTGTATACAACTCTACAAAGAATTAGAAAGTCTGAAGAGAAGCAACGAATATGAATTAGTTGGTGCAAAGTCACAAACCGAACAATAATATTGCAATGAAGAATAAACACAAATATAGCAATGCTATCGACCTCGTTCCTACCCAAATAAACTCGTACGATAGCAGCATTACAACAATATTTTTGCGTCGAGGCAAGAGCGAAAGTTTAAAAAGATTTCACCCGTGGGTGTTCTCAGGCGCAATAGCTGGTGCAAATGGTAAACTTAACGAAGGGGATATCGTACGCATCGTTTCAAATGAAGGCGAACTAATGGGATATGGCCATTATCAAATTGGTTCTATTGCCGTACGTATGCTCACATTTGAAGAAGAGACTATTGACCAAGAGTTTTGGAAAACACGACTCTCTGAAGCTTTTCGACTTCGCTCTGCGCTAAAGCTAACCAATCGAGCAGATAATAATATATACAGACTCGTACATGGAGAGGGCGACCGCCTACCAGGCCTTGTTATTGACGTGTATAATAAAACGGCCGTAATGCAAGCCCATTCAGTTGGTATGCACGTTTGCAGAGAAACTATTGCTGATGCACTAATTGCTGCTTCTGAAGGACTGATTGAAAACGTTTACTACAAATCAGAAACTACTCTACCCTTTAAAGCGGACTTGCACCAAGAAAATGGTTTCTTGCGCGGCAACGACAATGGCAATATCGCTATTGAAAACGGACTTCAGTTTCACATTGACTGGTTACGAGGCCAAAAAACTGGTTTCTTTGTAGACCAACGCGAAAACCGCTCACTCCTTGAATTCTATGCTAAGGGGCGCAACGTGCTAAACATGTTCTGCTACACAGGTGGTTTCAGTGTCTATGCGATGAGAGGTGGAGCCAACCTTGTCCACTCTGTCGACTCATCAGCAAAGGCTATTGAACTTACACGAGCAAACGCGGAACTAAACTTTCCGGGTGATAACCGACACCAAGCTTATGCTGAAGATGCCTTTAAGTTCTTAGAACAAGCAGGTAGCAACTACGACCTCATCGTACTTGACCCACCAGCTTTTGCTAAACACAAAGATGCCCTACCACGAGCATTAAAAGGCTATACACGCCTTAACGCTATTGCCTTCAAAAAGATTAAGCCAGGCGGCATCATATTCACATTTAGCTGTTCGCAGGCTGTAAACAAAGATCAATTTAGATTGGCCGTATTTACTGCCGCAGCCCAAAGCGGTAGACACGTGCGTATTCTACACCAATTGCACCAACCTGCTGACCACCCTATCAACATCTACCACCCAGAGGGTGAATATTTAAAGGGTCTAGTTGTAGAAGTTGAATAAGAGATTCAAAAGAACTGTTTTACTCATGAGTGGAAATAGTCTTTTCTGTATTTCATACAAAGACACATAAACAATTAGCCTCTTCTTCTAACACTACTCCTAACAAAGGATGGTGTTAAAAGAAGAGGCTTTTTTATTGGAGTATTTAGTCCATTTTGCTACTTGGCTACTTGGCTTTTAACAAGGGGATTAGTCGCATCTCACGTTGTATTTGTTGTTGACGCTTGCGCATATATTTACTAGGAGAAAGCGAGCTGAAGCGAATTGGATTAGGCAATGTGGCTGCCACCAATGCACAATCACTACGCCTCAACTGATTAGCTGAACACCCAAAATGTCTCTGTGCCACAGCCTCTGCACCATAAATATTGGGTCCCATTTCTATACTATTGAGATATACTTCCATAATCCGCTCTTTTGACCAAAAGAACTCAATCAGAACAGTAAAATATGCTTCAAATCCTTTACGCACCCACGACGAAGTAGGCCACAAAAATACATTTTTTGCAGTTTGCTGCGAAATGGTACTTCCTCCTAAGCGTTTACCTCCCTCAATACGCTGAATAGCTGCATTTTGAATAGCATTGAAATCAAAACCATGATGATGTAAAAAGTTCTGATCTTCAGAAGCCATAACTGCTACAGGCATATAGGGAGAAATACTATCCAAAGGCACCCACTTATGATGAATTGCCATTGGCTCACCTTTAGCCAAA
Source organism: Alloprevotella sp. (assembly GCA_050874425.1). Classification (GTDB taxonomy): domain Bacteria; phylum Bacteroidota; class Bacteroidia; order Bacteroidales; family Bacteroidaceae; genus Alloprevotella. Next base: position 16,012 of record JBNMKQ010000018.1, read on the forward strand.
TGCTGAACACAGCGAATGACCATCAGAGGAGTTATAGGCACTGGCAGCCAACGTAAAGAAACAACAGATAGAATACTTGACACGAAAAAACTTATGATTGTGTACTTTATAATTTTAAAACATATTCGCATGACTTATTCTATATTATTAAAGCGTTGTAATGTAAGTACTACTTGAAGAAGTATACTGCGTTAAAAGATCCACTTGATATACCTCTTAAAAGAATAGAGTCACCCATTCGCGATGCTTCACAGCATTTTCGAAAGTGTGACTCTATAACAATATAACAGAACTCCATACAATAAAATTATAAATAACAATAAAGATGACTCTTCATCTTCCTCATTTAATATAAAATCGGAGTACTGCTAACAAAGGATTCTGTTAATGTGATGATAAGATTACCTTTGCACTTAACCTATAAGGGTTAGAAAGGTAAGTCATCCTTAGCTCCTTCACCACTTGTCGGGGGAGCGGGTGATGTAAATGCATCTGACGTCGGTGTAGGAGTGGCAGTAGTTGGAGTTGCTGTAGCATATTGAGCAGAAGCAGAAGCATCTGCAACAGGAGCAACACCACGCTCCACTTTCCAAGCACGAAGGTTATTAAACCAACGGCCATTGTACTCGTGTGCGTCAATGTCAAAGTAAACAGTAAGTTCTTCACCCGGCTTTATGTTAAACTCTTTTAGACGATCTTCGCCAAAAACGCTGAACACACAACGACGAGGATACTGCTCATGAGTTTCAATTACGAAATCTTGTGCCATCCAATTGTTACCTGTACGAGCAGACTGTCCGCTGCGAACCTCTGTAGCTACGATAATCTTTCCTGAAATTTCCATTTTGAAATATTTTGTTTTTATATGATGTTGCGAAGATACGAAAAAACTTTTAAAGCGGAACTTTTTGTATTGAAAAATTCGTTGGCTCACAAAATAATCGTATTTTTGCGATACAAAAAGAAGGACTGAGGGACTGCCGCTATTAATATTATGTATATATAGTGCTTTGCATTCAGTTCGCAACAAAAAACATTCAACCCTGCACATGAAATTTGTAATATCAAGTTCGGTACTTTCATCACGTCTTATGACCATTGGTCGCGTGATTGTTCAAAAGAACACGCTTCCCATTCTTGACTGTTTCTGCTTTGACATAAAAGGACAGACTCTTACCATAACAGCATCTGACAACGACTCAACCTTAACTGCTACAGCTGAGCTTAATGAGTATGATTGCGATGTTAAGTTTGCAGTAAATGCAAAGACGCTTCAAGATGCAATTAAAGAAATTCCAGACCAACCACTTGAATGCTACCTAAATACCGACACTTATGAATTGACCATTGAATACCAAAATGGACAGTATAAGTTAATGGGGCAAGATGCAAGCGACTACCCTACTCCTGTCACCGAAGAAGATAGCCAAATAGACTTTACTGTTAATTCTGCAAGGCTTCTTTCTGGTATCACGCGCTGTATGGTAGCAGCAGCCAACGATGCATTACGCCCACAAATGAACACCGTTTGTTTTGACGTTCAGCAGAATTCATTATCGCTCGTTTCGACCAATGGTAATCAATTAGCCTTAACACGTTTTCCATTGCCTAGCACGGAACAAAGTGGTGTCTATTTATTGAGTACACGTCCTGCTAACCTATTAAAAGGCATTTTAAGCAAAGCCGAAGGAGAAGCCCATGTTAGCTTAGGATGCAGAACGATTGCTGTAAACGTTGACGATTACACTTTCACAAGCAGATTGGTTGAGGGAAGATTTCCTAATTATCGGAGCGTAATTCCACAAAACAATCCCAACATCGTTAGAGTAAACCGATTAGCACTTATTAGTGCTCTTCGTCGTGTTCTTGTTTTTGCAAATGCACAAGCTGTATTAGTTAAATTCCGATTGGAAGGTAACACCATGAACATCTCAAGTCAAGACATTGACTTCGGGAAGTCTGCTGAAGAAAATATGCTTTGCGAATACACAGGCATGCCAATGCGAATAGCATTTAAAGGGTCTATGTTGCTTGACCTAATTAACAACATTGACGGAAATGATATTGCTATGGAACTCTCAGACCCAAGTCGTGCAGGACTCATTGTTCCAGTAGAGCAACAAGCAGAAGAAACGGTCATCATGCTTACAATGCCTTCTGTTTTTAACGACTAAAAGTAATTATTAGAGGGTTTAATAGGAGCTACATTCTTCTATAAGCCCTCTTTTATATTTCTCTACAAAGAAAGATTATCTCAAGCTTTAAGTAAAGCTTACTTAAGCTATAATCCTAATTGAACTTGACCAATAAATCATGCAACTCCTATTAAAGCGCCCAATTATATTCTTTGACATAGAAGCCACTGGACTCAACGTAGCTTCTGATCGTATTGTTGAATTATGTTACATCAAATGTTTCCCAAATGGGACAGAAGAGATTAAGACCTTACGTTTTAATCCTGAGCGCCATATATCGGAAGAAGCTTCGGCCGTTAACGGAATATTTGATGACGACGTTAAGAACTGCCCACTTTTTAAAGATTGGGCAGAAGAATTGGCCACAACCTTCCAAAGTTGTGATTTGGCTGGATTTAACTCAAATCACTTTGACATACCGCTATTAGTTGAGGAATTTATACGCGCTGGTATAAACTTCGACATTACAGGCATTGATTTTGTAGATGTGCAAGGTATCTTTCATAAAATGGAAAAGCGTGACTTAACCGCTGCTTATAAATTTTACTGCGATAAAGATCTAAAAGATGCACATAGTGCAGAAGCTGATACACGCGCGACTCTTGAAGTACTGAAGGCTCAACTTGACAGATACTCAGATACGCTAAAAAACGACATTCCTTTTCTAGCCGAATATTCACGCCGCAATCGTAATGTTGACTTGGCTGGACGCATTGTATATAACGATCAGGGAGTAGAAACTATTAACTTTGGCAAATATCGCGGACGAAGCGTTAGCGAAGTTCTTAAGCGTGACCCAGGCTACCTTAATTGGATTATGCAAGGAGACTTTACACAAAACACCAAACAAACATTTATGCGCATAAAAATGCGTGGATAGCAGATTATAATGAAAGGAAAGAAGATAGTATTAGGCATAACAGGAAGCATTGCTGCATACAAAGCTTGCTCTCTCATCAGGCTGTTCATTAAAGCTGGCGCTGAAGTTCAAGTAGTTATTACTCCCGCAGGCAAAGAGTTTATAACTCCTGTCACCTTATCAGCACTTACTTCAAAGCCTGTAATTAGCGATTTCTTTTCGGGACGCGACGGGTCATGGCATAGCCACGTTGACTTAGGACTATGGGCAGATGCCATGGTTATTGCACCATGTACTGCTTCCACCTTAGGGAAAATGGCTCACGGAGTAGCTGACAACATGCTCATAACGACCTATCTATCAATGAAAGCGCCCATTTTTATCGCTCCCGCCATGGACTTAGATATGTACCGCCACCCTGCTACACAAGCTAACTTGCAAACGTTGCAATCGTTTGGCAACCATATCATTGAAGCCGCAAACGGTGAATTGGCAAGTCACTTAATTGGCAAGGGACGCATGGAAGAACCTGAAACTATCTTTTATACACTTGAAAGTTTCTTTCGCCTACAAGACGCAATACACAACAAAGAAGATCTACAAGGAAGGCGCATTATGATTACGGCAGGTCCTACTTATGAAAAAATCGATGCCGTACGCTTTATAGGAAACTTCTCAACAGGTAAGATGGGATTCGCGTTGGCTGAAGAATGTGCCACTCGTGGCGCTAAAGTTGAACTTATTGCTGGCCCTGTTGGCTTAACGACAAAACATCCTAACATTCATCGAACAAACGTAACAAGTGCGCAACAGATGTATGAAACTGCTACAGCATGCTTTTCAACTTGCGACACTGCTATATTATGCGCTGCGGTAGCAGATTTTACACCCTCAACAACAATAACTCACAAAATTAAACGAGAGGGGTCTGGCGGCATGCACCTTGATTTACAGCCCACACACGATATTGCACGCGAATTGGGCCGCATGAAGCAAAAAGGGCAAAAGCTAATTGGCTTCGCACTTGAAACAGATCACGAGATAGAACATGCACAAGGTAAACTGCAACGTAAAAACTTAGATTTTATCGTCCTCAACTCCCTTCGAAACCCTGGAGCAGGATTTGCTCACGATACGAATCAAGTTACATTGTTATTTGCTGATGGCACTCGTAAAGATTTTGACTTAAAGAGTAAATCCGAAGTTGCGAGTGACATTGTAGATTATCTATAAAACAGACAACACCTATGATGAAGCATTTGCTATTATGGCTTTTTATCGCACTCATTGCTGGAAAAACAACTGTTCAGGCACAGGAATTAGAAGCGCGTGTCACAATTAATCATCAGCAGGTACAAGGTACTAGCACATCTATTTTTGAGACACTGAAAACTGCACTTGAACAGTTCTTAAATGAAAGGCAATGGACAACCATGCAGTTTAAAAAGAACGAACGAATAAATTGCACCTTTGCTATCACCATAAAGAAATATTCCCCATCAGAAAACACTTTTCAAGGGACACTTAATGTACAATGTACGAGACCTGTATATGGCTCAACATACACTACCACGTGCTATGCATTTAACGACGCAAACTTTAATTTTACGTATCAAGAGTACGACCAAATTGATTTTCGGCAAGACGTTATTGATAATAACCTAACAGCCATGTTAGCTTATTATGCCTACATGATTATTGGCTATGACATGGATAGTATGTCGCCCTTAGGAGGAACAGAATATTTCAAAGTATGCCAAAACATCGTAACAGGAGCACAAGGTATGACTGAAAAAGGTTGGAAAGCTTTTGACGATAACAAGAATCGCTATGCTCAAATAACAGATTTGCTTGACAATGGTATGACACCCTTTCGCGAAATGCAATACAAATATTACCGCGAGGGGCTTGACATTATGAGCGAAAATGCTGAAAGAGGACGTGCTGCAATTACGCAAGCACTAGAAATGCTTAAAACTGCACACGAGAACAAAACGATGAGTGCACTACCACAAATATTCACTGAATATAAGCGAGACGAATTAATGAACATTTATAAAGGGCACGCTACTTCAAAAGAAAAAGAAGATATAGTTAATATTTTAACAAAGATCAATGCTTCCCAAAGTTCATACTGGAGAGACATATAGCAGTTAATTATAAATAAGAAAGTTTCCTACAAGAGAATCTACATATCAAAAAAGAATAAAGCGTATGCTTCAACACTTAACAATACAACACTATGCTCTGATTGAACATCTCGACATTGATTTTCACGAAGGATTTTCTGTAATAACAGGACAAACTGGTGCAGGTAAGAGCATTATATTAGGCGCGCTCAACCTCTTATTAGGTGGAAGAGCTGATGCAAAGGCTATTCAGACTGGCGAGAAAAAGTGTATGGTAGAAGCTTTATTTGCCATTGAGAATTTAAATATTGAGTCTTTCTTTGCTAATAATGACATTGACTATGATGCACATGATTGCATTATACGACGTGAAGTGCTGCAATCGGGGAAAAGTAGAGCATTCATAAATGACACACCCGTTTCGGCTGCAAAACTTAAAGAGTTAGGAGCCTCGCTTATTGACATACACTCCCAACATCAAAACCTACTTATTCGCAATGAACATTTTTTAATTAACACGCTTGACATTATGGCAGCACAGCCACAATTAGTGTCAAGCTATAAATGTTTGTATGGACAATGCCAACAAGCAGAATACGCTCTTGAACAATTGCAACAACGCGCTGCGAAAGGACACACAGACCAAGAATTTATGCAATTTCAACTCAAACAAATTGATGATGCACAATTGCAAGAAGAAGAGCAACAGAGCCTTGAGGCAGAACAACAAATACTAAGCCACGCAGAAGACATTAGGCAAGGATTGTATACTGCCCACAATCTGCTTACCAACGAAGATAGTAGCATATCACAACAGATTAGATTAGCTATTGATGCGTTAGAAAGTATTACGGATAACTTTGAAAATGCGAGTGGATTAGCAGATCGACTGAGAAGTACACGCATTGAATTAGATGACATCGAGGCTGAATTAGAAACAGAGGCTGACAGAATTGAATACGATCCAACAAGACTTGGCTTTGTAGAAGAGAGACTTAATATTATATACGAACTCGAACAAAAGCATAATGTTACTTCCATTAGCGAATTACTATCAATCGCGGAGAAACTTAGAGCCGATTTAGACGCTATAGAAAACGTTGATGAAGACATTAAACGCCAAGCAGCAGAAGTTGCACGCATAAAAGTTCTTCGAGACAAAACTGCGGCCCAACTCACAACTTCGCGTAAGAAAGCCGCAAGCGTCATGCAACAAGAGCTGATTGAAGCACTTCACGTATTAGGAATGCCGAACGTTCAAATGAAAATGGAAATTACGCCCCGCACTGAGCCAGATGCAACAGGTGCGGATAAGGTAACATTCCTTTTTTCTGCGAATAAGAATGTGCCCAAACAAGATGTTAGTGCTATTGCCTCTGGTGGAGAGATTGCGCGATTGATGTTGGCCTTAAAAGCTCTTATTGCCAAGAGAACGAGTCTACCAACAATCGTATTTGACGAAATAGACACAGGCGTTTCAGGTACTATGGCCGAACGCATGGCACAGGTTATGCAACAAATTGCACAAACTTGTCAAGTGATTTGCATTACACACTTACCACAAATCGCAGCCTTAGGTAGTTATCACTTCCGCGTTTATAAAGAGGATAATGGTGATAGCACCCGAAGCCATATCATACAACTCAATAACGAAGAGAGAGTGGAAGAGATTGCTCACATGCTTTCTGGAGAAACAATTACAGAAGCTGCAATAAACAACGCTCGCGCTTTACTTAAGTTCTAAAAAAGACAAGAAATAATGAAACCCTCATGACAATTTAATAAAGTCGCCAAAGTGAATGAAAAGGGCGGCCATTCCTGTATATTTGCAGAAGAATAGTTTATCTTCTAATTTATGCAGTTATGTCAGTAGTTCCGTTCACTCAGGTTCTGTCGCGAGGCTGCGGCATGGACATCCACAAGAAAGTGGTGGTTGCGACAGTACAAGGCGAGGGCATCCGTAAGGAAACTCGTAGCTTTGACAC
>JBNMKQ010000019.1:0-22743 GCA_050874425.1 Alloprevotella sp.
AAATCCTTTACGTAGGCTTCGAGTGCGGAGCGTTGTGCCGTGGTGCGTGTGTCCTTGGGGCGCATCTGCTTGTCACACCCTCCAGCGTAAACGATGTGGCGCGAGGTGGAATTGTAGCCGCTTGCGCCGTTCGTCACCTCCCAAGGGTCAACAATGAGGTCCTCATTATTCTTAACAAGCCGCTCCACACGTCCGTCGAGGTGGATAAGGTCGGTATATCCTACTTGTTTCCAACCATGCCCACCACGGCTCACAGGGTCGCAGTGCCAATGGCGAATGTCGGCCGCACTGACCTCGCGCCCTTCAGGAGTGGCCGCGCAATTTCTATTCTCTGGCTTCGCAAACTCTCCGTCTTCTGCCAACTTCGCCATATATTCCTCCATAGCTACGCGCTTGTTGCCATTATACTTTTGCTCTGCCAATCGGTTAACCTCGGCTTGTATTCCCTCTTCAGCATTGCTATACACGTTGTCAAGGAAGGTATCAAAGTTTTCTTCACCCACCAATGTGCGTAAACCTTTGTGAGCTACTGCTTCGTGGAAAATTGTCTTTTGCACATCAGCTGCACTCTCATGGTTGCCCAACACTACAGTTATCTTACCAGTCTCAGGGTCATACCAACCTTTGGCTCTGCGCTTTCTACCCTCTAAGCCTTCATTAGTTTCAAGCACTTCCACCTCTCCGTCAAGGTGCATAGCCGAAGTGAGTTGCGTGGCCGTGTCGCGCTTCTCGTTATTGCGTCTATCAGTTATCATGCTTTCGCTTGAAGCACGTTCGCCCTCATTAAACGAATGGTCTAATAACGGCCCAATAACATTCTCTGACAATTGCGTGGGAATACCATTACCTATAATCGTGTGAGCCAATTGGTCGGTTTCGGGCATCTGATAATCATCACCCAAACCTGTCAATCGTGCCAATACTCTTGGTGTTGCTTGAAGCACTCTACCATCGGGCATAATAATAACATCGCCACCCTTTGTTCGTAATGTCGGTATAAGTTCATCAGCGAATGCATGAGATACTGAATGAGCGTTATTGCCTTGACCAAACACATACAATGGCTTGTCTATCTTGCGATAGTCAATGCCTTCACCCTTTAAGCGAGTGTCCATCCATTCTGCTACACCACTTTTCTTTTCGGGTAGGTCATCAATCAAGTCTTCTACAGCTTCCCACCACCCTTGCTTACGTTCGCTCTCGGGCAATGGTAGAGGCTTTTCGGGGAGTTTACCGTCACGCACTGCACGAACAATCAGTCTTTCACGTTTCGTATAGCCACCATAGTCAGCAGCGTTATACACGTCCATATCCCAATCATAGCCTTGCTTTGTCAACTCGTCTGTGATAATCTTCAACGCTTCACTATTCTTATAGCCTTTCACATTTTCGATAGTCACCACCTTCGGACGTTTAGCTGAGATAAAGTCTGCCGTGCTTTGTGCCGTCTCCTTATCAAGTTCTACCTCGCCACCTTCGCGTTTAGCACGCGAATAGTTTTTGCATACTGGTGAAGCATGGAAGTATTGCACTTCTCCATCAATCTTCTTTGCCAACTCACGTGGGTCAACATCACGCACATCGGCCGTCACAATGTGGTTGCCAAAGTTATCAGCGTACACACCCGATATTTTCTCATTAAACTCTACTGCTATGCTTGGGTCAAGGTATCTCTTCAATCCCTCTTCAAGCAATCCACCACCACTGAAGTAGCTGCCCGACTTGATAAATGTGCCGTCTTTGAGGCGATACAGATTTTTATCGGAAGATTGTTGCAACGTGTTGGATTTATTTCCTACCTTTGCATCAGATAACTCCCGATATTCAAGATATTGACGAGGATTGTTCTCGTTGAGAAGTGCTTGTTGTTCGGGGGTTATTTCTTTTGATGTATATATTAACTCATCATGAGCTGAAGATATTTTTTCTCTTCCGAAAATTGTATTAATAGCATTAACTTCAATATTGCGTCCTGCGTTTTTTACCTCTGCACTAACAACTATAAATGCACCATTTGCTAACTGCAAAGATGTATACAAACGATACCCCTTTTGATATTGCTTTTTCTCATCTGTATAATACTTTGTAATAGCAAATGGCTTTTTTAATGCAGTAGGAAGTTTTTCCCATATTTCTTCTGGTAGTGTATGCTCACCATCTTTCCCGAAATGTCGTGAAATAACGCCATATCTAATTGTAAACTTATCACCAGTCAGTCCAAGTTTTTTCATAAAGTCTGGTGTTTTTGCAACATCAAAAAACTTCATATTGAAAAGTTTGGCTGCAAAATCCTTACCCTTTTCATATAGGGTATGAATAGCATTCAGTAATGGTTGCGCATTTTCGCCTACTTCTTCACTTGCATTTACACTATAACTATCCCCATCACCAAACAAGAAAATTTGGTCTTTCCTTGATACATCCTCTGTATCAGCAGCAAGGCTCGCCCTCCGTTCTTCGGGCGACATTGACATTCGTCTCTCTACATTACGCGCTTCTACCTCACCACCAAGTTTGCGGTATTCCAGATAAGGACTGAAATCAGCACGCACGCTCTCGTCAAGACGAAAACGCTTGATATCATCGTCCATACTGCGGTCTGCATATCCTCTCGCAAAGTAGTTAAAGCCCTTTATACGAGTTTCCTTGTCTGGAAGCCAATCGGCCATATCCATATCCTCATACTCCTTTATCAGCACCTTTTCCACTTCCGCTTGGTTATAGTCTTCACCAAGTTCCTTAGCCGTCTCTTCCAGTTCGTGAGCGTATGCACGAGCCCTCCATTCTGCTTTCGCCTTTTGGAAATCTCGCTCTACACTTTCCGGACTACCACCTCTCGCAAAGCCCTCAATACGCTGAATAGCGTGTTGCACCTCATGCGCAACCACACTCTCCACATCCAAGTCCGAAGCCGTATTCACAACCAAGAGATTCTCTTTCTCAGAATAATAGCCACCCTCATTCCTCGGCAGTTGGTCAGTAAACACAATTTCAACACCCTTTAGTTCGGGATATGACTTAAAGAGTTTATCATTCTTTAACCAATCTGCCAAATAGGGCTTTTCGCGTGTTAGGTATTCGGCCTTAAACTTTGCTTCTTCATCAGCAAGTTGTTCAAAGCGTTTGTTATCTTCCGTAGAGAGTTCTTCTCCGTCAAAGATTCGGTCTGACAATAAATCAAGTTCTTTGCTCCATGACTGCTTTTCTCTTACCTTTTCATATTCTGCATCTCCCTTCGGGAAATACTTACCTTCGGGTATTTCGTATCTCCACTTGTCGTCAGCACCACGTTCCCAACCTGTGGCCATTTTTATAGCCTTGGCATCTTTATCGGCCTTCTCCATATCACGAGCAACACCAAGGTTGTCAAGACGTGTCGTTACCTCTTCTGCATGGTCAGCTTCTTTTGCACCACGTTCGCCAACAAACTGCTCACGCACTTTGTTGTCAATACCAAATTTGCGTGGATCAACACCATCTATCAAGTCTTTCATTACGCGGTCAGCCACTTCTTCAGCTGTGGTGTAGTGAATGTGTAAGAAGTCGGCTACACCTTTCCAAAACTTGTCAAGTGCTAACTTTATTCTTTGCAATGCACTAACGGCCTCGGCCTTTTCAAGCGGACTGCCTTTACCCTCTACTGCCTTACGTATCTCTTCACGCAAACGCTCTGCACCTTTACGGCCCGAATAAGTCGCTAACACTTCATCAGCTATTTCGCTCTCGTCTGTCAGTTCGGGGTAAGCCTTTTGTACTTCTTCCCAAACCGATGTGCCTTTCATCAAGCCGACAATATTCTTCCACTCTTCGGGGTTATTCTTCTGCATGGCAGTGGCCCAAAGGTGTGAATATTCGTGTATCGGGGTTTCGGCAGTGGCTACACGTGGGTCTATGTATATCTTGCCTCCAAGGGTAAAGCCATAGGCTACGCCATCAGGGGTGCGGAAGAAACGAGGTCTTTCTCCATCCTCCGAAACGTATTCCGAACGTTTTTCACTCTCTTCAAGCAATTTCTTGCCCGAATCGTGTGCTTTCTCAACTCCATTCAGTAACTTTGCAAGTGGATAGGATGAACCAATCTTTGATTGGGACTGGCTACCCACACCATTAGAAGTGCTTGACAAATCATTGTCGAGCATTTCTATTTTTTGAACTTCATAAGAATGAATGCCATTACTTGTTGAAGTATTCTTTTCTTCACGCATCAACGTCATTACCCTATATGGCTTGCCGTCTATAACGGCAACACCATAGAATCTGTGCATAAGTGCATTATTGTTGATATTTGAATTGCGCTCGCCATCAACTTTCACATAATCTGGGTGTTCTTCCACCTCAATGCTATTGTCAATAACTTCGTCAAGATATTCAGCCAATGCCAAATGTACTCCCTTATTTACGCTTTTTCCTTGGTGCTTGGGACTTAGGCATATTTCAATAGCGTTACCAGAAATAGTGTAGTCGAATTTTTCACCATAGTTGTTATATATCTGAACCTTACCTACATATTTTTTCTTAGCTGCATCTATAGCTTTGCGTGTAGCCTGTGCAATATTACCTTGGTAGCTATGTCTTGGAATATTATTTACTACCTTAACACTAGCTTCATTCAGATTAGGCATCACGACACCACGATTGGTTTCTGCTTCTTTCTGTCGCTGAGCAAAGGTTTCAGCAGGGTCACCCATATTCATTCTAACCTTTCCATTCTCCTCGTCCAACACGCTCTGTCCAAACTCCCCATCTGTTATCACGCTATCATCACCCAATGCTTTACGCGCTAAGTCGGTAAAAACTTCGCGTGCAATAGCTTCACTTTCACTCACATGAGTAGTGCCGTCTGTTTTCTGATAACGTTCGTCAGCCTTGCGAGAATTGAAACGTTTTGAAGGAGGAATAATATTACCCTTGTCATCTCGTGTAATAAGGTCATTCAACTTGCGATTGTTCTTCGCGTTCTTATAGCGATAGTCATTACCGTTATCATACCCCCATTCGTTTACGTCATTGCTATCCCACCAAAGTTCATAGGCTGGTACTTCATCTTCAATAATGCGATACTTACCTTCAAGGCGGTTTTCACCATGCATCTCAGCATAGCGACGACTCGGTGTTACCCAATCGCCATTTCTCAACTTACCCTCTTTAACCGATGTAGGAACGGCACGATACACCTTGACGCGTACTTCTTTCTGTCCGCTTCGTATGGCATCAATAGCGGTCTGTATGGCTCTACCACTCTCTACACTTGTAGATAAGCCTTGAGCATACTTATTCGGGTGTTCAAATATATCTTGTGGCTGATTGTTATAACCTGCTGCCATATCGGCAACATTAAGGTCGGGTGAGTCATCACCAACGGCATTGCGTCTTGCTTCGTCCGATTCATACCCAGGGTTGGACGGAGCTGCCCATGCGCCCATGCCTTGATACTCGCTCTCTGCATCGCCATAACCTTTGCGCCTTGCAGCCTCGTTAAGCATCTCTCTTGCAGTCGTTTCGTCACCTTTGGCTAAGGCATCGCCATATTGTTGGTCTATGTCTTCCTCTGAAAGTTGGGCCAACTCATCAAGACGTTCTTCACGCTTATGTGCTTCTTCTTCAGCACGTTTGCGTGCAGCTTGCATCATATTACGCTCTTGTTCTGCTTGCTTTATTCTTTCTTGAGCAAGCATATCAGCATCGCCAAATTGCTCTTTAATGGCTTTCTGTATAGGAGCAAACAAACGGCTATTAGCCAAAAGACTACTTATCCCATCACGTTCCATTAAGGCATTCTTCTCTGCTCTATGCTCTTTTAAATACTTAGCTTTCATATCATGTAGAGCATTCATGGCAGCAGAAGAGTTTTTCTCACTCATTGCTTCTGCATACCGAGATAGGAGTGTAATATCAATATCTAACTCATTGGCTATCGTTTCGACATCGTTTGATTTTTGATAACGTATTTTTTCATCGCCAGTCTCGGGATTGATTTTAACCTCCTTAGCTTCATCGCCCAACTCAGAAAGGAAATGATGATAACGAGACTGCAAAGGTTTCTCGTCATTCACGTGATAATGAATTGTTCCGTCATCGTCAACCTTATCCACATGATACACATCTTTCTCTTCGCCAAAAGGCACTTCAAACGTTCTACCCTCTAAAGCCTTTGCTTCAGTAATAGGAGTAAGAGAGAAGTTCTTCACTTCTTCTGCGCTCAATGGGTGGTCATACACAACAGAACCAAATCGGCTTCCGTCATCAATATGGCGCAACTGACCATCGGGTTGTGAGCCTATACCATACGGACGCAGCGTTAATTGGTAGGTGTATTCTTGCGCGGTGTTAGATTCAACTTGTTTATCTATCGGCACTATAACATCTCGCTTTAACGCAACAATCTCATCAGCATACCCATGAATGTAGGCATACTCATTAGGATAAGTTATTATTGCATCATACCCGTGTGCAGTCAATATTTCAGAGAATTTTTTGCTGCTAACATCATCAAGGGCCAAATTACCTATAACATAAAAAGGCTTATCAATCTTAAGTCTGCAAGATAGCATTTTTTCTCCTACACCATTGCCATAATCATTATCATCTGTTGGTGTAAATGATACCCCATAGCCACTGAAATTAGCATGTTCACCATCTACCCTAATATGGCCAGATTCTAAATCCTCCACCTTAAGGTCAAGTTTCTGCGTACCATGATACACAGTTGTACTGCCCTCGGCATTTACAAAATACCCTCCAATGTTGATATTTTTCTTTGTTTGGTCAGATAGGTGAGTTCCTAAACTTATGCCAACATTTTCTAAATCATCAAGCAATCCCTTTAGGCTTACTGATTGTTCTTTTTTGTGCTCTTCATACAAATTATGGTCTTTCTCCCATTGTTCTTGAAACTCTTGAATTTCATTATCTTCTTTTGGTGCAATTTGGGATTTATTTGTATCTTTGTTGGCAGAAGGCAAGCCATTCGTACGGCTGGAAAGGGCACCAGCCTCTTCTGAATGTTCAGAAGGCAGTATGAGGAGTTGCCCGTCCTCACGTTCGGCTTGCCTTTTTATTTTATCTAATCCTCTCTTGTCTATATAGTGCCAATGCACAATTTCAATATTATCCTTGTTTGGATTAACTTCCAATAAAACGATTCTACTCTTTCCGTTATTATCTTTTGTGTTTATTACAATCCAATTATAAGGACGTTTTGCCTTTTGATTTTGTCCATACAAGTCTGTACTATATAAAGCAGATAATAAAATATCTCTGCTTTCCTCCGCACTTATATCTGGGTGTCGCTGAGAATTACGTTCAAAGATATTCTTCTTGATAACGATAGGTTTTCCATTTGCCCCAATAGCACTATCAACGTTTAGTGGCAATTGTGGTAATTGAACACTACGTTTAGGGTTAGAAAAGTCCTCATCGGTTAGTTCATCAATCGATTTAATCTTCTCAACCTTTAAAGTGCCGTCTTCATTTATCGGATTACCTTGCTTATCTACTATTTCTCCTCGTTCGCCTCCTTGATTGCTTTCGCCAACAAGAGTGCCTTGTTCGCTGCCACTGCTTCCGCTACCTTGTCGCTCTGTAGTGGTCGGGGTTGATGTGTCTTGTTCTGATTGTCCATAGTTAAATGCTTTTCTTATTTCGTTAATAATCTGTTCTTTGCTCACCTTGCCCACAAACATATCGTCTATGCCTTGTGCAGGAACTTCTGCACGTTCGTTGTAGGCTGCTATTACCTTTTTGAGTTGCGTAACACGGCTATCGTTCAGCACATCAGCAAGCATCATAATGACTGCATTGTGATAGTCGGCAACCGTGGCACCGTCTTCTTCAAACAAATTGCCTTGTCGGGCAAACTCGCTCACGCGGTCACCCACCTTGTAACCTGCTTGACGTGCCTTGTACACCAAATCAATTGCTTGCGACAACTCGTCTGAAAGACTATAACCACCACCTAAACGATTGTTCGTAACAATCGCTTGTAAGGCATTCATCACGGCCTTACGCATACTCTTCACTTCAGTAATTTCGCGTACTGCATCGGGAGTGCTTTCAAACACTTTGCCTATCAGTATACTTTCAACCAATGCTTGACCTTGGTCAGAAAGTTTACCACCGTCAAAGAGGCTGGCCATTTCCGTCTGTGGTATGATATCACTATCGGCCAAAGCCTTTATCACGGCATGGGTAGCATTGTCGTCAGCATAGAAGTTGGCAAGTGTATCGTACTTAACAATCGTGTCCATTACGCGACCAAACAAGCGGTCGTCTACCACCTTACCCATTTTAACGGCTTGTTCCGTCTTGCTTTGGCTCTTCTGCTCACGCTGATTAAATTTTGCAAAGGTTTGCGTGTCGTATGGCATTTCGGCATCAGTTTCAAATACCACGCGCGGGTGCTTGTATTCTGCTACTTGTTCTTCAGTAAAGCCAAACTTGCTCGCATTGGTGCGAAGATACTCATTATATTTAGTATCAGTGCCTTGACGCGCTGCTATCTCGCCAGCCATAGTACGTCCATTGCCCGAAAGCACCACGCCGTCCTTACTTACGATTACAGGTGATTGCACGGCACGTTGGTCGTAATTATCGGCCATGTGTCGTGTAACTCTTTGCGCTTCTTCATCGCGCTTATAGTCGCGGTCGTTTACGTTCTGTCCGTTTTCGTCAACTGGGAAACCTTCCGTCTCGGCAAATCCATTGTCAGATTGGTGTGAAGCTGTTGGTGCACCACTCTCTACAAGTACATAGTGTCCCTTGATTGTCTCGCCATTAGGTAAGGCTATCTCGTCTGTTGCACCATGTTCTTTACGCGCCTCGTCCCACTTTTGCTTGATTTCGTCTGATACGATGCCAACAGGTACACTTTTTTGTTCATCTAATACACGTCTCTCTCGCTCTGCTTTTTCTACTTCAGTATTTAGTTTACTCTCGTGCAATTGCTTCATGGTTTGCCAATAGTCCACTTCTGTTTGCAATGAAGCGATATGTGCTTTTTGTGCTTCCTTGGCTTCCTTAAACTCAGCAGCATTCAACGCCCCATTTGTATTGGCTTTCTTCTTGCTTTCTGTAGATAGAACCTTTTCAGCCTTTTTAAGTTGCGTTTCAATAAACTCCGTAGCTTCATCTGCATCAAACTCCATATCAAGTGTAAGGTAATCATAACCTTGCTCGGGAGTAGTAGCTAACCAATCTTCTGTCATACGCCCTTGCTTATCACCCTCAATGGGTTTCATTGGCATAGGAGCACGCAAATCCGAACCTTGCTCTTCTGTATTGGTTGACTCTATAGGAGTATTGCTTTCTTGATTGGGTGCAGTAGGCTCGTTTCCTTGTTCTTCTGTTTTAGGCAAAGAAGGAGTTTCTACAGCTGAAGTCTCTTGGGGTAGTTGTTCTTCTTCTGTTGCACGTGTTTCGTTAGAGGCTTCTTCAACAACGGCTCCACCTTGCGCTGCAGGTGGCTCGTTATTATTGTCATCACGATTAAGAATAGCATTGCGTACATTCTCCTCAAACGTTTCACGCTCATATGGCGCTAATTTCGTCCCTTGCTCGTCAGCCAACACTACTTCTTCATCAGTAACGCGTACAACCGCATACTTATTGCCATTCATCATAAAGCGAGTGCCCACCTTAAAGGCCTCTACTCCTTCTGTCGTAGTCTACTATTTCAGCATTACTGACACACTTCTTCCCTTATCTTAAGGAATACGGCAATGCCCCATACTACACAAGCCGCCCACATGCCACTAGTCGATAAACGACGAAGCATGTGAGCGGCTTGTTTTACGTTGAAAAATGGTTTGACTCCACGAACGTTTGCAAAATGGCATGGCACAAGATGCACGAGGCGCACTAGGCTTCCTAAACAACTAGCCCATAGAACGCGCCCCCCATAAATCATACTGATGCTAACTTACTCGTTTCATCAACCACATCTCTCTCAAAAAAGAAAAAAAGGCTATCAACGAACTCAGCTTACTGAGTTTGGAATCGTTTGCTTGCACGAAGGATATGACGTGCTGCTGACATTAACTCTTGGGTTTCCTGCAGCGTAGAAAGGTAGAGCAAAGCTACCTTAATGTTAGAGTTTTCACGCTGAATACGGTCCTGCTGTGCGTGGCGTATCTGCGAAATGCGACTCTTAATGGCATTACCTTGAACGAGAAGTTCGTCAGAGCCCTCAAAGTTGCCCGTTGATATCATACGTTGCTCACTCTCTAAGAACTTATCTACGTCATTGCAAACGGGAATAAACTCGTCCACATAGTCTTGTGGCAAAGGATTGAAGTTGTTGTCAACGTGTTCCACGCAAGGTTCAAGCATACGCTTTAGGCCATATATTATCTGCGTCGAGTTGTTGCAGCCCAAGTGGAACCAAGTATTCTTTTCTACTGCCACGAGGTAATCTATCTTACGCATGCCGAGTATCTCCTTACGGCGATAACGCTTCCACACGCTCTTCTCGTTTTCGATATCATGTGACGCAGTACGGAGGGCACGAATGTTCTCATGCATTAACCCTTGCGTAATGTTGCGGAAAGTGGTGCGCGTAAAGGTAAGCATATCCGTTTGCGTACGGCGTACATGCTCTAAGAGCAGCTGCCACGTTTCAGCCTTATCATGACTGCGTACCAACTGACGGAAGAGCAAGTCAACATTGTCTTGCTCGCGCTTTTGCTTAAACTTGCGGTTGTTGTTGATGATGACTAATGCAACCACACACATCACCAATATCATGGCGAAGAAGCCGCCCCAATGATTGACAGTTGCAATAAGGAAACTTACAATAAAGGCTGCACCTGCCGTAATAAACCAACCACCAATTACGGTGATAACACCCGTTATACGATAAACGGCTGTCTCGCGTCCCCACGCACGGTCGGCCAATGAAGAACCCATAGCTACCATAAAGGCTACGTAAGTGGTAGACAACGGAAGTTGTAAAGACGTACCTACTACGATTAAGAAACCGGCCATAACCAAGTTGACAGCGGCACGCACTTGGTCGAACGCTGCACCATCGGCCATAACAACTCCCTCTTGGTCAAAACGCGTATTCACCCAATTTGATACACACTTGGGGACATGCTTTGACACGGCATTGGTCGTATTTAACACAGCACGAACGGTGCGACGCGCTAAACGCGATGAAGAGAATACTTCCTCTCCCTCGTCCTGTCGCGAGAGGTTGACCGTTGTCTCAACTACCTTGTGTGCCTTCTTAGAAGTACAAATAGCTACAGTCATGATTACACCTGCCGCTATAAGGAACAAGTGCTTAAACGGTAATTGGCTTTCGCCGGCTAACACTGTCATCATGTAATCATTTGCATGCTGACCAGCTCCATTTGCAGAATAATCAAGGAACGACTCAAGACCTGCTAAGGGGGTACCTATAAAGTTAACCAAGTCATTACCTGCAAAGGCCATAGCCAACGCAAAGGTACCAAACAGTACGACAATACGGAAAATGTTTACTTTCAGTAAATGCAACACTTCCATTATCACCGTAAACGAGCCAAAGCAAATCAGCAGAATATTCAAGCGATTTTGGTCAATCCACTCAGGAGTCCAACCTATGGCAGTAAGCATAGGGCTTGTGCGTAAACCGCTTACCAACAAGAAGTAGAATATAGAAGTGATGCTTAAACCGCCAAAGATAGCTATACTATAACGAAGGTGCTTCTTGTATTGGAATGTAAAGATTAAACGTGCAATCCACATTACAATTAAGCCAAACACGAAAGCTATGGCGACAGAAAGGAATATACCGATTATAACGCTCAACGCTTTATCGGTATTAATGAGTTGAGCGTAAGTTAAGCCGTGGCTTAATATTTTAGAAAAGGCGAGTGCTGTACTACCACCTAACAAGCCAAACACCATTGATACGGTGGTTGACGTAGGCATGCCTAACGTGTTAAAGATGTCAAGCAATATGACGTCGGTAGCAGCTACGCCTAAAAAGATACACATTACATCGTCTAACGAATAATAATGTGGATTGAGCACACCATGGCGCGCTATATCCATCATTCCGCTTGATGTACTTGCACCAACAAAGATACCGATTGCTGCTACTACGAGAATGGTGCGAAACTTTGCAGCCTTGGCTCCCACAGCGGGACTAAGAAAGTTTACAGCATCATTGGCCACACCGACCGACAAGTCGAACGTGGCTAATACAAAAAGGAATATTAGTATTCCAAGATAAAAGAAATCCATATAACGTGGGTTCAAATGTTATGCTGCAAAATTAGTATATGCGAAGTTAATTGCAAAGACTTTTGTTAAATTTCTGTTACATTCGTGTGAATATTTTGTGAACAATGTAATACTAATCTAAACATTACTTAAAGTAAAAAACACACTTGACAAATAACATAACTTGTTATCTATCAAGCGTGTAAAGGCTTTTTACTTAATTATTTACTTTAAATAGTAAAAGCTACTGCTATCCAATAGGTGAGCAAAGAAGTCACATAGGCAAATAGTGTCGTATATCCTGCAGTAAAGAGTGCCCACTTCCAACCTCCGCTTTCATTTTTTATAGCAGTAATGGTGGCTATACAGGGGAAGTAGAATAGGATAAACACTAAGTAGGCCAAAGCTGAAGCCGTTGTCATGTTTGACCGTAATGCCTGCGACAAGTGCGTATCGCTTGCTGCACTATCAGTATCTACATCTTCGTTGGCGTACATAACGGCAAGTGTACTAACAACAAGTTCTTTTGCACCAATGCCCGAAAGAATGCCCACACTCATTTTCCAATCAAAATGCATGGGCGACATCACAGGGGCTATAAATTGACCTAAAGACTGTAAGTAAGACTCTTCGGGTTCATCAACTGATGCACTCTGCTCCACAGCTACTTGTTCCGTTTGCACAGCGTCTACTGCGCTCGAATGTGGGAAATAATTTAATGCCCATATAATCAATGAGAATACGAGAATGATTCCTCCCATCTTTTGCAGATACTGACGACCTTTCTCCCATGTGTGCATAAGCACCGACTTAGCCGTTGGCATACGGTAAGGAGGTAGTTCCATAACAAAAGGCAAGTCCTCACCTTTCATCAAGAAGCGACTAAAAACGCGTGCCATAAGTATAGCAGCCAAAATGCCTAACGCATATAACCCCAGCATCACTGCTGCGCCATTTTGTGGGAAGAATGCGCTCACTAATACTACATAAATAGGTATTCGAGCAGAGCACGACATAAACGGCGTAATCAGCATGGTAATCAATCTACTTTTGGGATTTTCGATTGTTCGTGTTGCCATTATAGCAGGCACATTACAACCAAAGCCCATCACCATGGGTATAAACGACTTACCATGCAACCCCATGCGGTGCATCAACTTATCCATTATGAATGCTGCACGGGCCATATAGCCTGAATCCTCTAATAATGAAATAAATAAGTAGAGAATCATGATATTGGGCAAGAACACTATCACTGCGCCCACACCACTTATAGCACCGTCTACGATCATATCCTTCAGCATTCCGTCGGGCATTGCGTATTGTACAAAGGCCGAAAGTTGATTAACTAACCAATCAATCCAATCCATTGGATAAGCGCCCACTTGAAAGGTGATGAAGAAGATTAAGAAAAGCACGACAAAGAACAATGGGAAGCCCCAATAGCGGTTGGTAACAAAGGCATCTATTTTCTCCGTCACGGTGCGTCCTTGCCGAGCTACATGAGGCTCGTACGTTTCCTTAAGCGCTCCTTGTATAAAGCCATACTTCGCATCTGTAATAGCATTATCCGGTGTATCATGTAAGGCCTCCTTCAACCGATTATTCTCCTCATATCGTGCAGCTACAAGTTCGTCATGTTGGGGCAAAGACTCTACCAAACGCTGCGCCTCGGTATCTCCCTCAAGAAACTTAATGGCAAGATAACGAGTTGAATACTTAGAGCGCAAGGCTTGATTTTTCTGAAAGATATACTTCAGTCTGTCAATACTCTGCTCAAGTTCCTTGCCATGGTTAACGTGAATATGACGTTCGAGCGATGTGTCATGCTGATTTTCATACACAGCAATTACAGTTTCAAACAAGTCGCGAATGCCCTGTCCCGTACGCGAGATTGTTGGAACCATTGGTACGCCAAGCAAATGTCCTAACTGATGGTAGTCCAATCGGTCACCATTACGTTGTAGGTCATCATACATGTTCAATGCCACTACCATACGTTGATGCATATCAATCAACTGAGTAGTAAGGTAGAGGTTACGCTCCAAGTTGGAGCTATCTATTACGTTGATAACGATATCAGGCGTTTCGTCTATCAAGTGGCGACGCACGTACAACTCCTCTGGAGAGTAAGCCGAGAGCGAATAGGTGCCAGGAAGGTCGACGACACGAAAATGATACACCCTATCTTCATACCCCTCGATAGAACTATTAGAGCAATCGCTTCCGATTGTGCAACTTGCACACGTTGCGCTACAGCCTTCGCCCGACTTCTGGTGATAGATTTCGACCTCACCCTGTTCGTTTCGTCGAACATTCACCTTCATATCGAGAAATCCTTCTTTTGCATCGACCGTCACGCCACTATAATTGCCCACGTGTTCATGTCCGCCCGAGGCTACATTAAATAGCGAAGTCTTTCCACAATTGGGATTACCCACAAGGGCTACATTAATCACGCGACGCTTATCCGCAGCCATGCGCTCCATACGAGTCTCTAATTGCAATTTGAGTTCTTCGTCTTCATCTTTACCTGCAACTATGCCCTTCAGACTTTCCTCAGGATGCAAACGGACGTCATTCTCTGCCTCACTCTCGCTGATAACCTCAACGAGTTTGGCTTCCTCACGGCGTAGGGATATCTTATACCCCATTATCTCATATTCTATAGGGTCGTGCAAAGGAGCATTCAGTATTACCTTTACCGTCTTTCCCTTTACAAACCCCATTTCAACGATACGCTTGCGAAAGCCACCATGACCAGCCACTTTAACAATCACACCACGTTCCCCAGTATGTAAATCTGATAATTTCATTGCTTTACCTTTTATCGACTAACTTTCTGTTTTTAGCCTGCAAAGTTACAAATATCAAATGGCATTACAATACCTACTTATAGGGATTAAATGCAGACAAAGCCGCAGTATGACAAAATCCCACCTAAATTCTTTGCTCGCTCACGTTCTTTATCTACCTTTGTAAATGTTATTTTTACGCATCTATCACTATATACAATATGAATCAATATATAGACTTCGTACTAGCGTACTCTCCACAAAACGAGGCAATAATAACGCTCTTAAAAGAGTGTAAACTCTTAAACACATTGTTATTGGTCGTTTCTGATGACTATGTACAAGAAACTGAAAAGTTTGTAAGCAATAATTGTAAAGTCATTCAATCAAATAGCCTTACAAGTTCTAAGTTTCTTCGACAAGTAAGTCAAAAACTTACTGCACCCTACACGCTCTTTTATTTAAGCAATCACAAACTCACACTATCGTATCGAGCTTTAGACCGTCTCCTACAAATAGCCTCGTGTCTTAATGTCAATGGCCAGCCCCTCATGGTGTATGCCGACCATAATGACGGCAACGGGGCACACCCCGTTATTGATTATCAAGAAGGTGCACTACGCGACGACTTCGACTTTGGTTCACTCGTACTCTATAGCACTGAGGGCATTAAAAGCTTTTTCAAACAATCTAAAACCATTCGTTATCAGTACGCAGCACTTTACGCTCTACGTTTGTTCATTAGCGCTAAAGGACGAATAGAGCATGTGCGAGAGCCTTTATACACCGAAGCTGAGACCGACCTTAGACTATCAGGCGAGAAACAGTTCGACTACGTAAATCCCTCAAACAGAGAGGTGCAAGTCGAGATGGAGCGTGCTTGTACCGAGCATTTAAAGAGCATCAATGCTTGGTTGGCCCCTAATGAATATACTGAATACGTCGAAGACAATCAAGCGTATCCAGTTGAAGCAAGCGTTATTATCCCCGTTCGCAACCGCGTTCGAACCATAAAAGATGCCATTAACAGCGCACTAAGCCAAAAGGCCGACTTCGACTATAACGTCATAGTTATTGACAACCATTCTACGGACGGCACAGCCGAAGCCGTGAAGTCGATTAACAACGAGAGAGTCGTACTCTTGCAACCCGAGCGAACAGACTTAGGCATTGGCGGGTGTTGGGACTTTGCCGTACGTTCTGAGCCCTGCGGTCGGTATGCCGTACAACTCGACTCTGACGACCTCTACTCCTCACCCTCAACACTGCAACAAATCGTCGACGCTTTCCACCAACAACGTGCTGCCATGGTGATAGGTAGCTATCGCATGGTTAACTTTGATCTACAAACGCTCCCTCCCGGATTAATCGCACACAACGAGTGGACTACTGAAAATGGGCGCAACAATGCATTGCGCATAAACGGATTAGGAGCTCCTCGCGCCTTCCGGACTGACATATTGCGGCAAGTCGGATTTCCCAATACGAGCTATGGAGAGGACTACGCTTTAGGCCTCACTATCTCTCGTCACTATCGCATCGGACGCATCTTTGACGAACTTTACCTCTGTCGACGTTGGGAAGGCAACTCTGACGCTGCACTAAGTATTGAGAAGCAAAACAAGAATAACGCTTACAAAGACACGCTACGAACTTACGAGTTGCGAGCTCGCAAGGCATTGATAGCACAGTGGAATCACCCATTAAGCAAGGACGAGATTGAACACTTCTTTGAACAGCAGCTTTCTCAATGGGATGAAGCAAAAGAACGCTACGAAGCACTACAAGCAACGGTCATCACCAAAGAGTTAGCTACTGACAACGGAGAATTACGCGTGCAGTTCAACCCTTCGCGCATTGTTAGCACGGGAGCTAAGATTGACAAAGAACATCTTAAGCAGCGTGCTTGCTTCTTGTGTGACCACAACAGACCTTCCCAACAGGAGAAATTGCCCGTATTAGGTAACGTGCATTTCTTGGTTAACCCCTACCCCATTCTACCGCAGCATTTCACTATACCGACAAGACATCACGTAGCACAAAACATAAGCCACTTCACAAGTATCATTGATAAACTTGCATGGAACCTGCCTGGATTATTCGTATTCTACAACGGAGCGCGATGTGGTGCTTCTGCCCCTGACCATGCTCACTTACAAGCTGGCGTACGCGGCTTAGTACCTATCGAGAAAGACTGGAAGTTGTACGAAAATCGATTAGAACGCATCTATCCCTCTACGAAAGACGAAGAAGCCGACCTCGAAGAACAAGGGTACAATCCTAAGACGGGCGGTATCTTCACGCTCAAAGGTTATGCCTGCCCTGCATTTGTCATTCAAGGTCCCGCTTGCGACAGCAATCCTATTTTGCTAAAGAAATTAATAAGCGTACTGCCTGTTGAAAGCAAACGAGCTGAACCTGACATGAACATCTTGTCGTGGCGACAAGGCGGTGGACCTACGGCCGACGACTACATCGTAACGGTTGTATTCGTACGCAAAAAGCATCGTCCCGATTGTTATTCCGAAGAGGGAAAGGCGCAGTGCCTAGTCAGTCCAGGTGCCATTGATATGGGTGGACTCCTTATCACACCGCGCAAAGAGGACTTTGACAAGCTTAATGCAAAATTGGCTACCAACATTCTGCGCGAAGTTACCATTAGCGAATCCGAGATGAATGCTATCGCGCGAAGACTGCATGGGCACAAACACAACAATACTAGCGCGAAAGACAATTGGACTGCCAAGTCTGAATCAAATCTACTTAAGAACTTAGCCGAACGCGACATCACCGTTGGTATACTCCATGCGCAAAGCATTCAGTTTACGCTCAATGGGCACTACTCTGCTAAAGGCGAAATGGTCAGCAACGAACAGAAAGCGGAATGCGTTGACGGTACTATTCTATGGAATGGCAATAAGTACAGCGAACTCTGCTTTATACCTGAAAACGAAGAGACTGATTCCTTTACGCTGAAAAACGTTACGATCGGCATCGGTTTCCATTGGGAACGACAAGAAGAACAAACCTTTAAGGGCAAACTGCGGCTCATCGTTGACGAAGAGAAGTTAGTAGTCATCAACGAACTATCGGTTGAAGATTACCTTGAGAGCGTTATATCATCTGAAATGAATGCCACCTCATCTCTCAACTTGCTAAAGACACATGCCGTCGTTTCACGCAGTTGGGTTTACAGTCAAATGCTTCACCGACTTGAGAGCGAAGGTGCGTCAAGCGACTTCTTCAACTTTGTACACCGTCCGGGCGAGACAATCAAATGGCACGACCGCTCAGACCACTCTCTATACGATGTCTGTGCTGACGACCATTGCCAACGCTACCAGGGCATCACCCGAAGCACATTGCCGCAAGTCAAACAAGCCGTGCGCGAAACTGCGGGCGAGGTGTTAACCTACGACGGACACTTATGTGATGCACGCTTCTCAAAATGCTGTGGTGGAGTAAGCGAACTCTTTAGTAGTTGTTGGTCCGACACGAAGTATCCCTACTTGCAACCCATTCGCGACGATGTTACGCCCTCTTTACCAGACCTCACCATCGAAGCGAATGCCGAAGAATGGATACGAACGGCTCCCACAGCCTTTTGCAATACGCACAACGTACATCTGCTTTCACAAGTACTCAATAATTATGACCAAGAGACAACCGACTTCTATCGTTGGCGCGTCGAGTTAACACAGCAGCAAGTCAAAGAACTCATCAATGAGCATACAGGAAAGGACTTTGGCGACATCATCGACTTGCAACCTGTCGAACGCGGAGCAAGTGGACGTATTATTCGACTACGTATTGTAGGCACAAAAGAAGAATGGACCATTGGTAAAGAACTTGAAATCCGACGCATTCTCTCCAATACTCACCTCTATAGTTCAGCCTTTGTTGTAGAACGTCATAATGTAGACAACGTCACCAACATTCCTGCACAATTCACACTTATCGGTGCTGGTTGGGGACATGGGGTCGGCCTATGCCAAATCGGTGCAGCCGTAATGGCTGATAAGGGCTACACTTACGACTACATCTTAAAGCATTATTACAAAGACGCTCATATTCAACGCCTAACAAGTAATAAAGGCATTGAAGATAAATAACAAATTGACCTATTCACACTTTCTTAGGGGGTGTTCTAAAAACTGTACTTTTAGAACACCCCTTTAACGAACGCTTATGGCTATTTCAAAAGGTTATAAAGTTAGTTTAGCTGCATATCAACGTGATGAAACTTTATAACCTCATAACCTACAAACTAAAAACCGAATTATTAGAACACCCTCCTTATACTATATATCTATGCAAAGAATAAACGAAGAAAAGCGCGTAATCGAACAGATGATTAGCCTCTATTGCCAGAAGAAAGAAGGCAACAAAACCCTCTGCCCGCAATGTCAAGAACTACTCAATTACGCACACCTTCGCCTATCGCGCTGCAAATATGGTAACAATAAGCCCACGTGCCAGAAATGTCCCATACACTGTTATCGCCCTGATATGCGGCTCCGCATTAAAACTGTCATGTCATGGGCAGGCCCAAGAATGCTACTATATCACCCCCTCGCAGCAATAAAGCATCTATTCAGGGAACTTTTCTGAAGTCAAAGCAAAAAATCCGCCACACATTCACCCATTGGTGCGTGCAGCGGACAGATCAACCAAAATAACATTATATAAGTTTAGTCAAGTCTTACGTATATATGGTTGGTATTTTTACTTTTCGTAAGCTTCCTCATGAACGCTAGCTACGGCACGTCCACTCGGATCATTTACATTCTTAAAAGACTCATCCCAAGCTAAAGCCTCAGCCGTCGAACAGGCCACACTGGGCACACTGGGCACACTTCGAGCAGCACTCTCACTGGGAAAGTATTCCTCAAATATGGAACGATAATAATACTCTTCCTTGTTCATCGGCGTATTAATCGGGAAACGTTCAGCCGCATGTGCCATTTCGTCGTCACTTACTGCCGCAGCCGTAACTTCCTTTAGCGTATCTATCCACGAATAACCCACACCATCTGAGAATTGTTCCTTTTGACGCCAAGCTACACTTTCGGGCAACATATCAGCAAAAGCTTCACGTACTATTTTCTTTTCAATCGTATGACCAGGACACATCTTTGCCTCAGGATTTAAACGCATCGCAACGTCCAAGAACTCTTTATCCAAGAAGGGTACGCGACCTTCAACGCCCCAAGCCGAAAGGCTCTTATTGGCACGCAAACAGTCATACAGATACAACTTCGACAATTTTCGCACCGTCTCTTCGTGGAAAGCCTTCGCATTAGGAGCCTTATGAAAGTACAAATACCCACCAAACACCTCGTCAGCACCCTCGCCCGAGAGCACCATCTTTATACCCATCGACTTAATCACACGAGCCAAAAGATACATCGGAGTAGAAGCGCGCACCGTTGTAACGTCATATGTTTCAATATAATATATCACATCACGTACTGCGTCAAGCCCTTCCTGTATAGTATAGTTTATTTCATGATGAACGGTACCAATATAATCGGCCACCTCTCTGGCTTTCGCCAAGTCTGGAGCGCCCTTTAAACCTACTGCAAACGAGTGTAACTGCGGCCACCAAGCGTCTTGAGTACTATCCGTCTCTACACGTCGAGCTGCGAACTTCTTTGCCACAGCAGATATCACAGAACTATCTAAGCCACCTGACAACAACACTCCATAAGGCACGTCACTCATCAACTGTCTTTTGACAGCAGCCTCAAGCGCATCATGCACGTCCTTGACTGATGCTGCATTGTCTTTCACATTATCGTAGCTTTCCCAATCGCGCTGATACCACCTTACCATTTTCCCCTCAGAGCCTAAATAATAATGGCCAGGCAAAAAGGGCTCGTAATCGTCACAAAATCCTTCTAACGCCTTTAACTCCGAAGCGCAATATACCTTGCCGTCCTTATCATGACCTATATATAAAGGTATAACGCCAATAGGGTCGCGAGCAATCAAGAAGTCGTCCTTCTCCTCATCGTAAAGTGCAAAGGCAAAGATTCCATTTAAATCTTCTAAGAAGTGAATGCCCTTATCACGATACAACGCTAATATAACCTCACAGTCCGAACCAGTTTGGAACTCATACTGCCCTGCATACCGCTTACGCAGTTCTTGATGATTATATATCTCTCCATTCACTGCCAACACTTGTTGGCGGTCGTGAGCGAAAAGCGGCTGCTTTCCACTTTGCGGGTCAACAATAGACAAACGTTCGTGGCATAATATAGCACTTTTACCACAATAAATTCCACTCCAATCAGGGCCACGATGACGTATCTTCTTACTCATCTCAAGCGCCTGCTTGCGCAACGCTGGTGTTTGCTCTTTAATATTAAAGATGGATACAATGCCGCACATGGTTCAAAAAGTTTCAAGTTAGTTAATGTGTTATGTGATGATAAGTAAGCTAACGCTCTACTCTCCTTTCACAATGCAAAGATACAAAGTTTTTCTTTTACACAATGATTATTATTGATAATTTTTATAGATTTTATTCACAAAACAAACAAAGAAACTTACATTTTGAACTAAGTATATCTAAAAAATTAACATTTCGACATTTCCTAAATTATCACATACTCTCAACTTTGCGAGCAATAAATAGTTATAACAATGACAAATATCTTTACACTTTTGTTGTTCGGCTAACAACTCTTTATCATTTGCGTGATATAACTCACCAAAAGTACATTTTTTCTATTCTCCTCCTATACTTGGATTATAAACAAAAAAGTAGTAAATAGATAGCGATTCTATTTACTACTTACCTTATTATGTTCAAATTAGATAATCGTTTACACTAATCTTCTTCACCCTCTGTGGGAAGCACATTACCTACATACTCAAACGTAAAGTTGCTGCCACGTGCTGAAGGGAACTGACTGCGCAAATCGATTTCAGAACGATTCTTTAAATGTTCAATAATTCGTTCATAGCATTCCTGTCCCGAATTTGCGCGAACGTATGCTTGAAATGTTGTGTCTTGATAACGAAACTTTGTAGTGCCCGCAATTTGAATTACACGCTTAAAAACGATTGTACCCAAATACCAACCCGAACGTTCCTCTGACAACTGAGCTAACTTAAGGTCTTTCTTATTGAAAGCAGGCTCAGGTATCATATACTGACGCATATCATTATTAGAAGGTTGAGCAGCATTATCATCACCATTTTCACGATGATTAGCCTTAAACTCCTCCATTGACTGCGCATTGGTTTTGATTAGGATAAAATAAACGCGAGGGCGAATTTTGTAACGTTTTGGGTAAGGCATATCACTATCAACATAAGCCTTAACATCCTCTTCCATACGTTGCGTTACCATTATCTCAGGAATAGACGAAAGAAACCCCATTAACTCGTCGTAGTCGTGCACTAAAGCCTCTTGATTAAAATAGCGAGCGTAAATATTCATATTATGCGTGATATATAATAAAAGAAACGTTCTCTCTATCGGCAGCCCCATTCCATAAAAGCCATATTATAGTAAATCAAAGAGAGAGAACAAATGGCATTAAAAATAAAATGGTAGCCCAAGCGAACAAATCGCAAGGCTACCTTCGATTAAGAGCGGAAAACGAGACTCGAACTCGCGACCCCAACCTTGGCAAGGTTGTGCTCTACCAACTGAGCTATTTCCGCATTGCGTATTTTTAAACATTACAAGTGAAGAGGAGGAGACTCGAACTCCCACGACACAATT
>JBNMKQ010000020.1:0-22720 GCA_050874425.1 Alloprevotella sp.
CAAGAAAAGGTGACTTATCCCCCCTCTCCTCAAGGAGAGGGGGCTAGGGGGTGAGGCCCAATTGCAGTTTAAAGAAAAATAATAAATCTAATACAACAAGAAAGCATTTTATAACTAAGCAAAATGCCCTAAAACACTCGTTTTTCAGGTTATAATCACTATATTTGCATAATACGCAATATAAATGGTTAGCAAAACAACTTGACAAAAATCCCGCTACGGTGAGTAAATGGTGCACCAACTCCGCCCAACCTGGATTAGAAACATTGTATCAAATAGCATCATGTCTTGAAGTTGATGTAAAAGCCCTTCTTGTCCCCAACAAGGAGGGAAACATTATTATTTATAGAAAATAAAAGCTCCAATTTGACCAAACCCGATAAAACAAGTTTCAATGCTTTGGCTATCCAAGGAGAAACACTCGATGGACTAAAATGGATATGGTTGTTTGGACTAAATAGCATAAATTTGCATGATATGGCAAACTCTGACAACAATATAGGTTCTCAGAACGAAATTGTTCTTGGAGAAAACGAAATGGTATGTTCACTCACTAATCGTGTGGTGAAAGCTACTGATAAGGGAATGATATTGCTGTCGATGATTGCGATGATGACAGAAGAGTATGGTTTCGCCCCTGAGGATATGGATCGTGACTATAAGGTAAAGTATACTGATGCGGCAAGCGGAAAGACAAAGACACAGAAGGTGGATTTGGCTATCTTCAATGCAGGGCACGCCCATGAAGCTGACGAACTCATCCGTTTTATCATTGTTGCCAAGGATGCTAAGGTAAAGCCCAACGACAAGAAGAATGGCATAGAAGCTACTGCAGAAAACATCTTATGCACCAAGTTACCCTCTTTGGTGTAGAAGACAAAAGCGGTAAACTTGTAGGTCTGCCATACGGCGAGATTCAAATAATCAGTCGAAAAGAGTATATGGTAGGGACAACTACCCCAAAGAAGCCTTTAAAGGATAGTAATACTATCCCAAAGGACCCAAATACTATTCCAAAGAGCGAAATCACTACCCAAAAGGAATCTTTGAAGGATATAAGCACTACCCAAAAGGACGATTGTGCTACCCAAAAGGATTTGGATGCTACCCCCAAAAAAGTGCTTGAGTTCTTCAAGAACAACCCCAAAGGAACCAGAGTGGAAGCTGCTAATGCTCTTGGCGATATAACAGAGGATGGCGTGAAATTCGTTATCGGCAAACTACAGCAGAAAGGCCTGCTCAAACGTGTTGGCGGAAGAAAGCACGGAGAGTGGCAAGTACTCATATAATATGAAACAATATGTCACAGTTAAGGAAAGAAACAATAGAGTGTCCACATTGCCACAAGGAAGGTGAATTTGACCTTTGGACTTCGGTGAATGTGGATTTAGATCCAGAGCTCAGGGAAAAGATTTTCTCTGATGAGCTATTCTTGTACCATTGTCCTCACTGTGGCGAGGTTACTGGTATTCCTGCCGGTACGCTCTATCATGACATGGAACACAAGTTCATGCTCTTCTTCGAGTTCTTTAAGCCGAATGGATATGACTATATGCCAATGGAATTGCCAGAAACTCTTGGCATGGATAAGAACTACACGTTCCGTACGGTCTTTGACTTGCAACGCTTCAAAGAGAAGATTATAATTTTGGAGCATGGTCTTGACGATGTTGCCATAGAACACCAAAAGTATATGATAAGCCATGTCATCATGCCTGAAATTGCCGAAAAAGGCTACGAGCTTTTCTTTGCAAAACTGGAAGAGCCAGATGAGGAGTTTCCTTTGGGTAAGATTTTCTTCTTCTATAACGACGAGGAAAAGCAACAAACCATGGAAGTTCGATTTGCTATGGACAACTACTATGAGCACAAACTTGCCTGTGAACTTGCCCCATTCAGCATCAAAGAATCTTGTAAGTGATTGGGGATTTAACGATGATACGCTTTATATTCATGCCCTTGAGTTGAACACGAAGATAACTGTTCAATATCTCAATCGAAAGTTGACATTTGTGGTTGTTGCGCATGAGGGAAAGAACTATCTAAAGGTTATGTCATGCGAAAATAGCAGCCTTCACGTTGATGATCTCCTCCTCGTTTACAGAATACGAAAAGGTGAGATTCTTGAAGCTGAGAAAGTAATCCGAGGCGAAAGCATTGGTAACTACAAGACTCATGGAGAGATATTAAACATCGAATTATTGACTATCCCTAAAAATCATTGACAGATTTGATAACGATTAACCAATTTGGCTCTATAACGAATCGTGTGGGTAATATTGCAGTTTTACCCACACGATTCGTTATAGAGCCAAACTTTATAAGAGGGAAAGCACCCAAAACACCTTTTTTTGCAGCAACAGAATAATGCCTACGACCCGCCCAAAACTACCACACTATTGTTCTAAAACGCTATTTTTTGTAGGAGTGAAACAAACCTTTACAGAAATTAAATCTTAAAAGAGATGGCCTATTTAAACAGAAATATTAATTTTGCCGTGGATTAAGCAGAAAGGCTACAGCGATTGTTACTTTTTACTTTCCGTTTTGCACCTTGATATAGCCTACACCCCACTCTACATAGTGTGTGCATCGTTATACCTATCGCGCATAACTAATCAAAAAGAAAAACAATATTACAACAGCTATTATATAAAATAATCATGAGTGAAAATAGCGTGAAAATCGGACACATTTCACAGATTATTGGTGCCGTAATCGACGTTAAGTTCGACACGGAGGGCCAAGAAGCAGAGAAAGTGTTACCCCGTATCCACGAAGCGCTGAAAGTGACTCACCCCGATGGCCGAACCATCGTGATTGAGGTACAACAGCACATTGGCGAGGACACCGTTCGTACCGTAGCTATGGACAACACCGATGGCCTTAGCCGCGGATTGGAAGTAGTACGCACGGGCGCTCCTATCTCAATGCCTACTGGCGACCAAATTAAGGGTCGTATGATGAACGTTACAGGCGACTCTATTGACGGCCTTAAAACGCTCGACCGCACAAGCGGCACTTACCCTATTCACCGCGAACCGCCTAAGTTTGAGGACTTAAAGACGAGCAGCGAGGTGCTCTATACGGGCATCAAGGTAATCGACTTGCTCGAGCCCTATGCTAAGGGTGGTAAGATTGGTTTGTTCGGTGGTGCAGGTGTAGGTAAAACGGTGCTCATCATGGAGTTAATCAACAATATCGCCAAAGGTCACGACGGTTTCTCTGTATTCGCCGGTGTAGGTGAGCGTACACGTGAGGGTAATGACCTTCTGCGCGAGATGATTGAGAGCGGTGTTGTGCGCTATGGTAAGGAATTTACCGAAGCTATGGAACGCGGCGAATGGGACTTATCGAAGGTTGACTACGAAGAAGTAGCCAAGAGCCAAGCTACGCTTGTGTATGGCCAGATGAACGAACCACCTGGAGCACGTTCGTCAGTAGCTCTCTCTGGCCTTTCGATTGCCGAAAGTTTCCGCGATGCGGGTGCGAAAGAGGGTAAGACTTCTGACATCTTGTTCTTTATCGACAACATCTTCCGTTTCACGCAGGCAGGTTCTGAGGTGTCTGCCTTGTTAGGCCGTATGCCTTCGGCCGTAGGTTACCAACCTACATTGGCCAGCGAAATGGGTGCCATGCAAGAGCGTATTACTTCTACTAAGAATGGTTCTATCACGTCTATTCAGGCCGTATATGTGCCTGCCGACGACTTAACTGACCCTGCTCCTGCTACTACCTTTACTCACCTTGATGCAACTACCGTATTGAGCCGTAAGATTACTGAGTTGGGTATCTATCCCGCCGTTGACCCCTTGGACTCTACCTCTCGTATTCTCGACCCGAAAGTGATTGGCGAAGCACACTACAACTGTGCACAGCGCGTTAAGCAAATCCTACAGAAATATAAGGAACTGCAAGACATCATCGCCATTTTGGGTATGGACGAACTCTCTGACGAGGATCGCTTGACTGTCAACCGTGCACGCCGTGTACAACGTTTCTTGAGTCAACCTTTCACTGTGGCTGAAAAGTTTACAGGCGTTCCGGGTGTTATGGTACCCATCGAAGAGGTTATCCGTGGCTTCAACATGATACTTGACGGCGAGGTGGACGACCT
This sequence comes from Alloprevotella sp., assembly GCA_050874425.1. Taxonomy (GTDB): domain Bacteria; phylum Bacteroidota; class Bacteroidia; order Bacteroidales; family Bacteroidaceae; genus Alloprevotella. The sequence goes on from JBNMKQ010000020.1 coordinate 4,118, forward strand.
ACCTGAACAGGCCTTCCTCAACGTCGGTACCATTGACGAAGCAATCGAAAAGGGTAAGAAACTGATGGCGCAAGCATAATTCTCTAATATGCAAATGCTTAGTCAATGTGAGAATGTGCAAATGTGCAAATATGCAAATTGATAATGCTTCATTTGCGAATGTTCCCCATTATACGGCATGTAAAACTGTTCAGAACTCTATCTGTCAGTTACATTCCATTTGCACATTTACCCATTTGCACATTTGCACATTAACCAAGCATTTGCACATTAACCAAGCATTTGCACATTAACCAAGCATTTGCCCATCAATAAAGAATCACTAATCAACATGAAAGTAACCATAGTTTCGCCCGAAAAGACACTCTACGAAGGCGAAGTTGAAGGGGTAAAGTTCCCTGGCACTCAGGGACGCTTTGAGGTATTGAAAGGCCATGCGCCAATCATCTCGACCCTAACAGCTGGCACCGTAGAATGCATCGGCAACGAACCCTATCAGGTGACTGTAAGTGGCGGATTTGTCGAAGTGGCCAACAATGCCATTTCCGTCTGCGTCGAAATGTAGCCATGCCATAGGAATGGGGCGTGAGTGAAGTTGTTAAAAAAGAGTTCTATAGTTTTATCATTCAGAGGACTATGTGACAGGCCTGTCACCGCTGCATCCTCAGTCAATGCAAAACGCGTTTTGAGTAACGAAGAAAGCATGAGTTTGTAGTCGAACAGAGTGTGACGTATGCCGCAGCATCTCTCGCCTCTCTTTGACCGAACTATGCCTTACTTTAATTACCAAAACTTAATAACGAACTCTCATACTTGACATCACTTTACACCACAAATACACCCCCCGACCTATACTATGGACACATCTGACAAGCGAATAGCTCGTTGCCTACTAACGAAAGCTCTGACTTTCTTTACGGTCAGCCTCACTCTATTCCTGTTTCAACTAATGCTGGCAGGACGCGACGTTGCCTTTCAGCAAGCACCTATGCTGGTGGTAATATCTACCCTATTCTTAGCCCTTAACTTCGTGAGCGGAATGGCACACGATTGGGTGATGAAGGACGGTGCAAAGCGCGCACTGAGCTTTTACCTCGTAGTGAAAGTGGTACGCTTCTTTCTCGTAGCAGCTATCTTGCTGATTTATGGATTAGCCGACCGACGCAACATATTAGCTTTCGCCATCAACCTCTTAGTGCTCTACATCGCGAATGTAGTTACCTCAATGATGTACTACATCAAGATGGAGCAAAACATTAAAAAGAAGCAATGAAACACTTCAGTATTAAATACTTGTGCACTTTAGCATTGTTCTTCGTCACCTTCTTTGCAGCGCAAGCAGCGCACAATGAAGCAAGCGAAGCCCAGCCAAAGATTGACGTGAAAGAAATCGTGTTGGGACACATGAGCGATGCTTACGACTGGCACATCACAACGTGGAACGGACACCACATCTCGATTCCACTCCCCGTCATCGTTAAGGGAGAGACAAGTGGGTGGCAGGTGTTTAGCTCTGCCCGCTTTCACGATAGTGCTGATGGTACGTACAATGGCTTTTACTTGAACGAAGAACAAAACGGCAAGATATACGAACACACCGCCGCTGGCGACGTCCGTCCGCTTGACTTTAGCATTACCAAGAATGTGGTGCAGATATGGATTGTAGTCATCTTGATGGCTTTTATCTTTATCGGTTCTGCACGCTGGTATAAAGGGCGTAAGCCTGGCGACAAGGCTCCTGGCGGATTTGTCGGATTGGTCGAAATGTTTGTCATGTCTATCAACGATGACTTAATTCGTCCCTCTGTGGGCGAGAAACATTATCGCCAGTACGCCCCCTTCTTGCTTACAGCGTTCTTCTTCATCTTCATCACCAACTTATTGGGACTGCTGCCTATCTTCCCTGGTGGTGCAAACATTACGGGCAACATCAACATCACATTTGTGTTGGCCATTTGCACCATGCTCCTTGTCAATCTGTTTGGCAATAAGGAGTATTGGAAGGAAATATTGTGGCCACCCGTACCTACTTGGTTGAAGTGCCCCGTACCTATGATGCCTGTCATCGAATTGTTTGGTATCTTTACCAAGCCTTTCGCCCTCATGGTGCGTTTGTTTGCCAACATGATGGGTGGACACGCTATCATTCTTTCACTCTCTTGCGTAATCTTTATCACATGCCAGTTGGGTGCCGTAATCGGTACACCGCTTACACTCGTAAGTTTCGTTATGATGATCTTCATGAACTGCCTTGAACTCTTGGTAGCCTTCATTCAAGCTTACGTATTTACAATGTTGAGCGCTGTGTTTATCGGCTTAGCTCACCCCGAACATCACGAATAAGCATTGCGCTTTAAGCTTTAATTGAACAAAACAAATCAAAAAACCATAAAAATCAAAACATTATGACTCTTTTAATTGCATTGTTACAAGCTGCAGCAGGTGCAGCAGGTCTCGCTAAGTTAGGTGCTGGTATTGGTGCCGCTCTTGCTGCCATTGGCGCTGGTTTAGGTATTGGTAGAATTGGTAGCGCAGCTATGGAGGCTATCGCTCGCCAACCTGAGTCAACAAGCGACATTCGCTCTAACATGATTATCATCGCAGCACTTGTTGAAGGTGTAGCACTCTTCGCAGTTATCGTCTGCTTGCTCTGCCTCTTCTTGTAAGATAAGGTTAGGATGTTAATGAGCTTTTGAGTTTAATCGGTTTAATAAGTTTAATGAGTTTAATAAGTTTATGGGGGTAATAAGTTTATGAGATTCATAAGTTTTATGAGTTTAGCAATATCAATAAACTCATTGAACTTCTAGACTCATTAAATCAATTAAACTCATTAAACCAATTAAACTTATTAAACTCATTAAACCAATTAAACTCATTAAACTCACTAAACTTATCAAACTTATTAAACTCTAATCATCACAATATATGCTGTCAATCAATCTGCCATCTATACTGACTCCCGACTTCGGTTTGTTGTTCTGGATGTTGTTGGCATTTTTGATCGTCTTCTTCTTGATGGCTAAATACGGTTTCCCAATCATCACCAAGATGGTAGAAGACCGTAAAAACTATATCGACGAGTCGCTGCAAAAGGCACACGAGGCAAACGAGCGCCTCGCAGGCATTCAGCAAGAGAGCGAACGCCTCCTTGCCGAAGCGCGCGCCAAACAAGCAGAGATTTTAGCACAAGCCAAAGCTACTGGCGATAGCATCGTTAGCGAAGCACGCAATAAGGCACAAGCCGACGGCGCAAAACTGCTGCAAGAGGCTAAAGCACAAATTGCAGCTGAAAAGGAGAATGCCCTACGCGACATTCGTCAGACAGTAGCCGACCTCTCCATCGTTATTGCTGAGAAAGTGGTACGCCAAAAGTTGGCTAACAATGACGAGCAGCAAGCGCTCATTGAGCAAATGCTGAACGAAGCTTGCAAAGGCTAAAGACTAAGAGTCTCTACCCTACTCTCACACATATAGTATAAGATTTAGCCATTATGGATTTAGGCATCATATCAATGCGCTACGCAAAAGCCTTGCTACGCTTTGCTGAAGAGCACAATGAGGATAAGCAGGTATACGACGAAACGGCTCAATTGGCCGAAACGTACCTGACTGTCCCCGCCTTGCAGCAAGCCATGCTCAACCCCGTGCTAACCGATGCACAGAAAGAGAAACTTTTGCTTACCGCAGCTTGTGGCAAAGCTACCCCATCGGCTGCACTCGCCCAATTCGTAAAATTGGTGTTGAAGAAGCAACGCGCCGACCTCATGCTCTTTGTAGCTCACTCGTATGGTACGCTCTACCGCAAGCAAAAGCACATCATTAAGGGCAAACTTGTGGTGCCGACCGCTATTGCTGATAGTCTTATTAGCAAAATGCAACAAATGGTCGAAGCCAAATCAAATTGTAAGGTTGACTTTCAAGTAAAGGAGGATGCTGCCATTGGCGGTGGCTTTATTCTTGAATACGACACCTATCGATTAGACGCAAGCGTGCGCACACAGCTTGCCAAACTTAAACGTGAACTGAAGTAATATGAAGATGTAATTCTTCTTTTATTTCACACTTAACACTTAAAACAACCAAATGTCCAACAATATAAAACCCAGTGAAGTTAGCGACGTACTCTTGCGCGAACTTCAGGATATTAACACGGATGTCAAGTTCGAAGAAGTTGGTGTGGTTCTTTCAATCGGTGATGGTGTGGCCCACATCTACGGCCTTACCAACGTAACCGAGAACGAATTGATCGAATTTGAGAACGGTGTCATTGGTGTTGCCATGAACCTTGAAGAGGATAACGTGGGCGCCGTGTTGCTCGGTTCTTCTGAAGGTATCAAGGAGGGACAAAGCGTAAAACGCACAGGCAAGGTTGCCTCTATCGAGGTAAGCGACGAAATGCTTGGCCGCGTTATCGACCCTCTGGGCAATCCTATCGACGGGGGCAAGAGCATCGAAGGTAAAAAGTACCTCATGCCACTTGACCGTAAAGCACCTGGTGTTATCTACCGCCAACCCGTAACACAAGCCTTGCAAACGGGTTTGAAGAGTGTTGACTCGATGATTCCAATTGGCCGTGGCCAACGCGAACTTATCATTGGCGACCGCCAAACGGGTAAGACGGCTATTGCTATTGATACCATTATCAACCAAAAGAGCAACTTCGAGGCGGGCGACCCTGTTTACTGCATCTACGTAGCTATCGGCCAAAAGGCTTCGACCGTTGCCAACATTGTCAACACGCTGAAGCAGGCTGGTGCTATGGACTATACGATTATCGTAAGTGCCACCGCTGGCGACCCTGCTGCCATGCAATATTACGCACCATTTGCAGGTGCTGCCATTGGTGAATACTTCCGCGATCGTGGCCTTCATGCCTTAGTCGTTTATGACGACCTTTCAAAGCAGGCTGTTGCTTATCGTGAGGTATCACTTATCTTGCGTCGTCCTTCTGGTCGTGAGGCTTACCCTGGTGATGTGTTCTATCTCCACTCTCGTTTGCTCGAGCGTGCTGCTAAGATCAACAATCAACAGGAAGTAGCTGAAAAGATGAATGACCTACCTGAATGCCTCAAAGGTGAGGTGAAAGGGGGCGGTTCGCTCACGGCATTGCCTATCATCGAGACACAAGCAGGCGACGTTTCGGCCTACATTCCTACGAACGTAATTTCTATTACGGACGGTCAGATTTACTTGGACACCAACCTCTTCAACCAAGGTTTCCGTCCTGCTATTGACGTAGGTATCTCTGTAAGCCGTGTGGGTGGTGCTGCTCAGATTAAGAGTATGAAGAAAGTGGCTGGTACGTTGAAGATTGACCAAGCTCAATACCGCGAGCTAGAAGCCTTCGCCAAGTTCTCTTCTGATATGGACCCCGTAACGGCTATGACCATTGACCGCGGTCGTAAGAACAACCAGTTACTCATTCAGGCTCAGTACAGCCCAATGCCCGTTGCCGAACAGGTAGCTATCCTCTACTGCGGCACACATGGATTGTTGAAGGACGTGCCTCTTGACAAGGTGCGCAGCTTCCAAGATGACTTCTTACAAGTTGTTCGCTCACAATATGCTGACAGCATTTTGGGTGCCTTAGCTGCAGGTAAACTTGACGACGAGGTTTGTCATAACATTGAAAAGGTGGCAGCCGACATTGCTGGACAATATAAAGCATAACAAATATGGCCTCACTGAAAGAAGTTAAAACGCGAATTGCGTCGGTGAACAGCACTCGCAAGATTACGAGTGCCATGAAGATGGTGGCATCTTCAAAACTTCACCATGCACAGCTGGCGATTGAGCGTATGCGCCCCTACGAGCGTCAACTCAGTCATATTATGTCTACCTTTGTAGGCAGTATGGAGGGCGAAATCGATACGCCCTATGCTGGCGAGCGTGAAGTGAAGCGTGTGGCCATTGTTCTTTATACTTCCAACTCTTCGCTTTGTGGTGGATTTAATGCCAACGTTATCAAGGCTTTTAATCGTAAGGTGGATGCTTACCGCCAACAAGGCATTGACATCGTTAGCGTTTATCCCTTAGGTAAGAAGGCTTACGATGCCGTTGTCAAAGCGGGCTTTACACCCACTGCTGACTATACGGCTCTACTTGACCACCCTTCTTACGAGAAGGCAGCACAAGTGGCAGCAGAAATCATGAAGAGCTATGCACAAGGCGAGATTGACCGTGCCGACTTGATTTATCACCACTTTAAGAGCGCTGGTTCGCAAATTCTCACTGAAGAGGAGTTCCTGCCTATCAAGTTACAATCTGCTGACAACGCTTCAACGAGTAATACGACGCAACTCGACTTCATTGTCGAACCGTCAAAGGAGGAAGTGGTAAGTCAGTTAGTACCTAAGTCATTGCACTTAAAGTTGTTCACTGCCCTACTCGATAGTTTAGCCAGCGAACATGCGGCGCGTGTCATGGCTATGCAAGTGGCTACGGACAATGCCGACGAGCTTTTGCGTGAACTTACGCTCACCTACAACAAGACGCGTCAGCAAGCTATCACCAACGAGTTGCTCGACATCGTGGGCGGCAGTATGCAATAAAAGCCTCCCTACTTACTTTTTGTAAAAGAATCCTTAGTCTGCATTCCTACATGCGACTAAGGATTCTTTTTTTAGACTCTGTAACGAAACTGCAATTGGGCCTCACCCCCTAACGGCCTCACCCCCTAACCCCCTCTCCTTGAGGAGAGGGGGAACAAGTCACCTTTTCTTGCTCATTTTCAGGAAATATCTCAAGCAAGAGACTGGGGAGAAAAAGGTAACTTCAGTCCCCCCCTCTCCTCAAGGAGAGGGGGTTAGGGGGTGAGGCCCAATTGCAGTTTATCTACCACTTCACCTTCACCCCAGCCATGACGATAAGTCCTGGTTGGCGAACGTTGCCAAGGTCATAATAATGGTGGGCGGTGAGGTTGTTGAGGTCGACAAATGCGGTGTAATGCTTAGCAGCCCAAGTAAGGCGGCAATCGAGTAAAGCATGTGTGCCGTAAGGTTGTAACGTGGCAGTGGGCTTGAGGTCCTTATATATAAGGTACGCTCCTTCGCGTTGTTGCACCCGCACGGCCCATTCGGCACTCAAGCGCGATACAATGCGATGGTGCAAACGCGCCACAAACTTATGGCGCAAATACTCCATGGCATAATTCGACTTAAAATAAGGTTCGCCAGCACGACGATGTTGGTTCAACCAAGCATACGATACTGACACCCATTCAAAGGGTTGACGTCTCCCCCACCAATTAGTGAGTGAGATACGAGCATCAAGTCCTGCGCCAAAGTTGTCTAATGAAAACGAGGTTGCATAATATTTCGAGTCGTCGGCTGTGCGCATCACCCAGTCAATCATATGTGTGCCACGTTGCCAATGCGCTTTCAAGCGTAGCGTGATGATTGGGTGAATAAAATCTGCCCCTAAACGTAAAGAAGAGCACTCCTCGGGACGCAAACCCACATTGCCCTCTTGCGTAGGACTTTTATACCAAAGGTCGGTGAAAGAAGGCAGACGCAACGACTTATTCCACGAAGCAAACAATCGCCATTCGTTAGAGGGACGATAGCTGAGATCAACGCCTGGATAGAAACGGAACTTACTGTCAATCGCACTATTGCGCTCAGCCATGACACCCAATGATAGCGTAACATTGCGCCACATAAAGTTATGTTCGGCAAAGTAAGAAAGATTGGTGCGCTCGTCCTTCTTGGTGTAGAACCGTCCAGCCTCGTGTGGAATGCCGACTTGCTGGTCTTCTTGCAATTCGCGACCAAGGTTGGTACTGAAGATTGTTTCTTCACGCAGTTCCGCCCCAACGGCCGTACGACCTAAGGCCCATTCCGTCCAAGCATTCAGCCCTGCGGTATAGACATCGCCTCGGTGAAAGTTCTCACCCGTCTGGCTATCTTTAATTAATTGGAAGTGGTCGAAACTACGCACCCACGAAAGTTGGGGCACAAGGTGAACACGTCCTTTACTCTCAGCACGTGCCGATACAAGGTAGCGGCGAGTCGCCTCCCATTGGTTGGGATAAGCAGCCGAATAAAACGTGTTAGCTCCAAAGTCATTGGCCGTAGCACCCGCTTGTAAGTCGAAGCGAAAGTCAGGAGCATCGTAGGATAATTGTCCATAGCCCTTGCCCCCTTTGAAGGCACTATTTTGTACAGCCCCGTCAGAACGCTGATAGCTACCACTGGCCGAACCGCTCCAATGTTTGGCCCATTGCCAAGCGGTACGAGCTTCGCCTTTTACCATTCCATACGAACCGCCTTCGAGCAGTGCCTCAAGGTGAGTTGGCGTATGATTATTACGCGTTACCACATTAATAGCGCCACTAAAGGCTTGACTACCCATTACGCGTGAGGCAGCGCCCTCGAGTATTTCGATGCGCTCAATGTCAGCAATGTTTACAGGAAAATCGGCCGCATTATGGCCCGTCTGTGGGTTAACAAGGGGAACACCATTAAGAAGAATTGTAATTTGGTCGTGTGTTCCGCCGTCAATACTAATGTCCGTTTGAATACCAAACCCTCCGCGTTGTCGGACATCAACGCCAGCTGAGAGTTTGAGAACGTCGTTGAGGCTTTGCACCCCCGCCGCAGCAAGGTCGTCGTGCGTAAGCGTCAACACTTGTCGTGCAGCCACGTTGGCTGCCATGGGAGCACGTGAAGCCGATACGGCAGCTTCGCCTAAAGCCAAGGTGTCGGTGCGTAGCGTAGTTTTGGCATTGCCTTCAGCCGTAAATAATGTGCTGGCCATGAGTCGTGGCGTAGCACAGGCTAAAGTAGCAACACTCAGCACTCCGATGCGCACTTCGCGATGAAGCGCACCAAAGAGGCTCCACCCTTTACGATTGAAGTGGCTAAAGGTAGCGACACGTGCTTGTTTTGTTGTGTTGTACATGATTATAAAATTAAATAAGGTGCAAATACGCAGATGTGCAGATGAATGCTTTACTCTACACGATTGCTTCTTGCACGTTTTTAAAGGTATTGAGCTGCAAAAGTAGTTATTTATACTAATATGGGCAAATGTATGCGTTGACAATGCTTTTGTAAAATAATACTAAATCCGGTGCAAAATGATTGGTATTTTATTGAAACACAAACGATTTGTAAATAATTATACGTAAATTTGCAGCGTTTTGGCTATAATACTGAAAATCAAAATAACAACAGAAGAATATATTACTTAGAAGAAATGAATAAGAAAGCCTTTTTAGCAGCCGCTATGGCATTAATGTCAGTGGCAGCAACCGCACAAGAGATAAAGGTGTACGACACAGGACGCAAGTGGAGCCAATCATTCGACGCTCTGATTAAAGGCAACAGCGTAAAGCGAATTGGTGCACGTGGTCTACAGACCGTTACGCCCGACAGCACTTTGTGCCTAAGCGTTACAACAGCCGTAGGCATGGCCGATGCCGTAGCCGAATTTATTACCGCTGAAGGTTATCATGCCGAAACGGCTGGCGACCAATTTGTAATGGCCAACATTCCCGCCCACTTTATCCCCACTTTGGCTGCAGAAGAAGGTGTACTCTATATCAACCAATCACGTCAAGCACGCCCCTTGATGAACCATGTGCGCACCGAGACGGGGGTTGCCAAGGTACAAGCTGGCACAGGGCTTGACACACCTTACGACGGCACAGGCGTTATCATTGGCGTGATAGATCAAGGCTTCGAGTTTAAGCACATCGCTTTTACGGGTCGTAGCAAACGTTGGGGAAGTAGCCAATCAAGTGGCGGCTTGCGCACCTCAGCCCCCACTTCTGATCCTAACGACCAAGTCGGACATGCTACCCACGTAGCCAACATTGCCATGGGTAATAAGATTGACGGTTCTGACTATTACGGCATTGCCACTGGTGCAGAACTTCTGCCCATGATGTCCAACTTCGACAATGCCGTAGTACCCGTACAGTTCGCAGCGATTCAGAAGTACGCAGCCCAAGAGGGTAAACCCTTTGTTGTCAACATGAGTTTCGGTACCAACTTAGGTCCACATGATGGAACCTCAGCTTTTGACCAAACCATTGAAAAGTTATTAGGCAAGGGAGCCATTGCCGTAGGTGCAATGGGCAACAGTGGTGGTGACCGCATTCACGCAAGTTACACTTTCACTGCCGACGACGAAAAGGCTTACTTCTACCTAAAGCCCGATGCTAATAATAAGGACGGCATAGCCTTGACACAAGCTTGGGGTACTGACACGGACGGCAAGGAAGATTTGAGCCTTAAGCCTGTCATCATTTATAATAATAAAGTGTATTATCCAACTGACGAACAATTGTCAGCCAACTACAACTACGAGAAAGGCATTAATCCTTACAACAATCGCCAGTTCTGCACCCTAGGTATTCAGATCAATGATTTAGCCAAAAAAGTAATTGGCAAAACATCTGTAAGCGGTGCCATCCTTTGTTGGGAAATCACAGGTAAGACAGGCAAGACTGTTCACGTATGGTCTGACACCGATAGCTATCTTTGCACCTTTGAGCGCGTTCAGCGTTCTATCATTAATGATGACGACACGCGTACTACTATTACCTCCATTCAGGGTGACGACAACTACATCGTTGGCGAAGCTGGTGCTTCAGTGCCCAGTTCTATCGCTGTCGCATCGTACAATGCTGCTACGAACTTCATAGCAACGAATGGTAGCTCCTATTCTTTTGCTCAAAGCATTGGCGAAACGGGTGATTTGAGCAAGTTCTCAAGCAAAGGTCCTTCACTCAGCGCTATCGACCCTAACAAGCCCACTGTTGCAGCTCCTGGTGGTTGCATTGCCTCTGCTTTCTCTAAGAAGTCGAAAGAATTTGCAAGCTTGGCTTCCACACGTGTTCAAGAGGTTACATCTGACGGCAACACCTTCTATTATGGCGTAATGAATGGTACGTCAATGGCTTGTCCTGTAGTAACGGGTATCGTAGCCCTTTGGTTGCAAGCGAACCCCGACTTAACGCCCGCCGATGTAAAGACTATCATTAAGAAGACGGCTCGTCACGATAGCTATACAGGTCGCAACACGGAGTGGAACAACTCTTGGGGTTATGGCAAGATTGACGCGTACAATGGTCTGAAAGAGGCTATCTTGATGCGTACTGCCATTAACGAAACTTACAACACGGCTGCTCCTATCACCATGCAAAAGGACGATGACAGTTGGAAGGTACTCTTCAACAACGACGAGTCGTATGCCGACCTTCGTATCGTTTCGATGAATGGTCAGGTAGTTGAGTCACGCCATATCACGGCTCCTCGCCACGGCGACGAACAGGTTATCAGCTTGCAAGGCATGGCTCCTGGTGTTTACCTCTTCCAGGTCAGCACTACTGCTAGCAACTTGACCCGCAAGATGGTAGTGAAGTAACACGAATACACTCAATACTTTTTTAAAAGCGCAAAGCGCGTAATGCAAAAACAAAAATTGCATTGCGCGCTTTGCGCTTGTTTAGGAATTGAGTCTAAACTACAATTGGGGCCTCTCCCCCTAACCCCCTCCCCCACGGGGGAGGGGGAATAAGTAACCTTTACTTGCTGCGTTTCTAGTTGAAAACCAACAGAAAACTCAATCAGTAAGAGTGACTTATTCCCCCTCCCCTGTGGGGGAGGGGGTTAGGGGGAGAGGCCCCATCAAATTACAATTTGTCAACTCGTCAACTCAAGAGATTATAAATTCTTACCGTGGCAATCTTTGAACTTCTTGCCACTGCCACAAGGACAGGGATCGTTACGACCAGGAGCCTTCTCCTTTACGAGTGGCTGATTGCTTTGTTCGCGTGTGTCACGTCCTGCTGCGGCGGCAGCTTCAGGGTCGCCAGCCTCGTCAAGCGTTTCGTGCGTAGTGGTGAGGTTCTGCTGCTGAGTAGGTTCCTCAGGAGCAGCCTCTTGCACCTCTTGCGGAGCCTGAACTGGTATCTGACCACGCATCAACGTAGCGACCGTTTCGTTGTTGATACGGTTCACCATCTTGTCGAAGAGTTGCACACTCTCCAACTTGAACACGAGGAGCGGATCCTTCTGTTCGTAAGAAGCATTCTGAACCGACTTCTTCAAGTCGTCAAGTTCGCGAAGGTTTTCCTTCCAAGCATCGTCAATGTTGTGAAGAATGATAGCCTTCTCAAAGTCTTTTACAACTTCCTTCGACTCCGTATCGTAAGCCAACTTCAAGTTGGTGCGAATGTTGTACATCAACTTACCATCAGTAATAGGCACGAGAATGTTTTCGTACATCTCACCTTGGTTTTCATACACCTGCTTGATGACAGGCATAGCCACCTCAGCCATGCGGTCAGTCTTGCGCTTAAAGGCAGCCATAGCAGCTTCAAATGCCTTCTCGTACAAGTCATCACGCTTCATGCTATCAAACTCAGCCTCAGTGAAGGGCACTTCCATGGCAAAGATTTCGATGAAGCCTTCCTTGCAACCTTCGTAGTCGTTCTTGTCGATGATATTGATTACGCGGTCCCATATCATGTTGGCAATGTCCATGCCTACACGTTCACCCATCAAGGCGTGGCGACGCTTCTCGTAGATGACGGTACGCTGCTTGTTCATCACATCGTCATACTCCAACAAGCGCTTACGAATACCGAAGTTATTCTCTTCCACCTTGCGCTGGGCACGTTCGATGCTATTGTTAATCATCTTGGCCTCAATCATCTCACCATCCTTGAAGCCCAACTTATCCATTACGCGAGCAATGCGCTCAGAAGCGAACAGACGCATCAAGTTGTCTTCCAGCGAAACGAAGAATACTGACGAACCGGGGTCACCCTGACGACCTGCACGACCACGCAACTGACGGTCAACGCGACGGCTCTCGTGACGCTCTGTACCGATAATAGCCAAACCGCCTGCGGCCTTCACCTCATCGGTGAGCTTAATATCCGTACCACGACCGGCCATGTTCGTTGCAATGGTTACAGCACCGAGCATGCGCTCTTCTTCGTGCTTATTGCCGTCAGCGTCTTCAATCACCACCTTGCCCAAGTTGCTCTGACCAGCTTTGGCTACGATGTCAGCCTCCTTCTGGTGCAACTTAGCGTTCAATACTTGGTGAGGAATGCCGCGAAGTTGGAGCATACGGCTCAAGAGTTCGCTCACGTCGACGTTGGTTGTACCTACCAATACGGGGCGACCAGCGATACGCATCTTCTCAATCTCTTCGATAACGGCCTTATACTTTTCGCGCTTCGTCTTATAGACGCGGTCGTTCATGTCAATACGTGCAATGGGGCGGTTGGTAGGAATTTCTACTACATCAAGCTTGTAGATATTCCAGAACTCACCAGCCTCAGTAATAGCCGTACCCGTCATACCAGCCAACTTGTGGTACATACGGAAGTAGTTCTGCAACGTAATCGTAGCGAAAGTCTGCGTAGCAGCCTCTACCTTTACGTGTTCCTTAGCCTCGACAGCTTGGTGCAAGCCATCACTCCAACGACGGCCTTCCATGATACGACCCGTCTGTTCGTCAACAATCTTTACTTGGCCGTCCATTACCACATACTCTTCGTTGATGCGGAACATGGTGTAAGCCTTCAGCAACTGAAGAATCGTGTGTACACGGTCGCTCTTGATTGCGTAGTCTTGTAATACCTCGTCCTTCTTTGCTACGCGTTCCTCGTCGCTGATAGTTGTATCGGCCTCAAGCGCTGAAAGGATAGAAGTGATGTCGGGGAGCACAAAGAGTTGGTCATCGTTCACTTGATCGGCCAACCACTTGTTACCCTTATCAGTGAGGTCGACGCTATGCATCTTCTCATCTACAACGAAGTAGAGGGGTTCAACAGCCTCGGGCATACGACGGTTGTTGTTCTCCATATAGATTTCCTCCGTCTTGAGCATACCTGCTTTGATACCGGTCTCAGAGAGGAACTTAATCAATGGATTGTTCTTAGGCAGTGCCTTGTGGCTACGGAAGAGTTGGAGGAAACCTTCTTCTTCCTTTTGCTTATCGCCCGAACCAATCATTTGCTTAGCTTCGGCCAGATATTGTGTAGCCAACTTACGCTGTACCGCTACCAAACGCTCTACCAAGGGTTGGTATTGTTCGTAGAGTTGGTCATCGCCCTTAGGCACAGGACCAGAGATAATCAACGGAGTACGCGCGTCGTCAATCAATACTGAGTCTACCTCATCGACGATGGCATAATTGTGACGGCGTTGTACCAAGTCCTTCGGACTCATGGCCATATTGTCGCGCAAGTAGTCAAAACCGAATTCATTGTTCGTACCAAACGTAATGTCGGCTTGGTAGGCACGGCGGCGGCTCTCTGAGTTGGGTTGGTGCTTATCGATGCAATCGACCGAAAGGCCGTGGAACATATAGAGCGGGCCCATCCATTCTGAGTCACGCTTAGCCAAGTAGTCATTGACCGTTACGACGTGTACACCATTACCGGTCAAGGCATTTAAGAATACAGGGAGTGTACCCACGAGGGTTTTACCTTCACCCGTTGCCATTTCGGCAATCTTACCTTGGTGCAGTACGACACCACCGAACAACTGTACGTCGTAGTGTACCATGTTCCACTTCGTATCGTTACCACCTGCTATCCAGTGGTTCTGATAGATAGCCTTGTCACCTTCGATAGTTACGAAGTCGTGACTGGTGGCCAACTCGCGGTCAAAGTCGTTGGCTGTTACCTCAACGGTCTCGTTCTCAGCAAAGCGGCGTGCAGTATCCTTTACGATGGCGAGCACTTCGGGCAATGCCTCGTTGAGTGCTTCCTCCATCTTATCGAGTACTTGCGTTTCGAGTTTGTCTATCTGGTTGAAGATTACCTCGCGGTCTTCAATAGGAGTTTCTTCTACCTTTGCCTTCAAGGCTTCAATCTTTTCCTTGATGTCGTCGGCAGAGTGTTGAATCTTTTCTTGCCACTCCTTGGTCTTGGCACGTAAGCCATCGTTGTCGAGTGCTTGAATGGCAGGATAAGCTGCCTTAATCTTTTCAACCCAGGGCTGAATGGCCTTCATGTCGCGTGAAGACTTGTTACCGAATAACTTGCTGAGAATTTTATTAATATCCATAATATCGTGAGTCACTTCTGCCCCACCTCGTTAAATAAGGAGGAGCATAAGTGTTTTCTTGTTTTTTAGTGTATAATAAAGTGTCCTTTGGAAAACATTAGGGAGTCTTCCGCAGGCCAGAGGCCTGCCCCCCAATTGCTGAACGCACCGCTTTTAATTTGCACATTCGCACATTTGCACATTTGCACATTTCCTACGCATCCAATCATTTGCACATTCGCACATTTGCACATTTCCTACGCATTTGCACATTTCCTACGCATTTGCACATTTATAATAGCGGTGCCACACTACAAGCATTCGGTGCTCGAATGCGCATGGCCTTCGACAGAGTCGGAGCCACATAATCAATCGTGACGGGCTGGCTAATCGTTTCGGCCTTAAAGCCCTCACCTAAAAATATGATAGGGAATGGAATATACGATTCACGCACCAATTGATTTTCGCGTGTGGTATTATTCACATAGTGCCACCCCGGTGCCACCTCTATCATGATGTCGCCCGAGTAGCGTGAATTGTAAGCCCCACGCATACGGCTGATACCCGGTGTCCATGCGCCTTGCAAGAGACGTGAGGAGGTGTAGACATCTTTTACACCAGAAAGTTGCAATAAGAAGTCTTGTGCCCGCTCTAACATTTCCGCCAAGTTGATTTGCTTCTGTTCTATCAACTTGTGATTTAAATAGAGCTGCGTACCAAAACAGGCATCAACGTATTTTCCTTGACCATAAACGGCCACGAAGTACATATTCAGCAATCCTGCGGCACGCTCTACATCGAACGTTCCCGTTGGAATGCGATATTTGGTCAAGTCGTTATTCTCTTCGTCAGCATAGCCTGTCGAAGTGAGCACGAATAAGGCTTTACCCTTCCCTACTTTGTGCTCGACGGACTGAATGAGTTGCGCCAAAGCTTGGTCAAGACGCACATAGGTATCTTGCAACTCCATAGGGCTTTCACTCACCGTGCAGTGGTCGATATTGCCCGCATAGAAGGTCAGTGCTAAATAGTCGGTCACATCGTCTGTACCCAACATGGTGCCTTCCACACATTGTGTGGCTGCTCGCGCTATCTCAGTATTTACCAAGCCGCTAGTCTTGAACGAGGCGAAACGGCCATTCCCCACAAACTTGTGTGCAAAGGGCTTCTTCATACCTCCTGATAGGAAGTAAGAGAAGTTGCCTACCAAGTCACTCGAAGGCTTCCACGTAAGCGACTTCAATCGTTCGTTCAGCCCGCCACTACTATTGAGCACAGCCGCCCAAGTTGGCAGCGATTTGCCATAATAAGAGGTGGTACACCACTGTCCTGTGCGGTCGTCTATCCAAACGGCGCCATCGGCTGCATGGCCTGCGCTCAATACGGCTGCATCGCGATAAGGTGCAATCGCATACACGAGGGCCTTTCCTTCGGTGGCCACTTTCAACTCATCACCAATCGTCGATACGCCTAAGAAGGTGGGAGCCGAAGCCTCAGCGGTTTGTATGCCTACATACTGTGCATTGTCTACACAAAATACGGGACGCAACGTCTCGCGGTCTAACCACTTCATGCCTACAATACCATGATTGTAAGGAGTCGTGCCTGTAGCGAGTGTTGCTGCTGCTGAAGCTCGATCGGGACGATACTGCGGATACTCTGCCTGAGAATATACGCGTCCCTCGCCAAGCAAACGCACAAAGCCTTCCTGCCCATAAAGGGGCATGAAGGCATTCAGATAGTCAGTGCGTAACTGATCTACCAATATGTTTACCACAACACGGGGCACCCCCGTACCTGCAGCCTTTGCTTCGGGAGCCGACAACACGGTCATTGCGGTAAGCAACGACACAAGCAGTGGCAACCGCATTACTGCAGCGCGCTGTGAGTGTAGGTTGTGATGACTTATCATTTATACTTGGTTTTCAGTTAGGAGGTTAGGAGGTTAAGAGGTTAAGAGGTTAGGAGGTTAGGAGGTTAAAAAGTTACATTACGTTGCTAATCACCTAGCTTTATAAACTTATTAAACTCACTAAACTTATTAAACTCATAAACTTATTAAACTCATAAACTTATTAAACTCACTAAACTTCATAAACTTATTAAGCTCATAAACTTATTAAACTCACTAAACCTATTAATCTTTTCTTATTTCCGGTCTAAAGTGTTCAACCACGCGAACTAACAACGTCGTAGCAATTAAGTAAACCTCTACTGGATATTGTTGTACGCCCAACACGGCCGATAGGATAAATAATACGACAAGCGCTCCTTGCACGTACATTACCCAACTACGCTTACCCACTGCTGCGGCCTTCATAAACCAAGGGAAGAGCACCAAGGGCAAGGGATTGAACAACGTTATGAGCCAATTGCTACCCACTGCGGGGTGTGACGAGAAGAAGAACAAGAAGGTGATAATACACCCCGTTAAGCCTTGTGCTACCATAAGCAACACATCGTACTGCCAATAACGTTTCTTCTTCAACAACTCGGCCGTGCTAATAACTATTGTCAATACAAGAAGTATACCAAACACTACCGTAGGACTGACAGGAAAGCCACTTTCTTCTGTTTGCACACCAGGTTGCGCAGGTAAAAGGGTACGAACGGGGGCTGCCAAATGGCGCACCTTGCCGCCCTTATCCTTTATCATGGCATCTGTTACAAAGCGTTCGGCATATATTGGGGCAAACTGTTGCTTTGCGAGGTCAGCCTTTTCATCGGCCTCAGCTCCCAATAAGAGATCTTGCCCAAACTCATTCCAAGGGCTGGGGGCTGAAAACTCATGCACCATATCGCGCAGCGTTTTATTATCGTCAGCCTTTGGCCAAACTACCGTGCCTTCAACTGCATTTTCTATTTGGCGCAGTGCACGCGTCACGCAGTTATCATAGAAGAAGTTGTAACGATAGGTTGCATTCTCTGGCTCTAAATTCTTACTCAATGCTGCTACCAAGCGCTTAGCCTCAGTAGATGTCAAATTGAGAACTTGCTCATCAATGCCACGTCCTTCCTTTACATAAAATTCATAGAATATGCTATAAGGTATTACGCCCAACTCGTAGTCAGTTTCTCCCAACACGAAGCGCCACATAAAGTGGGGTTGATTAAACGAGAAAGTGCCGTAGTTAAACACCCAATCGCTTTGGCGTACACCAACTTCCTTTACACGTATTGCGGTATGGCCATACAATTCATATACTAACTGTCCTGGCGTGCAAGTGAGCAAACTCACCACCACAGAATCTTTTGATTGTGCTTCTGCAGTTGCCGTTGCCTTATCATCACCAAGTTGTTGGGCCAACACCGTAAAAGGCATTAACATCAACACTATTATATAAAGGAGTCGTTTCATTCGCGTTCTAATTGCTATTTGTTGTCCAGCCATTTTCATAAATAGCCCATTTTATGCAAAGATAGTGCAAGGCGAGAGCAGAACGCCAAACTTGCTTGTGCGTTATGCCGAGCCGCAGCCTATTTTATGCAAAGATAGTGCAAGGCGAGAGCAGAACGCCAAGCTTGCTTGTGCGTTATGCCGAGCCGCAGCCTATTTTATGCAAAGATAGTGCAAGGCGAGAGC
>JBNMKQ010000021.1:0-22548 GCA_050874425.1 Alloprevotella sp.
ATAAAATAGAATACGAAAAAAACAGAAAAAATACAGATAAACTGGAATTTGATGAGGCCTCTCCCCCTAACCCCCTCCCCCACAGGGGAGGGGGACTAAGTCACTCTTACTTCTTGAGTTTTCTGTTGGTCCTCAACTAGAAACGCAGCAAGTAAAGGTTACTTATTCCCCCTCCCCTGTGGGGGAGGGGGTTAGGGGGAGAGGCCCCATCAAATTGCAGTTTATCGCTTAATGAACTTGAAGTTTTTGAAGTAAACTTGCTGTTCTGCACCACTGATGTTGGTGATACGAAGTTTAGAAGCTTGCATACCACCAAGTTCGTTGCCTGTGTGAATAACAGGATCGTCGGCCTTGTAGTGCAAGAGGCTTACTTGCTTCCAAGCGCCATTGGTGAAGAGCTCTAACTTAAAGCACTTGGCAACATCGGCCTTACCCAAGTTGAACTCCATGCCTGCAAACGTAATGTCGCGATCACCCTCGATGGTGAAAGCAGCGTCCTTTGGCCACTTAATAACTTCAAGCGAAGGCGATACCGTTACGTCATTGCCACGCACACTGATAGGTTGCAATGCCAACTGAGGCACATCGGTCACAATCTTATAAGGATTGTACTCTGATGAGTTGTCAAGTTGCGTACCATTTGCCTTGTTATAAGCATCAACCGTTTGGCTAAAGAGTTTATTCAGCGTGGGCAATAACACCTTGGTTGCTACCTTAATGCCAGGCTGAAGGGCATGGCGCACGTCAGAGTTCTCAAGTTCGTACATCTGCACTTGCAAAGCATGTGCTTGCTTATAAGCCATGTCAAATTTAGGATAGCCTGCATTATTGGGATAAAGTTGATTCATAGCCATTACGCAAGTGGCAATACCATAGTCGGCTACATTCTTACCTTGCAAGAGCCAAGGACGCAATTCGCGCTTCAACTCAGGATTGGTATTATCGGCCAAGAGTTCGTCAACGGCCATGCGCAGTTCATAGCACTTAATCGTCAACTGCTGTAACGACTTGGGGTCAGACTTCAGAGCGCCTTCGGCAATGCTCTTTAGTTCATCACCCTCTTCGCGACGGAAGCCATGACCATTGGGGCCGAGGTCCTTATTATACAAGGCAAAGGTACGAAGCGCCTCATAATTATTGGACAACACGGCCTTCAGGCCTTTTTCCCAATCGCGTTGGTAGTCGTAGGCCTTCATGTTCCACGTATAGTCGGCAATGCCGTAGAGTGAAATCTTTGAAGCCTCAGCATGCTCCATGGGGTTAGAGACGAAACCTGAAACGTCGTCGGCTATATCAAGGCCATTACCATAAGCCGGGCCAAGGAGAATATGGTCGCGAACGAAGTCGCTCACGGGGAAGTTCCACCAGATGTAGGCCTTACGGTCAATGCGTTGGTTAATCCACTCCATGCTCTCTTTGTCAATGCAGTGAACTACAGAATTACCCGTCCACATAATCTGAATGCTCTTGTTCATCTTTGTGCCCAACGTGCGGAGGTAACCACCGGCATCGTTGGCCCAAGCGCGGTTGTACTCGGTAGGACACATGATGAGCGGACTCACGTCGTGGTGCTTCTTAACAAAGTTATTGTCAACGTAGTTGAGCAATTCGGCTTGTTTGTCGCCCTTAGCGCCCTCGCCCCAGATGTCGTCAAAGAATACGGCAAATGAGCGAATGCCTAAGGCATACATTTTCTCAAACTTGGCGATTAAGGCATCACGGTCGGCATCGTTCCACTTGATGTCAACACCCGGGTGAATAGCCCAATAGAAGTTTACATTATTCTTCTTTGCACATTCGTTCAACTCTTGAATGCGCTTGGCTTCTGCATCGGGATAGGCCACGCGCCAGTGGTCGCGGTGGTAAGGGTCGTCTTTAGGGCCATAGATGTAAACGTTCATCTTGTTGCGACCATAAAATTCTATTTGGCTCAAGCGTGCCTTGTGGCTCCAAGGGGTGCCATAGAAGCCTTCTACCGTACCACGGAAGGGTACGTCGGGCCAGTCGGTCACGGTGCAGCACTCCAACTTGCCTTCAGCCATTGACTGTAACAAGGTCTGAATGCCATAGATTAAACCTGCCTTGTCGGCGCCGGCTATAACGATACCCTTCTCACTAATATTGAGATAATAGCCCTCAGCGTGATTGGGGATAAGTTTGGCTACTTTGCTTATGCACTTGTCGCCTTTTACACCCAACATGAGTGTATACTTTGACTTATACAAGGGCGATACTTTGGCCTTTTCGAGCATTACGAGTGCCGTTTCGTACACTTCGTCGTTGCTCTGCTCGTTGGTAACGATTTTCCACGATTGGGGCAAAGTGTTCAAGAACTTTCCTGTGCTCACCACTTTCTGTGGCACGGGGTTAACTAAACTAATTTGTGCTGCAGCAGGCATTGCTGTCAGCGCAGCCATCATAAGGCTGGTAAGGATGTGATTATGTTTCATAAAGGAAATGTGCAAATGCGAGAATGTGCAAATGTGCAAATGGATGCCTTTTCTTACTGAGATTGTTATATGTGAGAATGTACAAATGTACTGATACGCTATTTATGCGTCATAATATCCAGCACGCAACGGTCGGTTTCGTTCATGGCATCAGCGCCAATGCTTACTAAGTTGCGAATACTTTGGTCAACATCGTCGTCGATAATGCCCTCCACGCTTGTGACGCAGTTGCCTTGCATGGCCAACATGGCTGAAAGCACCGCGGTACTAACGCCCGTGGTCAACTTTAAGGCGCAACTGGGTTTGGCTCCGTCGCATATCATACCCGTAAGGTTGGCAATCATGTTTTTCACAGCAAAGGTCATTTGCTCATAACTGCCACCCATTAAATAGGTAATGCCACAGCTGGAACCTGTCGCTGCTACTACGCAACCGCATAGGGCCGACAAGGTGCCTAAATTGAGTTTAATATATATGGCCGTGAGGTGTGAGAGCATCAAGGCGCGTGTCATCTCTTCGGCCGTATTATGATTCTCTTCGGCAAAGACGACAACGGGATTGGTCGCACAGATGCCCTGATTACCCGAACCCGAATTGCTCATCACGGGTATCATGGCTCCCGCCATACGAGCATCACAGGCGCATGAAGTAGATGACAATATGTGTGAAAAGATATTGTCACCCATAATACCACGCCCTAAGGGACGACTGAGGGCTTTGCCTAAACAATGGCCGTAGTTGCCTTCGAGCGAGAGTTGTGCGGCACGTTCATTGAGTCGACGCGCTTCGTTTATAAACTCGATTTCAGCCAAAGGCATCGTAGTGGCATACTCCCACACTTTGTGCAGATTGAGTTGCAAATCGTCAGTTTGTGATGCTTCGCTATCACACGTATCAGCATCTTGCGGCGTTTCATGCATGAGATCAACTTCTACCTCGTTGTCCTTGGCAATGTAGACAAAGCGCGTGTGTTCACGTGCAATGACTACCGTTGCTTGGTGACCTTCAGCGTCAGATACTACTATTTCGACATACAGCTTTTCAGTTGTATCGCTCTTGAGCGAAATGTTGATGCGTTCCTCGGCAATGAACTCTTTGCCACGCGCTACTGCCTCGGCATTGCAATCGCGCAATACCTCTAGGCCATAAGCAGAACGACCTATCAGTGCGCCTAAGGCAATAGCTATCGGCAGGCCTACCATGCCCGTACCGGGTATGCCTACGCCCATAGCATTCTTTAAAATGTTTGCACTCAAGCGCGCTTCAATGTGCGTGGGCAAGCAACCTAAGGCCTCAACGGCTCGACTCGTAGCCAATGCCACACAGATGGGTTCGGTACACCCAATGGCTGGCACTACCCAATGGCGAACCAATTGGGTTATTTGTTGTTTTTCTTGTTCGGTGAGCACAGATATTTTCTATTACTTTTTTTCTAATTTCAGACGATACGCACGTGGTGTGCAATCGTACACACGATGAAAAGCCATATAAAAGGTTTGTCGCGATGCAAATCCAGCCAAGAGTCCAATCTCTTCGACCGTCATTTCCTTATACTGAGATGACTGCATCATCTTTACCACATCACGCAAGCGCAGACCATTCACCAAAGCAGTATAGTTATTCCCGGTACATGCTGAGACAGCTGCCGAAATGTAACGCGTATTGATGTTCAAGTCTTCAGATAAACGTAACGTGTTGTAGGTTGGGTCACGATAAAGCTTTTCGCGTGTTAGCTTTTCAAGAATCTTGATATAGATTTCGTTAGCCTTTCCAGCCTTTAATCGATTGCAATAGGCTGGTTCTACTTTTAATTTTGGTTTTTCTGTTTTCATAAATAGTATATGACGCTTGCAAATATAATAAAAAATTTTGACAAAATGTATCGAACGCAAGCTAATTGGGGGCAACGCGTCCCCGCATTTGTAAAATCAACAACACAAAAATCCGTGCTTCGATAAAGCCCTTACACGAGCTTTACCGAAACACGGATTTTATATTAGATTCGCGTCAAAGCGCGAAATCATGTTACTGCACCTCAATGGTACGTGCTACTTTGGCCTCAGCCTCAGCTATCTTAGGCAAGGTGATGTTTAAGATGCCGTGCTTTACCTCTGCACCAATCTTTGTCTTATCAACATCATCGGGCAATACCAATGTCTGTTGATACTTGGTGTAAGCGAACTCGCGACGCAAGTACTTCTTGCCTTTGTGTTGTTCGTCCTCTTCCTTCTTCTCCATGTTGATGACCAAGTCACCATTCTCGTCGAGGTGAATGTTGAAGTCATCCTTTGTCATACCAGGAGCGGCAACCTCTACGTGGTAGTGTTCGTCGTCCTCAGCTACATTGATAGAAGGCGCTGTAGCATTAACGCGTGGCATATAGTTGTTATCAAAAAAGTCGTTGAATACGTTAGGTAACCAGTTTTGTGAATAGCGTGTCATAATTGTATGTATTTTTTATTTGTTTTATAATGTTATGTGCTTCGTCTTCCACTCCTCTCGGAGCTTCCGACTTGCGCCTAACAATATTACAACGTGCGTGCCAAAACGATATACCATTCTTCTGTGACAAATTGGCTTGACGAAATGACATTTCTTGTGACAAATTGACTACATTTGTAGCACAAAACAAGATAGTATGGACAAAGCTACTGACGACGAACTCTTTGCGGTTCGACATATTAAACCGACTTCGGTGCGTGTGCTCGTATTGAATGAATTGGAACGTGCTGACTGCGCGCTCTCGCTCTCTGACCTTGAAGCACGGCTCGTCACGGTGGATAAGTCGAGCATATTCCGCACGCTCACACTCTTCCTTTCTCACCATATGGTGCATAGCATTGAGGACGGCACAGGCATGACGAAGTATGCTCTTTGCGATGCAGACTGCCACTGTGGTGAAGAGGGTCACCAACATGGATTAGACGACTATCACGTTCACTTTCGCTGTGAACGGTGTGGCCGCACGTTTTGCCTACGCGGCATGCCCGTGCCACAAGTCGCGTTGCCGCAAGGATTTACCCTTACGAGTGCTAACTATGTAATGGTGGGTCGATGTCCGAAGTGTAATAAGTAAACTTGATAAATTGCAGTTTATTAATAAATCCGCCTCAAAGCAATTGCTTGCTTTGAGGCGGATTATATTATTAAAGGCGTATCGAAAGGCTTAGAAAGTCAAGCGAAGACCCACTTGGCAGTGCCAACGTGAAAGGACGGGAGCTGCGCTGGGGTTGCTATTGGCATTGTAAGAGTAAGTAGGCGTAGCTACTAACTTACCATTAGCACCTTCTGTTGTGCTCACAGCGTCAACGGTGATAGGCGATACGTTGTAGGCATTACCATACTGTGTACCCCACTTCTTGTTCAACATATTGGCAAAGTTGGTAATGTCGACTGTGAACTCAAGTTTACCAATGTTCTTAGCATAGAAGCTCTGACCAAAGTGAAGGTTGACTTCGTTCTCCCACGGCGTGCGATTAGAGTTACGAACGGCATACTCACCACGGTGGTTCTTAGCATACTTATCGGCTTCAATCCATTCACCAAACTTCTGGCGATCTTCTTCGGTCTTGAAGTTCATCAAAGCCAACTCATCGGCTGTAGGAATGTAGAGCAAAGAGTTGCCACTATAGCCGTCGTCGTTGTAGTCTTT
This sequence comes from Alloprevotella sp., assembly GCA_050874425.1. Classification (GTDB taxonomy): domain Bacteria; phylum Bacteroidota; class Bacteroidia; order Bacteroidales; family Bacteroidaceae; genus Alloprevotella. The sequence goes on from JBNMKQ010000021.1 coordinate 6,103, forward strand.
TTTCTCGTTCATCGTCAAACAATAACGGCCACCTGAAGTACCATTATAGATAATAGAGAATGAAGTGCTCATCAAGCCATTCAAGTACTTTGGAGAGTTGTAGTTCAAAGCTACCATTACGCGGTGAGGGATATCGAACTTTGACCAACCTATTTCCTTTTCGTTGTTGGTATCAACTGAATAGTTGTATTTCCAGTTAGAAGTGGCAATTGAAGAGGTACAGTCGTTCACAGACTTAGAGTGACCAAACGTATAAGTAGCGTTTACATCAAGACCAAAGTTGAATGATTTCTGCAAAGCAGCAGTCAAGGCATAAGAGTAGCCCTTATTGGTATTACGAATGTTGATGATTTCAGAATAAGGATTATTATCAGTCAACTTTTCATAATAGGGAGCTGCTGAAGCCTCAACGCCAGGAACGGCATATACCTTGCTACCCTTATTAGCAATAGCTAAGTTTTCGAAGTAGGCTTGGTTCAAGTTCTTTGAATATACACCTTCAAGGGTTAACTTCACGTCACCAGGCAACTTCTGTTCTACAGCCAAATTAGCACGAAGGACTTGTGGAAAGCGGAAGTTCTTGGCAGTCGTATTGATTACTTCACCTTTTGCCGCCAACTCTTCGGTAGCCCCCTTAAGATCATTAATAGTTTGACCTACAGTAGGCACTGTTCCTCTTGAAATATCGTAGTGCTTCAACTCTACACCATTATTGTTATAAGCGTTCAACATCCATACGAATGGAACGCGACCTGTAAAGATGCCTAAGCCACCACGCACCAAGGTGTTGTGTTCCTTGTCAGCATACCAATTAAAACCTACACGAGGTGAAACGAGCAACTTAACAGAAGGTGTCTCCCCCACCCTTACGCTTAAGCCATTGTTAGCCGCAAAGGTGTTGAAGTCTTTGTTTTCGGTAGGTTTGTTGAAGAACACGGGCAAGTCAAAGCGCAAGCCATAAGTGAAATTGAACTGCGGAGAAACGCTCCACTTGTCTTGTGCATAAAGGCCAAACTGACCGCTCTTCATTGAAGGCGCATAGTTGAGCGAACCTGTAAGCGCCTCGTCAGAGTAGGTGTATGCAAACTCAGAAGGCTTATCATTCATAAAGTCATCAAGACTATTGAATCGATAAAAGCCATTAGCGTATTGCAAGAAGAGGTTTTGCAGTTTGTAGAACTCATTGTGCGTACCAAACGTCAGGGTGTGCTGACCGAGATACAACGAGAGGTTATCTTCAATGGTATAAATGTCTTGGTTCAACTTATTAGCCGTAGAGTTGTACTCTGGACCGATGTAAGCCGTTATGTTAGTTTTGCCGTCAGCAGCCTTCACGTTGTTGATGCGGAAAGTCGGTGTGTTGTTGTCTACCTCGCGGTGGTCACGCACGTAAGTAGCCGAAGCACGCAATTCGTTGTACACCTTTTCGCTGAAGTGTGAGTTCCATTCTGCTACAACTGAGTTGTTCTTGTCATAGAAAGTGTAGCCAGAGTTGTTGAAGTAATAGTTTTTCGACCCCGTCCCCCATGTTTGGCGGCTGGCATCGTTCAACTGATAGCGAATGGCAAACTTGTTATTATCGTTAATGTTCCAGTCAACGCGTGCCAAGAGGCCGAATGATTGCGTATCGATATTGCGTGTACCAAACACGTCGGTGCCCCCTGTGTAGCGGTTGTACTGATCGATAATCTGTTGTGCTGTCTCTGAAGTGATGTACTTTTCGTTATAGTCAGGACCATAGCTTGAGGGGTAAGAGTTCTTCTTACCTTCAGCACTTACGAAGAAAAAGAGTTTGTCCTTAATGAAAGCACCACCAAACGTACCACCAAAGGTGCGGTCGTACTGCTTCGTCATGGGCGACTTCTTGTAATCGTTCGAAGCGTCGTACTTACCATACATCTTTTGGTTGTTGTAGTAAGCATAAGCCGATCCATGGAAGTCGTTCGTACCCTGCTTCGTTACAGCATTGATAGCACCACCCGTAAAGCCGCTTTGACGAACATCGAAGGGAGCTACTACAACTTGGATTTCCTCAATAGCGTCCATTGAAATGGGATTGGCATTTGCTTGACCACCATTCATACCATTGGAGGTAAGACCGAATACGTCATTGGCCACCGTACCGTCGATTTGGAAACTGTTGTAACGGTTGTTGACACCTGCCACAGTGATACCGCCCACTTTGTTGGGCGTCACCATAGGACTGTTCTTTACAATGTCCTGTACAGAACGGTCGATAGTAGGCGTAGAGGTAATGTTTTGCAAAGAGAAGTTCTTAGCAGCACCGCCTTGGGCCTTACGTGTGCCTGTTACCACGGCTTCACCCAGTTCGCTGTCTTTGGGCGAAAGTTGTGCGTTAATGGGCAGAGAGTTACCCAACTCGAGATAGAGCTTTTCATAGCTTTTGGTTGCGTAGCCAAGATAAGCAATCGTTACGGTGTAGGGACCACCCGTACGCATACCCTGAATGGTGAAGCGACCATCCTTGTTGGTCACTGCGCGATAACGCGAACCAGAGGGCGTGTGTACTGCCGTAATGGTAGCACCCAACACGGGACTGTTGTTCTCGTCTACGACTGAGCCATTGATGGCAGAGGTTGTTACCTGGGCACTGGCTACTACGGCAAAGGTAGGAGCGGTGAGTGCCGCCAACATGAGTTTTGAAAAGTGTGACATAGTGTTTGTTAATGTGCAAATGTGCGAATGTGCAGATGTGCAGATGTGCAGATGTGCCAATTATCTAACGTACAGTTTGCAGATTATTTAATGTACTAATAAGCTAATGAAGTAATGTGTCAGTTGCTGCGTTACTTTACCACATCTTTTATTTCGTCCCACGACCCATCGTTTTGGGCGGGCTGAATATGGAGGAGGTGACAGAGCAAACCATAGATGTCAGTGTTGCTAAACACTTGTGTTTTGGTGTAGTTCGTCTTGAAGTCTGGGCCTATCGCGAGGAAGGGCACTTGCATGTCGAACGAGGTATTGTCGAATCCGTGCATACCGCGTGCACGCACTTTCGTGTCCGTTATCATCCAACCGCAGTCAGGATTGACTACAATCTCGCCTATATTCTCGTTGTCGGCATAACGGAGGTAAGCGGGCATTTCGCTTTTGCGCCATACCTTCACGTGCGGCATTTTAAGCAAGGCTTCGTACACTTTCTTCTCGCAGCCCTTCTTGGGCCATACATGGGTGGGGAGGTCGCAGTGAATGCGTTCTACCCATTCTTTCTTCACGTAGTCATAAGGATTGACTTTATGATTATTGTCGGTCTGGGTCATGCCGTGGTCGGCCAAGACGATAAGGTTGATGCTATCGCGAATGTCGAGCGTTTGCAGACTTTCGTAAAGCGACTCAATGATATGGTCCATACGCTCTACAGCATGGCGCGTCTCTGAAGCCCAAGGGCCGTAAGTATGACCACTGTGGTCGGGTTCTTCGAAATAGGCCAATACTAACTGAGGACGCTCAGCCTCAGGCAAACGCAAATAGCGTGTTACCTCAGCTACGCGTTCGGCAAAGGTGAGCAGCGGCTTCTGTAAGTAGTCGTGATAGTAAGTAGGGAAGCTCCCCCCAATCTTTACGTCTGACCCTGGCCAATAGACTACACCCGACTTTACGCCTTGGCGTGTAGCAGTATTCCAGATCGGTTCTCCATGCCAGAAGTAAGGGTCTTGACGCGTTTCGTTATTGCCTAACGAGAAGGTGCGGTTGGTCTTTTGGTCTAAAAAGGTGTTGGCAATGATGCCATGATGAGCAGGCACAAGTCCTGTGACCAACGTGTAGTGATTGGGGAATGTCTTTGAGGGAAATGAGGGTTGCATAATAGCTTGAACGCCATCATTTCCCATTTTATTTAAGAAGGGGGTGTTATAAGCTCGTGTGTATTCTTGACGAAATCCGTCGAGCGACACCATTACGGTGTAACGCTTTGCTGCGCTGCTCATAGGGAGCAGGCTGAGCAATAATAAAAGGAAGTAGAGTTTCTTTAATGACATAACGATGTGCAGTTGCTTGGTTGTATGATGCAAAAATATTCGTTCGTTGTTACAAAATGATTACAATATAAGGGGTGTTCTAAAAATTCTGTTTTTAGAATGTTCTAATTCTAACACTCCATAAAAGAGAAAAGACCTCAAGACGAAATTTTTCATTCGCCTTGAAGTCTTTTCTTAAAAAGTTTAGAAAGCTACGGTGCCCAAGTTGCGGTCAACCAAAAGGCCATCCTTCGCCTTGAGATTGAACTTACCCGCCTTCTTGGCCTTAAACTTAATTACGAAGAGGTTGTGGTCGCCTTCGTCGAGCAAGAAGTTGTTGCCACGGTTGACAAATGTGGGGAACAATTCCTTCTGACCGTTCGTGTGAAGGCGGTCATACGTCAAGTTCACCATATCCTTCATATTGAGCAACTCTGTGCCTACATACTCTAACTCATTAGTGCTGTAAGGCAACGCGAAGCTAAGACCATTCACGTAGTGGAGGCCCTTACCGCTAACGGTAATCTCGACCATGTCGCCTGCAGCGAAGGTCTTCTTGTTCGGTGTGAGTACCAACGAACCGGCTACCTTGTCATTAGAGTTGCGAACGCCACCGTCTAACTCTGTCGTTACGCATGATATGTCGTAAGCGTCAATCAAGCCATTCTTATTAATGTCGCCAGCACTTACGTAGTCGAAGTCGCTATCGCCCTTACGCAAACCAGTATAGTTCATGTAAGAGGTCAAGTCGTTCTCGTCAATGCGCTTATCGTGGTTGATATCGCCTTGGTAGAAGCTCTCAGAACCGGCTACCTTGAAGATGTACATTTGACTACCAGAGGCAAAGTTGCCAACAGCCTTGTCGAGGTGCATCTTCACATAACGTGCTTCGGGGTTGCCCTCGAAGGTGAACGTCTTGTGTTCAGCATTCTGTGCCCACTCGAACTTGACGGGAGCACTCCAGTTCTGACGGTCAGAGCTGTAAGAGAACGAACCTGCCAACAACGTACCATTGCCAGCATCTTCACGTGGAATGTACTCTAAGCGATCGAGTTTATTAACCGAACGGAGGTCGATCGTAACGTCGGCCGGTACGCCTTCGCCCTTGCCCCACTTCGTGTGCCAAGGACTCTTCTCATCGAAGTCGAACATCTTGTCAATGCCTTGTCCGGGTTGATCGGCAGCAGAGTTTTGTGCCTTGATGCCCTTGATAGCAAATTCCAAGGGGTTGCTCTTCGTGGTGGCTGAAGCTGAAGCCCAGTCTGAGTAGCCGTCCTTATTAACGGCACGTACCTTGAAGGCATAAGCCGTTTCGGGCTGCAAACCGTCGATTGTGAACTCTGTATCACGAATCGTAGAATAGAGCATGCCGTTGTACTCAATCTCGTAGAAGTCGGCATTCTCTTGTTTGTTCCATGAAGGAGTTAAGCTAAATACGCCTGTGCCAGCCTCGGTGAAGTTCACCTTGGGAGCTGACAAAGCACCGCTATGCGTACGCATGCGGTCAGCAGGAGCAAATTCGAAACCATTGACGGTTACTTCGACCAAGTTGGCAGCGACATCGGTCTTGCCTACCTTAACGAGCAACTGAGCATTCTTTGTAATCTCCTTCTTCGCTGCCTCTGAGCCAGGAGTTGAGAAGCGGTTGAGGTTGGGCTGTGCGTTGTAGAAGTATACGTCGGTGCCCTTCTCGAAGTCGGCTAATGTGTTGACTTGGGTCAACTTCACGCTCTTTTTGCCCACCTTTGCAGCTACGGCCTTAGGAGCCTTGCTTACGTTGATGCGCAATTCCGTTTCCTTATTAGCCTCGAAGCCGTCGAAGGTGCCGTAAGTGGGATTAACGGTGACAATCAACTTACCCTTACCATTGGCATAGGTTGACACTTCGGTGCGTGTACACTTACCACCCAAGTAGGCTTGGGTCGTACCATCGTCGTCGTACTGACTAAAGGCTGCATTGCCATTGGCAGTAGCATAGATTTCGTAAGCACGGTAGTCCTTGCGTATCTGTGAAGGATTGTTGTTGGGGTTAGTCATTGGGATAATGGCATCGGCCTTGACAAATACGGGCAACTTCCAGAGTGGCGCATCGTAGTTATTGACAATGCGACCACCTTCATATACATCGCCATTGTAATAGTCTACCCAACGGCCTTCGGGCAAGTAGATGCCATTGCGTATATCGTTGCCTTCCTTGTCCATTTTGGTGTCCTTATATATAGGAGCTACGAGGAACGAGGGACCATACATAAACTGATACTGCGTGTCGCTACCCAAGGTGTAGTCATTGGGATAGTCTAAGAACATGGCACGAATCATGGGTTTACCGTCTACGGCCTGACGCGCAATCGTATAGGTGTAAGGCATGAGTTCGCTCTTGAGCTTGAGGTAAGAGCGGTTGATGCTGGTAGCGGGTTCGCCCAACACTTCAGGATACTTCGGGTTAGCGCCCCAACCGTCCATATTCAATTCCATGGGGGTGAACGTCTTCCATTGGAACTCACGTACATTGACAGGTACGTTCTTACCACCGAAGATACCATCTACGTCAGATGTGATATTGGGCTGACCTGAAAGGCCTGAGCCGATGAATGTCGGAATGTGGAAGCGAATGTATTCCCAGTCGCCACCTGTTTGGTCGCCACTCCAGATGCCAGCATAACGTTGTGTGCCGGCCCAACCGTCTAACGAGATGATGAAAGGACGCGCATTTGCACCATAATAAGGCATAACCTGTGCTACGTCAGCCACACCATTCAAGCCGAATGAGTAGCCGTAACCTACCCAAGCCACGTCGGTCTTGAGTACGCGTACACCAGCATCGCGCACCTCCTTTACGATGTCGCGCTGCAAGAGGGGTTCAATGCCTTCTTTGGGGTGAAGGTCGCTCTGTGTCCAAAGACCGATTTCTACGCCCTTCGAACGCGCATAGTCGCCAAACTCTTTGAGGTTTTGTATGTTGCCGTCCAATGAGTTTGTTTGACCATAACCTGCACCATAACCGTCGTTGGGCAAGAACCAACCTAAGGGCATATCGTTCTTGAAGTAACGATCGATGGCTGCACGGGCTGAGAACTGATAGTTATTCTTCTCGCCATTAAGGCTTTCCTTTACACCGCCATTATCCTTTTGGCTCTCGTTGTAACGCTTGCCGTCTTCGTAGAGCATGAAGCCATTTTCGGCCGGTGTCCAATAGTCGCGGTTGTAAGCATTGAGGTGGCCTTCGTAGAAGCCGAACTTAGGCAAGAGTACGGGGTTACCCGTCAGTTGATAGAAGTCGTTCAAGAGGTCAACGGGTTGTTGGTCTACCATAACGAAAGCATCGAGGTAGTCCTCTTGGTGGGTCAAGATGACCTTGCCTTCTTCAGTAGCACCGAAGTCATAACGGCCGGGCTTGAAGGTGTTCCACATCACGCCATAGCCTGCTGTGCTCCAATAGAACGGAGTGGGCGAAGCCACACCACCGTCAACCCAGTTGTTGGTGTTTTCGATCGCAATGCTCTTACCTTTGTGGCTAAAGCGACCATTCTGTACGCCACCGCCATAGAAGTATTCATTGCCTTGCGTCTTCAACACGAGGGTGGTTGCGCCCTTATCAAATGACACGGGGGCCACGCTTTCGACTACAGCATCGCCCGTTTTGGTATCAACAATTGACAACAAGCCATTGTTCTTGCCCAAACGAATAGCCACACGTGAGGTGGCTACTACATAGCCGTCGGCTTCAGGACGGATGTCAACGGCCATGACTGAACGGCGTGCATTGTCTACCAATATCTTGGCAGCGGGAGTGGCCTGTGGATCACGGATTACGCCTCCGTTATCATCGCGGAAGAGGCGAAATATATTGTCGCCATAGAAGTCAATGGTCAATTGCTTACCATTGGTATAGTTTACCTCAACCGTAGTTGGATTGAGTTTCGTTACGCTTTTGATAGCAACGTCGGTTGCTGCTTGCGCTGAGCTAACGAGTGATGAAGCCAAGGGCAAAGCTTGTGCCCCTTCTGCTCCAAACGTAAGGCCTGCTACTGCTAATGGCAGTGCCATAACGAGCGTAGCGCAGCGCTTTTTGTTGTGATTATATTTTGATTTTTTCATAGTCAAAAAAACTACAAGTAGAATTGTGACTGTTATTATAATTTTGCAGACAAAGTTACACATTAATTAGCAGATAGCGGAACGAAACGCAAAATATTAAAATAAACTCAATTTGTCAAACAGTCCACGAACCACCCTAACGGCCTCACCCCCTAGCCCCCTCTCCTTGAGGAGAGGGGGCTAGGGGGTGAGGCCCTATTGCAGTTTATATTTATAAAAGCAATCATGCCCACACAATTCATTATAGATAAAAAGCTCTACCGTCTCAACAAGTAATAATCGTATGGTTTCCTTTCTCGTCAGACGTAAACTTAATCGTAGCACCAATAGCTTTCAGACGCTCATTGATAGACTGAATGCCAATACCTGTAGTCGTCGTAATAGTAGAAGCGGCACCAGAAGGGACTACGGGAGTAGCGTTGTGCGTGATGCTTAACGTTGTAGTAGGAGCAACAGCACTGTGCGTAAGCGCAATGTCGATATGTGTGAGTCCTTGCGTATGCTTGACAAGGTTGGTGATGAGTTCTTGCGCAATGCGATAGAGCTGGTAAGCTTGCTCCGTAGGAAGTTTGCTCCAATCATAGGGAGTGTTGGCAGAAGTAGCATCTGTGAAGGTTACGCTGAATTGGCCTATCTCCTGTAACTTATAAGCCAACGCAGAGAGCGTTTGGTCGAGCGTTGCAAAGGTGGTATTGGGCGGCATGAGTTGGTGAGAGATTTGACGTATCGTGCCACGCACCTGATGTAGTTGCGCTACAGCAGAGCCAACATCAGTAGAGGTGGACATTTGCATTTCAGCCACAAGGAGGTCGTTGCACACACCATCGTGCAGTTCCTGCGCCAAACGTTTACGCTCGCTCTCAATGCCGTCGATGTAACGACGCGCTTGGTCGAGTTGTGCCTTACGACGTTGCTGACGATGCCAAATAAGAGCGCCAGCAATGGTAGCAAAGAGCAACAGCGCAATCCCTGCGAGTGCAGCACCCAAGCGCCATTGCTTTACCTCAGCCTCAGCAGCGTCTTTTTGTAATTGAGTGATTTTGAGTTGCTTCTCTTTTGCATCGTAGCGTGCAGCCGCATCGCCCACTTGTTGTTGTACATCAAGTTGGTGAATAGAGTCACCTATGTAGTAAGCTTCGCGATAGAAGTAGCAGGCTCGTTGCGGATTGCCCGTACCCTCATAAGCTCGTGCCACCATAAGCATAACCTTATCACGCTCTGACGACACCGCAGGGCCATTTTCGTAAAGCATCAATGCCGATTGGAGAGCAGGCGCCCACTGTCGCATAACAAAGTAGTAGTTAGCCTTGGCGTGTTCCAACTGCATACGCTCTGTACCATCGGGGGCGGCATTACTGACGATCGTATTGGCCCGCGCAATAAGGGCGGGTATCTCAGCATAGCGTTGCGGCTGTTGGGTGAGCAGCGTGATGAGCGGCGAGAGGCAACTGGCCTCAGCAAGCGGTTCACGAGCTTGACGAGCGATAGCGATACCTTGACGCAGATATTGCTCAGCTTTAGGGAAAGTGGCAGTGTTGTAGGTCAGAATTGTGCCCAACCCCGCATATACCGATACGCGAAGGGCGGGAGCAGCAGCACTTTGGTATTTCAACGCATTGAGCAAGAGGCGTTGACAGTCTTCAGCACGCCCCATGCGGCTACACATCGCGCCATAGTTCTGGTAGGCTGAGAAAGCGAGTTGTGCATTCTTATGACGAGTAGCATAAGCGATTACTTGGTCATAGCATTTAGCGGCCTTGTCGAAGTGTTGCATGCGGCTATGGCAGATTCCGATACTACAGAGTTGGTTATACTCCTCTGGCGCAAGGTGTTGTTGGCGTGCCAAGTTATAGGCTTGCGTAAAGTGTTTGAGCGACTGCTCTATCTGTCCTTGTGCCATAAGTGCTTCGCCCGTTGCAGCCTCGAGGGTTATGAGGTCGCGCCCTGCTGCCTTGCGTTGGCGAGCCAATTGGGCATAGTGGAGTGCCGTGTCAGGTTGTGACGTGGCAGTCGCTTCGGCCATTTGAGCGAGTAGGTGTACTTGGGGGCCTTTAACGTGTATAAGATGACGCAGTGAGTCTGCTTGTGGCTGTGCGATAGCCAACATCGGACTGAGCAGACAGGCGATAAGGTAAGTTTTTTTCATTGTTGATTAGATTTTTTTGCAAAAGATGTATACAAAGATAGTGCAAGGCGAGCGCAAAGCAAAATGAAAGTCGGAAAACTTTCATTTTGCTTTGCCGAGCCGCAGCCTATTTTATCTAAAGATAGTGCAAGGCGAGCGCAAAGCAAAATGAAAGTCGGAAAACTTTCGGGGCTATGTTGATTCGTGTGGGTAATATTGCGTTTAATGGTATGTACAAACTGCAATTTATCGAAGAGATACGCGCCACGAACGCGCCTACGTAACGCGTGCTTTCTAGCACGCGCGTCCTAATGTTGTAAACTCAAGGAAAAAAGGTAATTTTGTGAACGAATAGTTCACCAGTGAAATCCGAAAACATCCGTGTAAAAAAGCGTAAAGAAATCCGTGTCTTCGTGAAATCCGTGAGAGACTAAAGTTTTGGGTATTAACCACTTATATATCTCTCACGGATTTCACGGAGACACGGATATTTCTTGCTATAATTCTATTACACGGATGTTTTCGGATTTCACTGGTGAACTATTCGTTCACAAAATTACCTTTTTTCCTTGAGTTTACAACATTAGGACGCGCGTGCTGGAAAGCACGCGTTACGTAGGCGCATTCGTGGCGCACTTCTCTTCGACAAATTGCAGTTTACCCACACGATTCGTTATAGGCCCAAAGTTTCATTTTGCTTTGCCGAGCCTATTTTTTCAAAACATAAAAAAGAAGCTTCTAACTAATGTCAATCAAAATCATTATTTATAATGATACGCGAACAAACGGAAACGGATAATTTTGCAACATATTTTAAAAAAACACGACAATATTATATATATGACCCCAAAGATTAACATACTCATTTGCGACGACCATGTCATACTACTTGAAGGGCTGAAAGTATGCTTGCAGCGCATGCCTGAAGTGGACAAGGTGGTCGTGAGCTCTACACTGCACGATGCCACGCAATTGCTCGAGGCGGAGCAACACTTTGACTTGTGCATTGTCGATCTCGACCTCCCCGACGGTTCTGGTATTGACTTGATAGCGAAAGTTAAGACCATGGAGCCTGAGGTACGCACAATGGTATACACCTCTCACGAGGAGATATGGCACATTAATGCTATCATGCAGTCTGACACGGATGGTGTAGTATTTAAGAGTTGCGATGTAGATGAGTTATGTTTAGCTGTGCGCAGCATAGCACGGGGTGATAACTACTTTTGCAAACGATTTCAGCAGTTGGTGCGCCACATTGAGATGCACATTCCAGAATCGGGCAGCCACTTAACGCAACAAGAGCACAATGTGCTCTGCCAATTGGCACGCGGACTGAGAGCACACGAGATTGCTGTCAACCTCAACGTGAGCGTAAACACGATTAATACGCACAAGGCGCATTTACTCTCTAAGTTTAATGCGAGTAATACGACAGAGCTTATCATAAAGGCATTTGTGAAAGGAATTGTAAAATTCAACCTAGGACAGTAAGTAAAGTCATGCTACATGATTTATCCTAATATACTTTTTCATGCAAAAGAGGATTATATAGCAGTGAAAAGACAAAGGCAAGCAAATAAATCATTTGCTTGCCTTCTTCGTTAGCCCCCACTCTTATGGTTAGGAGGACTTTTGGGCCTCACCCCCTACCCCCCTCTCCTTGAGGAGAGGGGGGGACAAGTCACCTTTTCTTGCTCATTTTCAGGATATATCTCAAGCAAGAAGCTGGGGATAAATAGGTAACTTCAGTCCCTCCTCTCCTCAAGGAGAGGGGGTTAGGGGGTGAGGCCCAATTGCAATTTGTCGAAGAGAACAAAAAAAGATTAATGAATCGATTAACGAAAAAGATTAATGGAAAGATTAATGATAGATTAATGAAACATTAATGTTAACAAAAGCGCGTAGCGCAAAAAAACTTTACGTTACGCACTTCGCGCTTAGTTTTAAGCATTAATGTTTCATTAATCTATCATTAATCTTTTTCGTTAATCTTTCCATTAATCTATCATTAATCTTTTTTGTTAATGTTCATTTATGTTATCCACCACTTTGTCTGCCCCTGCAGCAAGGAGTTGTTCGGGTGTATGGTTTCCCCAACTAACGCCAATGCAACAACCTGCATGAGCACGTCTACCCATTTCGATATCATACGTAGTGTCACCTATCACAGTAGTATCTGACGGAAGAACGTTCATTACTTGACAGAGATGAAGCACAGGAGTAGGATCGGGCTTATGCGTATGAACGTCCTCACACGCCACGATGTAGTCTATAAGATGACGAATGCCTAACTTACGACAAAGTTCATCAACCGACTGATGACCTCGACTGGTGGCAATAGCTACGTACATTCCTGCCTCACGTTGGCGAAGCATCTCATCAGCTATGCCTTCAAATAAGGTTATATTGGCCGTACCTATCTGTTCAAACAATACACGATAAAGTTCTGTGGCTTGCTTTACTTCTTCACTGTCCAATGGCAAGTGTGCCAACTGAGCGATGCTATCGAGCAAGGGCAGCCCAATAGTCGCACAGATAGCAGACGGCGTTGGAATGGTGAAGGACATTCGTTCGAATGTAGCCGTCATCGTAGCGACGATACCCTTTGCCGTATCGGCTATGGTGCCGTCAAAGTCCCAAACAGCCATCTCGCGACGTTGGCTATAAGCAACGCTTACTCCTTGTCCATCAAAACCCGCTATAGGGGGCATACACTTTGTCACCTTTACATCAACCTGACGCAATAAGCTAAAGTGACGTAGCAACGATTGTGCGATGCGAGCAGCCAAGGCTTCCAACAGTTGTGTAGGACGTTGCATCTCACACCGCACGAGGTCGTACACTTCGGCATAATTAACCGTCGCCGTCAAGTCGTCATGATAGAGGGCTTGGTGGGCATCTTTTGTATCTATATATAATAGGAGTGAGAGTCGATAGTCGCCCCCCACCTCTCGTTCCTGTGGCAATACACCATGATAGGCGTAAAACCGCATCTCAGGCATTGATATTTGTAACATCTGTTTCATAAACTGCAATTTGGCCTCACCCCCTAACCCCCTCTCCTTTAGGAGAGGGGGAATGAAGTTACCTTTTTTTCCCCAGTTTCTTGCTTGATATATTTCTTGAAAATGAGCAAGAAAAGGTGAATTGTGGCTCTATAACGAATAGTGTGGGTAAAACTGTAATTTATCGAACAGACAAAGATTAATGAAAAGATTAATGATAGATTAATGAAACATTAATGTTTAAAACTAAGCGCGAAGCGCGTAACGTAAAGTTTTTTTGCGCTACGCGCTTTTGTTAACATTAATGCTTCATTAATCTATCATTAATCTTTCCATTAATCTTTTTCGTTAATCGATTCATTAATCTTTTTTGTTCTCTTCGACAAATTGAAGTTCGTATCTGTTATTAAACGCAATTATTACCCACATGATTCGTTATAGAGCCAAAAAAATAATGAAATAATTAATGGATAATTACATTAATTTTTCTCGTTAATGATTCGTTAATGTTCATTTAAGTTTCTATCCGCAACGGCTAGCGCCACAATGCTTGCAGATAAGGCAACCCTCTTGATAAACCAACGATTCGTGGCCACAGTTCGGGCATTTCTGTCCCTTCGCCTCTGTGCCGTCCACCACATACTTCTTCAAGGCACGACTCACGCCGACCTTCCACGTATTGATGTTTTCGCTCTCCAGTTGCAAAGAATTGACAAGCTTTATCACATTCTCAATCGGCATACGATAGCGCAACACGCCCGAGATGAGTTTGGCATAGTTCCAATACTCCTTATTAAACTTCTCGCTCAGTCCCTCTACCGTCATCTTATAACCACGTTTGTTTTGGAACTGGAAGTCATAGCGCTTCGTACCGTCGGGCAACTGGCGCTTCACGATGCGACCCTTCGATACGGACTTAGGCAATACAATGCCCTCTTCGTCATCTTGTAGTCCCGTAAAGATCTCATAAGGATAACCATCTAAGAGTCCAACAAAGGCCACCCACTTCTCCTTATTATTTTGGAAGCGCACCACGTCACACTCCAACTCTTCAGGACGTCGCTCGGTAACAACGGGCATTTTGTGCACACCTACAGAAGCTGCTTCTTTCTCCTCCTTTTTCTCCTTCTTATCAGTCTTCTGCGTGCTGACCAATACGCCTGCACGGGATCCGTCGCGATAAATCGTGCAACCCTTGCAGCCACTCTTCCAAGCCTCAACATAGAGGCGGTTGACGAGGTCTTCATCGACAGAGTTGGGCAAGTTGACCGTCACACTAATGCTATGGTCTACCCACTTCTGGATAGCTCCTTGCATACGCACCTTCATCAACCAATCAACGTCATTGGCCGTGGCTTTATAGTAAGGAGATCGTGCCACGAGTTCGTTTATCTCGTCTTGCGTATAACGTTTCTCTGTATCGAGTCCTTGCGCCTTCATCCATGTGAGGAACTTGGGGTGATAGACGATATACTCTTCGAAGCAGTCGCCCGTCTCGTCCATAAAGTCGACGTGTACATTGGTATCATTGGGGTTAACCTTGCGGCGACGCATATAGACGGGCATGAATACGGGTTCGATGCCAGAGGTGGTCTGCGTCATAAGGCTTGTAGTGCCTGTAGGGGCAATCGTCAAACAAGCGATATTGCGACGACCATACTTTACCATGTCGGCATAAAGTTCGGGGGCCTGTTCTTTAATGCGCAGTATGAAGGGATTATTCGCTTCACGGTCAGCATCGTATATACTAAACGCGCCACGTTCCCGTGCCATTGTCACACTGGAAGCATAGGCTGTAAGCGCCAAGGTGCGCTGCACTTTCACGGCCATTTCGGTTGCCTCCTCTGTGCCATAACGCAGTCCTAAAGCGGCTATCATGTCACCCTCAGCAGTAATGCCTACACCAGTACGACGACCTTGCGCCGTCTTGTACTTAATCTTCTCCCAAAGGTGGAGTTCTGTATGTTTTACCTCATCGGTCTGTGGATCGCTCTTTATTTTAGCTATGATATGGTCAATCTTCTCTTGTTCGAGGTCGATGATATCGTCCATAAAGCGTTGTGCCAACGTGACGTGTTCTTTGAAGAGTTCGAAATCGAACGTAGCCTCTGGCGTGAAGGGGTGCTTTACATAGCTGTAAAGGTTGATAGCCAATAGGCGACAGCTATCGTAGGGGCAGAGGGGTATTTCGCCACAAGGATTGGTACTAACGGTACGGAACCCGAGGTCGGCATAGCAGTCGGGTATGCTTTCACGCAGAATTGTATCCCAGAAGAGCACACCAGGCTCCGCACTTTTCCATGCATTGTGTACAATTTTCTTCCACAAAGCGGTGGCGTCAATGTCTTTTTCTAACATAACGGGGGCGCTATCATCGATGGGGAACTGCTGGTGATAGGGCCGTCCTTCGATGGCGCAGCGCATAAACTCGTCATCGAGTTTTACACTGACGTTGGCACCCGTTATCTTGCCTTCGGTCATCTTGGCATCAATGAAATCCTCTGCCTCGGGGTGGCGTACGGAGATGCTCAACATCAAGGCACCACGACGCCCATCTTGTGCTACCTCACGAGTAGAGTTGCTGTAACGCTCCATAAAGGGCACTATGCCTGTTGAGGTAAGAGCGGAATTTTTGACGGGTGATCCCTTAGGGCGTATGCCTGAGAGGTCGTGTCCTACGCCACCACGACGCTTCATAAGTTGCACTTGTTCCTCATCTAACTTCATTATAGCACCATAGGAGTCTGCATTGCCGTCGATGCCAATTACGAAACAGTTGGAGAGGGAAGCTATCTGATGATCATTGCCGATACCTGTCATCGGTGAACCTGCAGGAACGAGGTAACGGAAGTGGTCGAGCATACGAAACACTTCTTCTTCGCTCACAGGGTTGGCGTATTTCTGTTCGATACGTGCTATCTCACGCGCGATGCGGTGGTGCATGTCGCGTGGTGAACATTCAAATATATTGCCAAAGGAATCCTTCATGGCATATTTGTTCACCCACACGCGGGCGGCTAATTCGTCACCTTCAAAGTATTCAAGTGAGGCACGATAGGCCTCATCGTAAGTAAATGTCTTATTCATGGGTAAGTAAGTAGGTGTTCAAAATTAGTTTATATTTAGATGCTCACAATTAGCTTATATCAAAAGCACTCTCTTGGGGCGCATTTTGTTCCTTTGTTCTCGATCGCATAGCCCGCTATGCTCGCTCGAACAAAGGAACAAACTGCAC
>JBNMKQ010000022.1:0-22368 GCA_050874425.1 Alloprevotella sp.
CATTTTGCTCGCGCGTGCAGGAAAGCCCGCGCCCCAAGTGTTCGACAAATTGCAGTTTATAATCCTAAACTTGAAACACTTATATGTGTAAAAATCGGAACATAAAACTGTACACCCTAGCTGATAATTCGTAGTAGTAGCAAAAGGTTGTAATAGATAATGTATATAAGTTCTGGATTCAAACAAACTGCAATTGGGCCTTACCCCCTAACCCCTCCCCTATGGGAGAGGGGGTAGGGGAGAGGCCTCTATTCCTTAATCCGTATCACCATATTTGTAATAATAGCGGTAAGTCCGCCTGTAGTGATACCAGATGAGAAGATGCTTTGTAAGCTATCGGGTAATTGCTTCAAAATGTCGGGTACCATTTCTACGCTCAGTCCCATAGCAAAGCTAATGGCCATTACAAGTGTAGCTTTGCGGTTGATAGTTTGAGATGCAATGATACGTATGCCAGCTGCGGCCACTGTGCCAAACATTAACAAGGTAGCACCTCCCAAGACGGGAGCAGGCATTAGCGAGAATACATTGCCAATAGCAGGAAATATTCCTAAAATGACAAGCAATGCTGCAATGAAATAGCCTACATAGCGGCTTGCTACTCCCGTGAGTTGTATCATACCGTTGTTTTGCGCAAAGATGCTATTGGGGAATGAAGAGAAAAACAGACCAGCTATCATAGAGTTAAAACCGTCTGCTAAGATACCCCCCTCGGCACGCTGAATAAACGTTTCTCCCTCAACGGGTTCACCCGATATGAGTGAATTGGCGGTAATGTCACCATACGCTTCAATTGAAGTGATGAGGTAAACAAGGCCCAATCCTAATATCGATGAGAAATCAAACGAAAGTCCGTACTTAAAGGGTTGTGGATAATTAATTCCGGCATAGCTCTGAATGGAGCTAAAATCGACCATGCCTAACCACCATGATACGGCATAACCTACTATCAATCCGATAACGATGGAACCCATGCGCAGGAAGCGATTGCTGCTGCGATTAAAGATGATGATAAGCACTAACACCATGAGGGCAATGCCTATGTTTTGAAGCGAACCAAAGTCGGGAGCGGAGGCGTTGCCACCGCCGCAAGAAATAATGCCCACTTTGATAAGGCTCATGCCAATGAGTGTAACAACGATGCCACTGACAAGAGGCGTGATGATGCGTCGTGCATATTTCAGTATGCGACTGACAAACATTTCAACCACGGATCCTGCTACCGTTGCTCCAAATATGGCTGGTAGTCCACCCGCAAGGCCGGCTGTGATAATCGGACCGATAAACGAAAAACTGGTGCCTTGAATACACAACAAGCCGCAACCGATTTTACCCAATCTGCGGCACTGAATAAACGTAGCTACGCCCGACACCATGAGTGACATACTCACCAAGAAGCTTGTCGTCTCTTGATCTAATTGTATGGCACTGGCGATAATGAGCGGGGGCGTGATAATGGCTACAAAGATAGCCAACAAGTGCTGCAGTGCGGCAAAGAACGTTTCGCGCAAAGGTGGGCGGTCGTTCAAACCATATATGAGGCCATTGGGTTTAGTACTATCTGATTGGACGGTTGGAGAAGTTTTATCTGTCGTGGCCATCTTCTTTTATCTTGATTTCACAGTTGTCAAGGCTTTCAATTATGGCCAATGATTCTACATGAATACCCATGCCACGCAACTCGTCACCACCATGTTGGAAGGCTTTCTCTATCAAGAAGCCCATGCCCTTGAGTTCTGCACCAGCTTGTTGCACGAGGTCGATGATGCCTTTAGCCGCGTTACCATTAGCTAAGAAGTCATCGATGAACAATACTTTATCACCTTTGCACAAGTAGTCACTGCTCACACATACGTCGTAGGAACGTTGTTTGGTAAACGAAAAAACTTTAGTAGCCAGCATGTGTTCCATTGTGCTGGGAGTCTTCTTCTTAGCAAAAACGACTGGGAGTTCGAGTAAATAGCCCACCATAATAGCAGGAGCTATGCCACTGGCCTCAACCGTAATAATCTTGTTGATGTCTGTACTTGCAAAGCGGCGCACAAACTCTACGGCCATTGACTTCATCAAGATAGGGTCCATCTGATGATTAATAAAGTTATCTACTTTCAAAATGCCTCCTTCAAAGCATTTTCCGTCGCGAAGAATACGTTCTTTTAGGGCTTTCATATAGTTGATTTTGATGTTTTTAGGAGATGGAATGGGTAGAATGCAGTTGTGCGAATGTGTAAAATGAGAGATTT
This sequence comes from Alloprevotella sp., assembly GCA_050874425.1. GTDB lineage: Bacteria > Bacteroidota > Bacteroidia > Bacteroidales > Bacteroidaceae > Alloprevotella. Next base: position 2,244 of record JBNMKQ010000022.1, read on the forward strand.
ACACATTCGCACACCATTTAGCAGCGTATGCCTTTAGCGGCGCACACGCACTTCAATGCCTTGACGGCTCAATTCTTTCACGGCCTTATCGATGGCCTCATAATGTTCTGGGGCAATGCCCAACTTAGGCAAGTCGAGTGTAGGCAGTGCATCGTCAGAGTGAAGCTCTTCTTCTGCTACAGGACCTAGAATCATGCCCACGCATGACGTGTTGTTGGTAATAGGGTCTATCAAGATGAAAGCCCCCGTTGGCTTATTGTCCTTATAAGCATCGAAGAAGAGTTCCTTTGAACTTACAATCACGGCACGGCCTATTTCGTTGAGTTCGAGGTGGTCTACCTCGCTCTTCTCAAGCGTATTGACGTCCACTTTATAAGCAAAGTGGTCAATACGGCAACGGCTCGTATTAGTCGTCTGTTTCAGATAGAACGACTTATTAACGTCCATCGGTTGTTCGTCCATCCATACCAACATGGCCTCGAAGTGACGACCTATGTTAGGCACATTATCAGGGTGAACCAACATCTCACCACGTGAGATGTCTATTTCGTCCTCTAATTGCAACGTTACGCATTGAGGGGGAAAAGCATAGTCTAAGTCGCCGTCGTAAGTAACGATGCGCTTTACGTGGCTGCGTTTGCCTGAAGGAAGAGCCATTACCTCATCGCCTTTACGCACTACGCCGCTTGCAATCTTTCCGCAGAAGCCGCGGAAGTCGAGGTCGGGGCGTAACACGTACTGCACGGGATAACGGAAATCCTTGAGATTATGGTCATTGCCAATATGAACCGTTTCCAAGAACTCAAGCAAAGCGGGACCGTCATACCACGGAGTGCGCTCACTGCGTTCAACGACATTGTCACCTTGAAGGGCAGAAAGGGGAATGCAGCGCACGTCAGGAATGTCGAACGTTTTGATAAAAGCTTCAAAGTCCGACACAATCTTATTATAAACTTTTTCGTCAAAGTCAACGAGGTCCATTTTATTAACGGCCAACACCAAGTGCTTAATGCCAAGCAGCGAGCACAAGAACGTATGACGACGCGTCTGCGTAATTACGCCCGTACGAGCATCAACCAAGATGATTGCGAGGTTGGCTGTAGATCCACCCGTAATCATGTTGCGCGTATACTGTTCGTGTCCCGGAGTGTCGGCAATGATAAACTTACGCTTATTGGTAGAAAAGTAGCGATAGGCCACATCGATAGTGATACCCTGTTCGCGTTCAGCTTTTAAGCCATCGCACAATAAGGCATAGTCTATCTGTCCTGCCCCCGCATTACCCACACGTTGTGAGTCGCGTTCGAGTGCAGAAAGTTGATCCTCGTAAAGTTTCTTAGAGTCGAAGAGTAAACGGCCGATAAGGGTTGACTTACCGTCGTCTACAGAACCTGCTGTAAGCAATCGCAGCAAGTCTTTCTTCTCGTCTTGGTCAAGATATTCCTCAATAGAGAGTCGGCGACCATTTACAACCATGCTCTCTTCATTCGGATTATTGTGATTTGTCGTATTATCTGTCATGACGTTCTTAATTTTAGGTGCAAAGATACTGCAAGGCGAGCGCAATGCAAAATGAAAGTCTGAAAACTTTCATTTCGCATTGCCGAGCCGCCGCGTATCTTATCTAAAGATACTGCAAGGCGAGCGCAATGCAAAATGAAAGTCTGAAAAACTGCAATTGGGCCTCACCCCCTACCCCCCTCTCCTTGAGGAGAGGGGGGATGAAGTTACCTTTTCCTCCCCAGTTTTTTGCTTGAGATATTTCCTGAAAATGAGCAAGAAAAGGTGACTTGTTCCCCCTCTCCTTAAGGAGAGGGGGTTAGGGGGTGAGGCCCAATTGCAGTTTACAAAATCTAAAACTTTACAATCTCATTGATGTTGATTTTTACCCTTTATCCTTCCTGCGCCACGCATCAATCGTCTTCTGGCGAGCTCGAGTGATGCTGGCTTTGTAGACACCACAAGTGGCAATTAAATAAATGAAAGCTTGCACCCAAAGCATGTACCAATCGTGCTTGACATCGCCTAAGTCGGCCCCCATATTGTTAATGGCTACGAAACCATTAATGCCAAACGTTGAGGGAAAAACGTAACTCACTGCTTTCCACCCTGCTGGCACGGCACTTCCTGGCCATGAAAGACCGGAAATAAAGAGCAAGGGTACGGAGGTGAATACGATTAGCATGATGCACATCTCACGATGGCGCACAAAGGCACTCACCATCATGCTGAATAAGATGCACGCTATCAAGTAGGGCGTAATGAATAGGAGTATGTCCCAAGGATTGCCGATTTGATTTAATCGGAAGAGGTGAGGCACTATGGCCAACACATACACGCAGAGGGGAATGTACACCAATAAATAGGCGAAACCTTTGCCAAACACGATACGAAGCAGTCCTCGATTGTGGCGCTCAACGGGTACAAGATTGCGAAAAGCATTGTGTTCGCGTGCCGTACCTGCCGCCATGCCTACGCCTAATAAGAGGGTTTGCTGAATGATGAGCATCAGGACGGCAGGTATGAGGAAGGTGGCAAATCCGTTTTGTGGATTATAGAGCGATACTTCTTCATACTGTATGGGGTGCTCGGCTACGAGGTCTTGCTGTGTTGTCGTACCTCCAGCGCGCTTTACCTTGATGTCGGCATTCATGGCCAAACTAACGTTGGTGTTGGCCGTGAGTACACTCTTATAATAGAGCATGCCGCTCATGTCGGCAAAGGCACTTACATACACCTGTTCGCCTTTATTGAGTCGGTCGGTAAAGTCGCGTGGTATGTTGACGGCACCATAAGCCTCACGATGTTTTATCAAACTTTTGGCCTCATTCATATTGGCACAATAGGAGATTATCTTCACATCGGGCGAGGCATCAAGGTGACGCAAATAAGTGCGACTCTGCGTTGATCGACAGTTGTCGACCACGGCGATTGGCACTTCACGCACTACCTCGTTGGTGTAAATAAACGTGTAGAGTAGGGGATAACCTAAGGGCACGAGAAAGAAGAAGATGATAACGCCCTTATCGCGGAGTATCGTCTTCAACTCTTCACGAAATATGTAGTTAAAGTCGGAAAGTGACTGTCGGAAGTTGAACATAGTACGAGTTATTTAATGTGTAAATGCGCGGGAAATGCGCGGGAAATGTGCAAATGTGCAGGAAATGTGCAAATGTGAGAATGTGCAAATGTGAGAATGCTTCATTAATGTGCAAATGTGAGAATGTGCAAATGGTTACCTTGTCTTGCTATTTTTAAAGAACTGCGCAAACAAAGGCGTCCATTTGCACATTTGCACATTCTCACATTTGCACATTAACAAAGCATTTGCACATTAACGAAGCATTTGCACATTAACGAAGCATTTGCACATTCTCACATTTGCACATTTGCACATTTCTATGGTTCATAAGCATACGTTTTCATAACCTTCTTCAATCGGCCTAAGAAGGGTATGGGCAGCACCATAAAGCCTACCATGCCTAAGACGAAGGGCCATGCGTTGGCTAAGAGGTAACCGTCAAGCGCACTATTGACATACAACAGATAGTAATGGCGCAAGGGGAAGAGGTATGACAAGCCTTGTAATATGGGGTGCATGGCCATTACGGGAAATGACATGCCCGATATGCTGAACGATATAACGCCCCAAAGGGAAGCGAACGAGAGGCCCATACGCAGGGTGGGCAACATGGTAAACATAAATACACCTAAGCCTTGGCAAGCCAACACGAACAGGGCCATGACGCACCACATACGCGAGATGCCACAATTGCAAGGGAAGTGTAAATAGCCATAAAGCAGCAGTACATACAACGTGCCCATCAATAGAAAGACAAGGGTGTGGGGCAAGAGTTTCGTCGTGAGGGCTACGATGATAGAGTCGTTCGACGAGGCCATGAGTTCGTCGGCCGTATTGAACTTTAACTCCGAGCCCAAACTATACACCGTCACCATAAAGATAAAGATGCCCAACATACCGGGTATGATGATGTTCGACAAATAGATGTTGTAGTTCAGCCAAGGATTGCCAACGGCATGCATATCAATCACTATAGGTTGCAAGTAAGCCATGGCTTGTCGTTCGGTAGCCCCCTTGGCATAAAGCACCGTGCGTGAAGCCGCCCCTGAGGCCAACTCCGACATCATACGCATATCGCGATAGAGCAACGAGCCTGCTACGAGGTAAGAGTAGTTGGTATAGAACGACACTGTAGGTATGCGCTGCAACTGCGCCTGTTTGGTTGTGCCATGCGGTATGAGGTAGAAGCCATAAATGTCGCCCTTCTGTACTGCACGGCGTGCCTCCGTCACGTTGGGATACTCCTGCGTGATATCGCTCATCTGAAAGGCATCTAAGTTGCGTGCTAAGTTGCGCGTGGTGGTGGTATGGTCCTCATCAACCAATCCCATGGGCAAACTTTCGGGCAAGCCTTGCCTCATCAGCGAAGTGAAGAAGTAGTAGCAGAAGAGCGGAGCCAACACCATACAAAAGAGATAAATAGGGTGTGTGGCCATGCGCTTCCACTCTCTACTCAATATTCCACCATTCATAATCACAGACGTTTTATTTTGATTGAGGGGAAAGGATTACACTCATGCCAGGACGCAAGCCTTCTACTTTCTGAACGGGAGAGGCTTTTACTTCAAACGTTTTCATATCGAATTGACCTGTCGTCTTCGTAGCCTTCCATGCAGCGTACGAACCGAGGTCCTTCATATAATACACCTTGAGAGTTACCTCCTTATTGTTCAAAGCCGGAATGGTAGCCTTGAAGGTTTGATTCATCTTGAAGTTAGCTAAATGGTCTTCGCGAATGCTGAAGGTGACCCACATATCGTTCATCAAGGCTACGTTCATAATCGGTGCGCCCGTACCTACCAACTCACCGATTTGAGGGAAGATGTCGGTCACTTCTCCGTCAGCCGAAGCCACTAAAACGGTCTCTTTGATATAAGAGTTTACCTCGCTTACGGCACCCTTGGCACGATTCACCAAAGCGGCAGCAGCCTCTTTGTCTTCACGTTCTGCCCCATTTTTGGCCATGTCGTATTGCGACTTGGCAGCGCGTTCGGTAGCAATGGCTGCATTGCGTTGTGCTGTTACTTCGTCTAACTTTTGAGCCGTCATTACGCCTTGGTCATATAGACGCTTTACGCGAGCGTATGATTTCTCAGCAATGTCGACACCGGCCTTAGCCTTTTGCCACATTTCGTAAGCACCTGCTATTTGCTCTTGGCGAGCGCCCTTTTCAGCCTTACGATTTTGAGCTGCTGCAGCGTCCTCAGCTGCTTGTGCTTGGGTAAGTTTCGCACTCACTTCGGGTGCTTCGAGTATAGCCAAAGTGTCACCGGCATGAACGTAGTCACCTTCTTTGACCATATACTTGAGCACCCGACCCGGCACTTTGCTTGAAACGCGATATTCTGTCACATCAGCCTGTCCTTGTATCGTATCGGGTTCGTTGTCGAAGGCATACAGACTACCTATAATTACTAATATGATAATGCCCGCCATAATCAAGATAGCAGGAATAAAGTTTGCTTTCTGTCGCATGGAAGAGAAGGTTTATGAGTTTAATAAGTTTATTGGTTTAATAAGTTGAGTGAGTTGAATGAGTTTAATGAGTTTAATGAGAAAACTCTGCCACAAAAGGCGACCATTTGCACATTTGCACATTTTCCCATTAACCATGCATTTGCACATTCACTACCGTCCTAACGCCTTATTATAGGCGGCACGGCTGAGTTTAATGTCAATTTGTGCATCAATCTTGTCACTATGCGCTTGCAGCCAAGCGGTTTGGGCTGCGAGTAGGTCAGAAGTGGTCGTTACGCCTTCTTTGAAACCTACTTGTGCGGTGCGAAGGTTCTCCTCGGCTTTGTCTAAGTTCTTTAGACTAAGCGTGAGTTTTCGATTGGCTTCATTTACGCGAAAGGCCTCTTGGTTGACTTGCAACTCAATCTTTTCCTTTGCCTCGTCGGTCTTGAGTGCGGCCATTGAAGCCTCAGCGCGTGCAGCACGCACCTTATACTTCGTTTCGCCCCAATTCCAAACTGGCACTTTTAGCATGACACCAACGGCCCAAGTGCCTCGAAACTTCTTTTCAAAACTATTAAACACGTTGGGGTTGGAAATCATATATCCACCCGTCAGTGCCAACTGAGGCAATACGGCTGCTCGCTCTACCTTTGCCTTCTCAGCATAGATATTTTGTGCTGTAGTGAGTTGAGCTATTTCGGCACGATTGGCGTAGGCCGTTTGCACATCAGGCGTAACGTTTTCAGCTACAGTGGGCAGGTCGGCATTCTCTTCGTCAACCAATGTTGGTGCACTCTCAAGAGGCAAACCACAGAGTTGGCAAAGCAACATTCGCGAAAGTGTCAATCCGTCATCCACCTTCATAAGTGTCATTTCTGCCTCATTGAGTTTTACGCTGACAGAGAGTTCATTGCTCTTTGTGGCCACACCTTCGTTGATCATCTTCACAACATCAGCATCGAGGTGGGCTAACATATCGCGATAGCTCACTGCCAGCTTGCGCTTATTGGCCAACGAGACAACTTGCCAATAGGCTTTATCAACATCAAGCAGTACTTGGAGCTCGTCCGCACGAAGTTGGTCTTTGGCCAAGAGTTCTTGATACTTTGTAATGTTCTCGTAAGCCTTTATCTTTCCACCCATATAAAGAGGTTGCGTGAGTAATATCACGCCAGCCGTCATATTACGTGTATCGGTGCGGAAAGCATCGGTTATGCTATGTCCAAACTGATTACCTGCTTGCGCTAAGGCTCCTTGCAGTTGAGGCAACTTCTGCGAAAAGTCTTGCACTAAAGGGGCGAGGTCGGGATACTTCGTTACGACCTGTTGCAAGATGGTATTAAACTGTCCTGCATACTGTCCGTTAAAGCCATTCACCAAATTGGTGCCCATATTATTAAAGGTGCTCTTTTGGTCAGAACTGAGCAATGATATTTCATCGCCCGAACGCATATAGCCTGCGGTAAGTGACACTTTGGGCAGATAGTTGGTATGGGCCGCTTTACGATCCCATCCTGTCTTTTCTATTTTCACTCTGCTTTGCGCCAACTCTTTGTTGTTGCGCAGCGCCAGGGCACGGCAACTGTCAAGCGAAAGCACCGTTTGTGCCGAAGCCAATAGGCTGCAACCTGATAGTGTGAGTATTAACAATAACTTTTTATTCATCGTTATGCTTACTGTAGGAGCTATTCTGCTCCTATTGTTTGGGTTTCACATGCTATTTATTCGGCTACAAAAATACGCAAAAACCCCATTTACCGCACTTTTGTTCTTACCTTTTGGGTAAAATGGAACAATAGTGCCGTAAATGGGGTGTGAAGTGTAAAATAAATATGACGCGCCGTATGAAAACTGACATTCTTTTCTATTCCTGCGGCAGAAGCCATCTTTTTGAGGCATTTGTTACAAGCACTAAGGCAGATCATATCGAACACCTTTTGTCCCGGCTTGCAGTCGTTTCTATCCGGTAGCCAATTCAACGCAGACTGGTTCAAGGGTATCGTTACCTGTTGTCCTGTCTTTTGCATGGCTTGGATGGAAACGACCAGTCCACCATTGGCCTGTTTTATATTTTTCCATGTCAGTGCGGAAACATCGCTGTATCGCAATCCGGTAAAGCAACAGAACAAGAACGCCCGTTTTGTTGTCTCGTTGGTAGTCAGTGCCTCGATAAGTGCAAGAAGTCCAACATATGTTCTAGCAAAAGGCATTCTGCAAGGAGTCTGTACTTTTCCATATTTATCCGTTCTTTAACTTTATAAACGGACAATATAGTGTTTTTATTGTACTACGATATCCACACACTTTTTCCAGTAATCCTGTTTCATTTTAAACATTTTCGGTACATTTAAAAAACGCCGAGGGAGAAAAATCAAAACATGCTCGAAGCGATTTCAAAACATGGACGAAGAAACACGTCTGAAACACTGAAATTAAAAGTGAAACATCCGCACCCTATGTTTTAGTCCTATAACTTATTGATTATCAATGCTTTCAAAACAGAAAATAAAACATGAAGCCAAATAAAACGAAGAAGGTAAATATTACGTACGCGCGCGAACCGCGAACAAGGAATGTTAACCTATAGGTGCGAATAGTATATTCAGTTTATACAGTTTATACAGTTTATTCAGTAGCTTGTTCCGTCGCCTCAGCAGTCTGCGTATTATCAAGTGCTTCTTTGCTTACTTCGTTAGTTGTTTCAGTAGCAGAATTGCTTGCAGCACTTAGGACATTGGCTTGCTGTTCTAACTTCTTCTTCGTAAAATTGTGAACAAATACAAGCACAATAACTACTACCTCAATTAATAATGGCGCATGAAATATAATGGTGCGCAAAGGAGTTGTCCAATCAGTGTTGCCACGCCAAAAGAGGTCAAAAGCTACCACAAAGTAAAACACACTAACAAGCGATGAACATACGCCAACGATTGTTGAAGTGAATGCCGACTTAATGGCAAATAAAAGTCGTTTGATAAAGTTCATGTTTCTTTTTCTTTTTAGTTGACAAGTTGACAAGTTAACAAGTTAACAAAATGACGAGTTAACAAGTTGAAAAGGGTATTGGTAAGCAGCTTATATAAAACGTAAGCAGTTAAACAGACCAATCCACTAATTCATCTACTTGTTGACTCGTCAACTCCTGTTATAATAACGCGGGTAATTGGAATAGTTTTGTACCATTCGACCCCTTTATTAATATCAAGCGATCGACGGGCTGATTGCCACCAATGAGTGCCGTCTTAACCGCCTCAACATCGGGGAACCAGCGTGCGCCCTCGGCATATGGCTGAAACTCTTCGCCTACGAGCCATACTTCTTCACAACCCAAGCTAAGGGCTTGTTCGGCTACCTTCTTATGTTCCTCAGCCGAGGCTAAACCCAATTCGCGCATCTCACCCAAAATACACATTTTGTGAACCGAGGGTATACGAGCAAAGTTGTCGAGCGCAGCCTTCATGCTCGTGGGGTTGGCATTATAGGCATCAACAATTAATTGGTTATGGGCCGTCTTTACCATTTCGCTGCGATTGTTGGACGGAACGTAGTTGGCGATAGCGTGTGCTGCTTGTTCGGCTGTAACGCCAAAGTGATGACCTACCGCAATGGCAGCTAAAGCATTCGTAACGTTGTAAGCACCAATTAAGTGAGTCTGCACCTCATGCCAGGCCTCACCTGCCACACGAAAGCGGAACTTGAGATAAGGATTGCATTCCACTACATCGCCTTCGACACCATATCCCTTGTCGGGGGTGCCATAAGTGTAAGCCGTAAGCCCTTTACTAATGGGAGCTAAATATGGGTTGTCACCATCAATAAAGATGAAACTCTCAGACTTTGTACGCAAGTAATCATACAACTCTCCTTTGGTGTGGATAACACCTTCGAACGAGCCAAAGCCTTCAAGATGCGCACGACCAACGTTCGTTATGAGTCCGCAATTAGCATCTACAATCTTCGAAAGTTGTGCTATCTCGCCGGGGTGATTGGCACCCGTCTCGACAACTGCGATTTCGTGTTCTTTACGCAAGCGCAATAAGGTCTTGGGTACACCAATATGGTTGTTGAAATTGCCTTGCGTATAGAGCACGTTGTACTTCTCGGTCAAAACGGCAGAGGTTAGTTCTTTGGTTGTTGTTTTGCCATTGGTACCTGTTATCTGTAACACAGGCGTTTGTAATTGATGACGATGATACGTCGCCAACTGTTGCAAGGTGGTCAATACATCGTCAACGTGTATCAAACGTTCATCGCCCACCACCGTTGCATCGTCCACTACGGCATAAGCACAACCGCTTTGTAGAGCCTGCAAAGCAAAAGCGTTGCCATTAAAAGTCTCGCCACGAAGGGCAAAAAATATAGACCCCTCAGGGCAGTTACGTGTATCGGTCGTTACAACAGGGTGTTGCAAAAACAATTCGTATAATTCAGCTATACTCATTTCTTTATTACAATTAAGTAGTACAAAGGTACGAAAGTCTTTTTTATCGTACAATCAATCAAAAGAAATTTGTAAGTTTGCCCTAAAATTAGAACCTCATGATGCATACGCTTAATTTGCGCGGTAAGTTATATTCACTGCGCGAACCTAAAATAATGGGCATACTGAACGTTACGCCTGACTCCTTTTATGCAGAAAGTCGTACCCCCGACGAAGAACATATCGCTGCACGTGTTCAACAACTAATGGACGATGGGGCAGACATGATAGACATTGGCGGCTACTCTTCACGTCCGGGCGCAGACGATGTTTCGCCCGAAGAAGAGATGAACCGCTTGCGTCTCGGATTGCGTGTCGTACGTAGGCTTTACCCCGAAGTCCCCATTTCGGTTGACACCTTTCGCGCCGACGTGGCACGTATGTGTGTTGAAGAAGAAGGGGCTGATATTATCAACGACATTTCGGGGGGCATGATGGACCGTCAAATGTTTCGTACTGTGGCCCGATTGGGGGTACCTTATATATTAATGCACATGCAAGGAACGCCCGATACGATGCAGCAAGCTCCACATTATGACAACTTGCGTCGCGAAGTAATGCTCTACTTTGCTGAACGCATTGATCGTCTGTGTCAAATGGGAGCCAAGGATATTATTGTTGACCCTGGCTTTGGATTTGGCAAAACGCTCGAACATAACTATGAACTCTTTCACCACCTCGACGACTTCAACCTATTCAATCTTCCCTTATTAGTTGGCATCTCGCGTAAGTCGATGATATATAAACTATTAGGCGGCACCCCTCAAACATCGCTTAATGGTACGACCGTGCTCAATACCATTGCCTTAATGAAGGGAACACACATCTTGCGCGTCCACGATGTAAAAGAGGCCGTTGAAGCCAAGCGCATCGTTATGGAAATGAAGGAGTGGTAATTTTCAGTTTTACGTTTTAAGGTTATAAAGTTAGTTTTGTTTATTATCAACGTGATGTAACTTTATAACCTCATACTCTTAAAATTGAATGCCCTAATTATTAGAACACCGCTTTAATAATTCTCTACGTTACCGCATACCTGCATTTGCACAATCTGGTATTTGCACATTTGCACATTTCCGCATTCCCGCATTTACACATTTCCGCATTTACACATTTCCGCATTTCCGCATTTGCACATTTGCACATTTGCACATTCTCGCATTCCCTTCCCCTTCCCTCCCTCCTATGTTCAGTTTCGGAATAAAAGACATTATCGACATATTTTCGGTAGCCATACTGCTCTACTACATTTACCGATTGATGAAAGAGTCAAGTTCAGCCAATATCTTTGGTGGCATCATCGTTTTTATTGTAGTATGGATATTTGTGTCACAAATATTTGAGATGCGCCTATTGGGCACCATTCTTGATAAGTTGGTCAATGTAGGTTCGTTAGCGCTGATTATTCTATTCCAAGAAGAAATTCGACACTTCTTCAGCACCATTGGTGCGCGTCACAATACGGCTTTTATCTCACGCCTTTTCAGTGGCAAGAACAAAGATAAAGAAGCAGGCGTACACCGCGAAGAGATAATGCCAATAGTCATGGCTTGCATGAATATGGGTAAACAGAAGGTGGGAGCACTCATTATCATAGAGCGCTATGTCGGACTGAACGAATACATCACTACGGGAGACCAAATCAACGCCAATATCACGCAGCGACTAATTGAAAACATCTTTTTCAAGAACTCCCCCTTGCACGATGGTGCCATGATTATATCACATGGACGCATTAAGGCGGCAGGCTGCATTTTACCTATTTCACACGACACCGACATACCCAAATCGCTCGGTTTGCGCCACCGCGCTGCTTTAGGCATTTCGCAAAAGAGCGACTGCATAGCCATTGTCGTGAGTGAAGAAACGGGCGGTATCTCTATTGCCGAAAAGGGCAACTTCCGCCTTCGCCTCTCGGCCGAAGAATTAGAGAGCGTACTCTCAAAGGAGTGGATTAAAGAGTGAAAACCACTATTCTTTAAGTTTTTCTTATTATCTTTGCCACGATAAGCGTGTCGTTTAACAATTAAACGGATAATTCGCCACCCGACAAATACTCCAACAAAGCATCATTCATGTCAAGAAAGCATAAAATAAAAAACGTAAGACTACATAGCGAGGGCAATGATATATTGCGCAATAGTTTAGTAGCCATAATCCTTATTGGAGGCTTACTTTACTACCTATTACGCGATGTTACTTTATGGCCCTTTTACGTATACGCAGCTGTTTGCATTATATTATATGGTATAGCTGTCAACTTTTTCCGTTGCCCCATTCGCCTCTTCGACGGCGAGAAGGAAGGCACCGTGTTGGCCGCAGCTGATGGTCGCGTAGTAGTGATAGAAGAGGTAGACGAGAATGAATACTTTCACGACCGCCGCTTGATGATTTCAATCTTTATGTCTATCACCAACGTGCATGCCAATTGGTTCCCCGTAGAAGGTATTGTCAAGAAGGTGGTTCACCACAATGGCAACTTCCACAAAGCATGGCTGCCAAAGGCAAGTACTGAAAATGAACGTTCGACCGTAGTGATTGAGACTCCCGACGGCAAAGAGGTGTTGGTACGCCAAATCGCAGGGGCTGTAGCACGCCGCATCGTTACCTATGCTCGTGAAGACGAGGAATGCTACTTCGACGAACACATGGGCTTCATCAAGTTTGGCTCACGTGTAGACGTTTACTTGCCTTTGGGTACAGAAGTCTTGGTACATATGGGACAAGCCACCGTAGGTAACCAAACGGTTATCGCAAAGTTGAAATAAATAGTCAATCAATTATAGGAAGCAACATAAAAAGTCCTAACAAGGGGCAGGCTTCCAGCCTGAGATGAAATGCGATAAAATGCGCATGGGCTGGAAGCCTGCCCCACAATGTAAAATATTGAATAAGCTCACGTATGAAAAAACATTTTCCAAATACGCTTACTTGCTGCAACCTCATATCAGGTTGCGTTGCCACCTATTGGGCCTTTCAGTCCGACTATCAGTTAGCATTGCTATTTGTAGTGATAGGTGCTGTGTTCGATTTCTTTGACGGCTTTGCAGCCCGACTGCTACACGTATCGTCACCTATAGGTAAGGAGTTAGACTCATTGGCCGACGATATTACCTTTGGCTTTGCTCCATCGGCCGTGGTGTATTCTTTGATAAACTCTTTGAATAATGACGCACCTCTGTTTGGCCTACCTTTATTAGGACAGCTATTGCCATACGCGGCCTTTATTATGGCGGCCTTTTCGGCCTTGCGCTTGGCAAAGTTCAACTTAGACGAGCGCCAAACGACTACATTCATCGGACTTCCAACTCCTGCCAATGCTCTTTTTTGGACATCGTTGGCTGCTTCCGTTCAGTTCAATCCAGAGCTAATGCCCTATGAAGTTTACGCAGCCTTGCTCATAGTAGGAGTGTTAGTGGCAAGTTGGTTGCTCATAGCAGAGATACCGATGTTTGCGCTAAAGTTTAAGTCGTATGGTTGGCAAGGCAATGAGTTGCGCTATGGCTTTATAGCAGCAAGCATTTTATTACTTGCTATATTAGGATTGACAGGATTTGCCGCCGTAATTGTGCTTTATGTGCTTACCTCAATCGCTAACAATCTATATAGTGATTATAAATAATTAAGCACTTTATGCGTTGTGTTGGCACGATTGTTGCCTAAAAAAGTGAAGAGAGAACGTTTTGCGCTCTTTCATTCACCGATTATTAACCCCATTTTACGCAACAAAAAGACATTATGCATTTTCTCGGATGCCTTTTCATCTTCATTTTTGGCTTTATATTTATCCTATTAAGTTTTGCTTTCTCGTTTATAAGAGCAGGGCGTAACTTTCTGAGTACGCTCTTTGGTGGTAGTACAGCCCATCGCCCCAACGCTTCGCAGCGTCAAAACCCATATAGCGCTGGCGAAACTTCTTATAACCACACGACATCAGGCAATGCGCATCATGAGGGTAATCCTAACTCACGCCAAAAACGAAGCAATAAGATATTTGACAAAAACGAAGGAGAATACGTTGACTTCGAAGACGTATAACAATACTCCAGTTGTCAGACAAGAAGTAACAAAAAGTTGAATGAACGAAGATACTTTTGACATACGCGCGGAGCAGTCAGCTCCCTCGGCTTCAGAACGCGACTTTGAAAACGCACTGCGCCCACTAAAGTTTGACGACTTTAGCGGACAACGTAAGGTCGTTGACAATTTGCGCATATTCGTTGAGGCTGCTAAATATCGTGGCGAACCGCTTGACCACACCTTACTACATGGTCCTCCTGGATTGGGTAAAACCACGCTCTCAAACATTATTGCTAACGAATTGGGAGTAGGATTTAAACTCACCTCAGGTCCTGTGCTCGACAAACCTGGTGACTTAGCAGGTTTGTTGACCAGTCTCGAACCCAATGACGTGTTATTCATCGATGAGATTCACCGCTTATCGCCTGTCGTTGAGGAATACCTCTATTCGGCTATGGAGGACTATCGCATAGACATTATGATAGATAAGGGGCCAGCGGCGCGAAGTATTCAGATAGACCTAAGTCCGTTTACCCTCGTTGGCGCAACAACTCGAAGCGGTTTGCTTACTGCGCCCTTGCGTGCACGTTTTGGTATCAATCTCCACTTAGAGTATTATGATGCAGAAACGTTGCAACGCATCATTACGCGTTCGGCTAACATTTTGAAAGTTCCCATTGACGCTGAGGCTGCCAGCGAAATTGCTAGCCGCTCACGCGGAACGCCTCGTATAGCCAATGCTTTATTGCGCCGCGTTCGCGACTTTGCGCAAGTGAAAGGAACGGGACGTATTGACACCGAAATAGCCAACTTTGCCCTTGAAGCACTTAATATTGACAGGTACGGATTGGACGAGATTGACAACAAAATACTCCTGACCATCATCGACAAGTTCAAAGGTGGCCCTGTGGGTATTACCACCATTGCTACCGCTATTGGCGAAGATGCAGGTACGGTTGAAGAGGTGTACGAACCTTTCTTAATCAAAGAGGGCTTTATTCGTCGCACTCCCCGAGGCCGTGAAGTAACGGAATTGGCTTACAAACACCTTGGTCGCAGTATGTATGGCCCGTCAAGTAGTGGGGAAGGGAGCCTATTCGAATAATGAGTTTAATGAGTTTATGGGTTTAATAAGTTTAATGAGAACTTTGAATTTCCCTAAACTTCATAAACTCATTAAACTCACAAACTCATTAAACTTATCCAATGATAACCTATAACGTTATTGACGTAAAGATGCCAGAAATATCGCATCGTGAAACCACCAAGTGGGTACGTGCTGTAGCCGCTTCGTATGGTAAGCGAGTGGGTGAGGTGGCCTACGTCTTTTGTAATGACGACAAGATATTAGAAGTTAATCGACAGTATTTAAAGCACGATTACTTCACTGATATTATAACCTTCGACTATTGCGAAGGCGACATGTTGAGTGGCGACTTGTTTATCAGCCTTGATACAGTGCGCACCAATGCAGAATTGTTCAATAAAACCTATGACGACGAATTGCATCGTGTCATTATTCACGGCATACTTCACCTTGTTGGCATTAACGACAAAGGTCCAGGCGAACGTGAAATCATGGAAGCAGCCGAAAACAAAGCCTTGGATTTGCTCCAGAAGCTGCGCCAAGAAGATAGCGAAAATGCATAAAAGGGTTAAATAGCCTATTAAAAACGTAAATAGCCATAGCGACAAGATTGACTTTTCAATTTTGTCGCTATATTTGTAACCGATTATAATAGACATGTTAAACCCATAAACCTATAGAACACACATGAAGAAGTTTATGCTGATGGCCCTTACGGCCGTCTTTGCACTCTCAGTTAGTGCACAATGCCCCGAAAAGAAGGGCGACTGCTGCAAGAAGGAAAAGACTGAATGCTGCCAGAAGGATAAGAAGGACTGCAAGAAAAGCAAGAAGGACTGCAAGAAAAAGAAAAAAGCTTGCAAGAAGGCTTGCAAGCAGCAAAAGGAAGCTCAAAAGAGCTGCTGCAAAGGCAAATAACCCCTTTAACATGAAAGCTCTGCAACGTACAAAATATGTTGCAGAGCTTTTTGGTTTAGATTGTAACTATTCGCTTTCATTTCACATGATAGGGGTGTTCTAAAAACAGAATTTTTAGCCCCCCCATAACATAAATAGAATCCGTGCAAAGATATTTACGGGGTCTATGTTGATTCGTGTGGGTAATATTGCGTTTAAAGATATGTACAAACTGCAATTGGGCCTCACGATTCGTTATAGCCCCTATTTACCTACCTTATTATGCGTTAGCCGCCGCTTCGGCACAACGTTCACCATCAATCGCTGCACTCACGATGCCACCAGCGTAACCAGCACCTTCACCACAAGGGTAGAGGCCACGAACGGTTACGTGGCAGAGTGTCTCATTGTCACGCAATATGCGGACGGGAGATGAAGTGCGCGTTTCGGCAGCTATCAAGATTGCTTCGTTTGTTAAGAAACCACGACTGCGACGCCCAAAAGCATTAAAACCCTCAATCAGACGTGAGGTGATAAAGCGTGGCATCCAGAAGTGTAGGGGAGATGAAACCAGTCCTGGCGTATAGCTCGAACGAGGCAAGTCGTAACTCAAGCGTCCGTTTACAAAGTCAGCCATGCGTTGTGCTGGAGCCGTTTGGCTGCGGTTGCCCTGTTGCCAACAAGCCTTTTCGAGTGCCTCTTGGAAGTACATCATACGTAAGGGATTGGTAGGGTCGTTCATGTCTTGATGCGTTTCAGCAAAGGTTCCGTCGGCCATGGCTTCGGTCATAAAGGGTGCCAATTCACCGTCTAAATCCTCTGGGCGCGTTTCTACCACCATGCCCGAATTGCTCCATGCCGAGTTGCGCAACGACGGACTCATGCCATTTACTACCAACTGCTGCGGACCGCTGGCTGCGGGCACAACGATACCGCCTGGACACATACAGAAACTGTATACGCCACGTCCGCCACTTTGCGTCACATAGCTATATTCTGCAGCGGGTAGGTACTTGCCGCGTCCCTCGCGATTGTGGTATTGTATTTGATCAATCAATTGTGATGGGTGTTCCAAGCGTACCCCCACGGCAATGCCTTTTTGCTCAATGGCAATGCCTGAGGCATGAAGGTGACGATAAACGTCACGCGCCGAGTGCCCTGTGGCTAAGATGACAGGGCCATGAAAGCTCTCACCCGTATTGCACTCTACGCCGCGCACCTCATCGTTTTCAACTACCAAACGGTCAACGCGCGTACTGAAATGCACCTCGCCACCGCAAGCAATGATTTGATTGCGCATGTTTTCAATAATACGTGGTAAACGGTCCGTTCCGATATGAGGGTGTGCATCTACTAATATGTCGGTCGAAGCACCGAACTGGCAGAACACACGCAATATCTTCTCAACATTGCCGCGTTTCTTCGAGCGCGTATAGAGTTTACCGTCAGAGTAAGCGCCAGCTCCCCCTTCACCAAACGAATAGTTACTCTCAGCGTCCACCTTGTGTTCGCGTGAAATGCGTGCAATGTCCTTGCGGCGTTCGTGTACGTCCTTTCCGCGCTCTAACACCACGGGGCGCTTGCCCAATTCTATCAATCGAAGGGCAGCAAACAATCCGCCAGGGCCAGCTCCTACTACAATCACACGGGGAGCATGGCTCACGTCTTGATAACGCACAGGTTCGAAGTCAAGCTGCGGAGGCATTTCATTGATATAAGTATCAAGCGTCAAGTTGACATAGATAGTACGTTGGCGAGCATCAATACTGCGTTTACGAATGCGTAGGGCATTAATTGTGCGCACATCGATGTGCATCTCGTCAGCAATGACACGTTTCAGCCGTTCTTCATTGTAAGCCACATCGGGGGTGACGCGCAAACTAACCCGCTTGCCCGTTTCGTCTAAGCGGAATTGGTTAGAAGGCTTTTCAAGTTCATTCATTCTGTCCTCATGTGCGGGACGTGACTCAGGACGTTGCCCCGGCTGACGTGGTGTGAACTTCTTCTTGCCAGAGTCGACATGTTGATACGAACTTACCGCATCGCGTGAACGCGAATGGTGATCGTTGCGTTTATTATTTTGACGAGACGCGCCTTGCTGTTTCGCATTGTTGCGGCCTCGATTATTTTGATTTCGACTATACATTGTTTTGGGTTGTATTAATTTTAAAACCATTCCTTTCGCTGCCTACCCTTGGGAACATTATCCAAAAAGTTGGCTGAGCGCGTCAGACACTTTCGTTACGGGCACAAGTTCTATGCCAGGATTTTGCATGTCCAACCCCTTCATATTTCCTTCGGGCAGAATGATGCGCGTAAAGCCCAACTTCGCGGCTTCGGCTACACGTTGGTTGATACGCGTGACAGGACGTATCTCACCGCTCAAACCCACCTCACCAGCTAAGCACACGCCACGGTCAATGGCTGTATCAACATTGCTCGAAATGACTGCGGCAATGACAGAAAGGTCAATAGCAGGGTCTGTCACACGAATGCCTCCCGCTATGTTGAGAAAAACGTCCTTTTGTCCTATCTTAAATCCGACACGCTTCTCAAGTACGGCTAAGAGCATGTTCAGACGGCGTAGGTCAAATCCCGTAGCCGAACGCTGTGGGGTGCCGTAAGCCGCAGTAGACACCAAAGCCTGCGTATCAATTAAGAAAGGACGTACCCCCTCAACGGCTGCCGCTATGGCCACACCACTGAGTGAACTATCTTGCGTCATTAAGAGTTCTGACGGATTGTCAACGGGGCGCAAGCCGTCGCTGCGCATTTCATAGATGCCCAACTCGGCTGTCGAACCGAAACGATTCTTAATGCTGCGCAGTATGCGATACATATAATGTCGGTCTCCTTCAAATTGCAGTACGGTATCAACGATGTGTTCAAGCACCTTCGGTCCCGCTATCACACCGTCCTTGGTGATATGGCCAACTAAGATGACGGGCACGCCACTCTCTTTGGCATATTTCAGTAAGGAGGCAGCGCACTCACGTATCTGCGTTATCGTACCAGGTGACGACTCTACGCTTTCGACCGACATCGTCTGAATAGAGTCCACTACAATGAGGTCGGGCTTTACATTCTTAATCTGTGCGAAGATTTGTTCCAAACGCGTTTCGCAAAGCAGTAGAACATCGCCCGTTTCGTTGCTAATACGGTCGGCACGGAGTTTAATCTGTCGTTCGCTCTCTTCACCACTTACGTAGAGTATGCGGTGGTTCTTCATGTGCAAAATAGTTTGCAGCAAGAGGGTAGACTTACCAATACCCGGTTCACCGCCGATGAGCGTCATCGAGCCTGGTACGATGCCGCCGCCTAACACGCGGTCAAGTTCGAAGTCGGTGGTGCTAATGCGCGGTTCTTCATCGGCAGTCACTTCTGATAGCCTGACGGGTTCGGGAGCATGTTGTCCAATGCCCGTCAGGGCTTGACGACTGCGACGCTCATTGCTCACGCTATTACTTTCGGGGCGAATGGTCATCTCTTTCATCGTGTTCCATGCACCACACGAGGGGCATCGGCCCACCCACTTGGGAGAGTCCATTCCACACTCCGAACATACATATACCGTTTTCTGTTTCATGCCCATTACATTGCCTCCAAAGCACGCTTCATGTCCATTAATTCCTCGCGCACCTTACGCAAGCGTTGAATAGCTTCCAGAGGTTGTGCTACGCCTTGTCTATTTTGTTTCAACACGTCGCGTGCCGCAGCCAACTTTAGGCCGCGCACCTTTACGAGGTCGTAGACGGTACGTATCTTTTCAATATCGTCTTTGGTATATTTGCGCACACCACGTGCCACCTTCTTGGGAGCTATCTGTTGTGGAAACTCCTTTTCCCAATAGCGCAGTAAGGTTTCGCTTACGCCAATGGTCTGTGCCACTTCGCGAATGGTGTAATAAAATTTTTCGTCATTAAGTACTGTATCTGCCATAGTACGTTGAATTTGTTATGGGGTGTTCTAAAAATTCTGGCGCGTTGATTTGTGCCCTATCGGAAGTGTATTTTTACTCTGAGAAAATGGGCTGCGGCTCAGCAATTCAAGCTAACGCTTGATTGCGTTCGCCTTGCACCATTTTTGGAAAGCAAACGAA
>JBNMKQ010000023.1:0-22129 GCA_050874425.1 Alloprevotella sp.
ACTGTTGTCGTGCTGTGTGGCAGTCGCCGTGCACCCGTCAACTCCGAAGCCCCATCCGATTGAGTGGAAGTAGGCCTCGACGTCAACGACGCTTACCGTCTCGCTCTCGTCGGTGCGGATTACTTTCATGTACGACTGCCAGTGCCCCACCTGGGGGCCATACGCTTCAAACCATGGCATGGTACATCACCTCTAGAGCATCTGTAGGTAGACTGTGTTCGGTGTGCCAGTGGCAGGCGCTACAGTCGAGCTAATCGTTATCTTTGACTTGAGGGCGGTAATGTCCGTTGTGTGTCCGTCAACCGTCTGCTTGAGAGAGGTGTAGTTGTTTTGCACTTTAGTTACGTCTCCCTGGATGGTTGCAATGCTCTGCTTGTTGGCGTCAACGTCTTGTTTGACTGCCTCGATTTTGTTGCTTATCATGCCCGCCAAGTCGCCGTTGAGCTGTCCTTTGACGCTTTCAAACCACGTGTCAAAAGCGTCCTTGAATTGAGCGAAGAGGGCGCTAGTCTCAATCTGTTTCACCACGCCTGCGACTACACCGCAAACCTTCTCGTCATGCCTCTTGTCGGTGATGTCTTTGGCTGAAATGGCAGTTGCGCCAGCGGACACGGCAACCTCGGCAAGCACTAAATCATAGTGCGCGTCATTGCGTTCGATGTCCTTTGCGACGGGGTTGGAGCTTGGGATGCCCTCAAGCACCTTGACTTCAATTAACCTGCTCTCCATGTTGAGACGGCATACAACCCTGTCTATGCGTGCGTATCGGTTGTCACCGCGTGCAAGGGCAAGCGTCTTCGGTTGCTCTGTCAGACTGTAGAAGTAGCCGTTAATCCATGCCTTGCCGACTTGCACCTTAATGTTCAAACCGCTTGAAGGCTGAACCATAAGGCTGTCAGACTGCTCGATGAAGACGCCGTTGCCGATGAAGGAAGAAAAGTATTCGGCGAAATCAGCGCTTGCGTATGTCCTGTCATATACAGAACCAGTCTGGACGGCATCGAAAAATGAGTATCTTTCCAAAGCATACCTCCCTTAAGGTAGCACAAGAGTCTTGGCGGTTAGTTCCTTGCCGACTGTGAGCGTGGTGTACTCGCCTTGAGACTCGTCTATGATGTTTATTTCCGTAACGTAATCGTCTGCGCGGACTCCGAACTGCCTGTCCATCAACGTCACCTTCGCACCTAGAAGCGGGACGGCATCAATGCGGACTGCTGTTGTCTCGGCGTCCATAGATATGGTTGAACCCTCAAGGCATGCGTCGGCCTCGTGTTGCAAGAGCGACGTATATTCCTCGTCCGTCATGTGTTGGGTGTTGTCGGATGAATCGACGTAGGTGGACTGAACCTCTCTCTTGTCGGCGAAGTACTCGCGCCTTGCCAAACCTGTCTTGGACAAGTCCCCCGCTGTGACGAACTTGCGGGCACTGCCCTCGCCCTCGCCACCGCACTTGACGACGTTGGCCGTGCTCTTGTCTGAAATGGCAAGCTGGAGCGTTGAGATGTTGTCCATGTCCCTCGACACTAGAAGGGGCTCGGCACTCTCATAACTCCTGTCGGCCCCCTCCACAAGAGTGAAGGTGAATCCCTTGTCTATGTCGCATATGACGTCCCATCCAAGCAACATGCCGTTCGACGTCTGCTGTGCCGAACATGCGTTTGTGACGGCGGTTGATAGCTTCGTGTAGCTAGTCTGCCTGTCAAGGGCGGGGCATGCGATTTGAGACTCTTGTACAGACGAGAACAAGGCTCGGTTGCCTTGCGTGTTGGCCTGCACAAGCCCCTCAATCCATTTGTTGGCTGGTAGGTTGTGGTTGTAGGTGTCCCACACTATGCGGTAGCCAAGGATTCCCTTAAGCTCCATGCCGTACACGGTGTAGCTTGTTATGCCGTCCTCGCCTGTATTGTAGTCGATGGAGTGGATGATTCCCGACATACGCCTGTTGATGTAGACGAGGTTGCCCACCTGTAAAAGGGGTGCGGCCCCTTTAGTAAAGTTACCTTTGATTGTAAAGGAGCCGCACTCTTGGAACGATTTTGTGAAGTTGAGCGACGTGTAGGAGTCGAGCACGCCAAGGCATTCACCCGGCTTGAGGCCGTCAACTTTGAAGCAATATAAGTCCATGTCTACACCCCCAATAGGTAGGGTGTGAAGGCGACTTGTGCCTCGATTGTGCCTGTGGAAGACTCGTCACAGTCGCACTTGAAGGAAGTCACGCCTGGGCCAATCTGTAGCCACGTGGACTCTAAATCAAACATGTGGAGCCAGTTAGCGCCCGTTGTGACGTTGCGTATGCTCTTCTGGCCGTATGTGGTGTCTATGACAAGAGTCTCGGAGGCGTTTAGCGTGCCGTTGACTTTAAGCGCCTCCATAGTGTCCACGTTGAGCACCTGGGGGTTGACTACCGTGCCACCTATTGCCTTGAGCGTTATCACCATTCCGCACGCCACTTCGCTCTCGTTGTTGATGTCGTAGACTTTCGTCTCGTTCTTGTGGCCGAAGATGAAGCGTTGCCCAACCGGGTTGCAGTAGGGGAAGTGGAAGTCTTGCACCCATCCCGACAACCTGCCCACCGAATCCTCAACCGTCTGGAAGAAGGGGTTGGAGGCCGTGCAGGACAAGGCGAAACTGCAAAGCAAGTCGTTGTTGCGGTAGGCGTGACTGTCATATTGGAGCGTCGTGTCCGCCATAAGCCTCAACTTGTACTTGCCGTCAACCACTAGCCAAAAATCCTGCATCGGGGCAACGATTCGTTGCAAGGCAACCTTGCGGTTCCTCATCTCTGACTCGGAATCGGCAATTATGTGGCCTGTCATATAAACGTCTCTTGTGGTGTAGTTGCGTGACGTCACAGTGCGTCCCATCTGCCCTGAACCCGTGTAAGAGCTTGTGTTCACGTCGATGTAACCCAAGTCCATCGAACTCAAGACATAGCCGTTGCGGTTAAGCGTTATGGATTCCGTGCCGTCTAGATTTGTTATCTTGTACTCCCTGCGTCTCATGTATGTCACCCCTTTCTAGGATACTAATGCCAAGTCGCGGACACTCTGCTTGAACTGTCTTGCAGACTCGCGTTCCGTCAACGCCTTTGGCGAGTAGTTGTTTACGGTGATGTTCGTGCTGTTGCCGTTTGCCTTGGCTCCCTTGCCTCCGTCGAGCACTTTGAGCCTCTTGTATGCGTTGAAGCTCGCATCGACGTTGGCTGTGCCGTAATCGAAGTCGCTTATGCTGTCCGTGATGTCGCCGAGGGCGTCGTAGACGAGGGGCATGCCCTTCTTGAGGCCTGTGGCTAGGGACTGCATAATCCATCCACCGTTAGGAACCAGAAGCTTCAAGTCGTAGGCCTCGGGGCCCTTATGTGCAGCGATTTGTGCACCAATGCCACTCACGAAGTCGATTACCCCGCCAACTGCTCCCGAGATGCCGTCGAGCAGGCCTTGCATGATGCTTTGTCCTGCGCTCAATAGCAGGCTACCGACGTCACCCAATGCGCCGATTATCTGCCCAGGGAGGTTCGTGAAGAAGTCTATGACGCTCGATATGCCGTCCGACACGCCCGTCTTGATGTTCTCCCAGGTGTCCGAGAGGAAGGTGCTTATGCCGTTCCAGGCGGAGTCCCAAAGGCTACCGAGGGTTGAGAGGGCCGTGTCTATACCGCTCTGGATGATGTCCATGGCCGTGCCGATAACGCTTTGGATTGCACCCCAAATCGTTTCGGCAATGCTCTGCAAGGCGCTGAACACCGTGTCCCAGTCGCCTTGTATGATTCCAAGGACAACTTCGATGATGCCTTGGATTATGGACATCGTGGTTTCCATGAAGCTCTGTATTGCGCCGAAGACAGTCTCGGTGACTGACTGGATAATCGGCATTGCAGTCTCAAAAGCGCTTTGAGCCGCAGTGCAGAAATCCGCCACCACTGGGCCTATGTTGTTGACGAAGTTGGTGAAGGCCGTCACAAGAGCGGTAATCATCGGTGCGACTGCGTTGGCAACGTTGGTTGCGAAGTTAATGAAGTTAGTAACGCATGTGTCGATGAAGGGGCCTATGTCCGTCATGGCCTGGCCCACGCCATCAATGATTGCGCTTGCCAGGTTGGAAAGCATCTCGGCACCGTTTTGGACGGCAGGTGCCAGGTTCGTCGCCATCTCTGACGCGAAGTTGCTGACGGCTGTGACTATATCCCCGATAATCGGCCCAAGCGTCGAGCTAATCTCGGCCCATGCCGTGTCAACGAAGTTCTTGAAGTCCTCGTTGGTGTTGTATGCCGTCACAAGAGCCGTGACAAGCCCCGCTATGACTGCTATGACTGCTATTACCGGGTTCGCCTTGAGCACAGTCCAAAGCGCCTGAACAGTCTCTATAACGTTCTTGACTTTGTTGACTAGCTGTAAGCCTGCGAACACCGCCATGATTGACGTGACTACACCCGTTATTTCTGGAAGCATAGCCATTACGACGTCTATTACCGCCTGAATCTCCGACGGCAAAGATGCCTTAAGCTCCTCGAAGAGAACTGGCACAGTGGCGAGTATCTGGCCTGCGATGATTTGCAGGCGGGGGATTATGTTCGACGCCGCAGTGACAATAGCCTCAACAAGGTTGCCCGTTAGCTCCTGCATGTTGGCTGACTCGTCGCCAAGGCCTGTCACCCAGTTCTGCCATGCAGCTTTTGCCGAGTTGATACTTCCTTCTATTGTGGTGGATGCCTCCCTGGCTGTTGTGCCAGTAAGCTTCTGGTTCTCTTGCACGAGGTGGATTGCCTCAACCATGTCGGCAAAAGAGTCAATGGACAAGTCGGCCATTTCGCCGTTGGCTTCCTTCAAGGCGTTGGCGTCGGCAATAAGATTCTCCATGCCTTCTTTTGTACCGCCATAGCCCAATGCCAATTGATCCAGCATCTCAAAGTTGCCACGTGCAAAGCCTTGGTAGGCCTGTTGTACCGTTTCCACATCCGTGCCGAAGGTGTTTACGTTGTCCGACATATCCCTAATTGCCATGTCGGCGTAATCGGCGGCGGCTGAAGTGTCACCGCCCAGGGACTTGATAAGGGATGCGCCGAACTTGACGGTTTGCTCCATGTACTCGTTGGCCGATAAGCCCGCCGTCTTCCATGCGTTGGAGGCGTTCTGCATAACCTTGTCGGACGACATATTGAGCTTTGAGTACTCGTCCCCAACCTCGTCGACGCTCTTGCCGACGTAATTGGCGTACTCCTCTATGCTCATCCCCGCCGTGCCAAAAAGCTTCTCGACGCCCCCGGTGTTCTGCTCGTAAGAGGCATATCCGTCAAGAGCCGCCTGTGCAGTCATGGCAAAAGCGCCTGCAATGGCGGTTCCAACGGCCAACGCGGTTCCGGTAATCTTGCCGAAAGCGTCGTTGATTCTGTTGGTTGCTTCCTCTATGTCTTGTGAGGACTTTTTAGTAGCGTCTTCGGCACCCTGTACGTTCGTTTTGAAATCTTGTAAGGCCCTTACGGCCTTGTCTGAATCGGCTTCTATGCCGACTCGAAGTGTGCCTAAATCTAACAATTTTCACCGCCTTAACTTAAGCGAATTGCTTGCGTAAAGCGGCTCTATCAGGCTCGGTTTGGCCGTATGTCCAACACTTCTCCAGGTACTCTTGCCCTTCCTCGGACTCCTTGAGGCGCAATACCGTGGCGTCCCTCAATAGCGTCCTAAAAGTAAGGGTGTCCATCTCCATTGCCTGCGAGATGGGCACCCCGAAGTAGTGCCAGACTGTGGCGTAGTCCTCAAGCCCAACAACCAGGTACGGTTTGCCGTCCCCTTCCTCTTGGGCTATTGGGCAGGTTGGAAAGGCACTCTCTCCGCGATGTTCTTGGCGAAGAACTGCATGTAGTCACCGACAACCATGAGAGCAACCGTGAAGTCGTACTCTTCCTTGACTTCCTCGACGGTGAAGACGCGCCCTTCCGTGTTGCGGTTAAGGATGCGCACGAACATGGTGTAAGCAAGCTCCATCAACTTGCCGTTGTCCTTGTCCTTCTTGTCCATGTCACCCATTAGCATTATTGTCTCGTACATGGCCTGTGTCGGCATCTTGAGGTGAAGGCACGTGCCATCGGCCAGCTTGATGTCATAGATAGAGCCACAAACGACAGTTAAGTCCAACATATTTGTCTCCTTTGCTTTTGTTTTACTTGTAAATTGCTAGAACCTTTTCCTTCAGCTCCAACGGCATGTTCTCCAAGTCAACATCGGAAAAAAGGCGCTCGCCCGTCTCCGTGTAGGTGTGTGTTGTGCCCACCTCGTCGGCGGCGCTCACGAAACGCAAACCGTCCTCGCGCTCGATGAAGAACAGCTTGTCAGAAGAGGTGTTAACGTAGCTCTTGCCGTTAAGTTCGAACGTTTCCTGAACTATCATTTACTCACCTCGCAAATGTCGGGGTAGTCCTCAATAGCCCTGAACTTGTTTGCGAACACTGTCCAGTTGGTTGCAGTCTTGTACTCTTCAACAAGAGCCTTGGGAACGTAGATGTATCCAGGGTTGTTGCCTGCATACGCCGGGGATAGCGGTGTTGCCGTGTCTGTTATGTAACTGACAAGCCCGTCTTTGTCTGCCAGTTTCACTAGCGTGTTGCTTCTTAAAATCAACGCCGTCAGTTTCTTGCAACCGCCAAACAACGAGTAGTACGAAGGATTCTGGATATCGACTAGGGATGCCAAGTCGATTTTCTCAAGATATTCGCAATAGCTAAACTCGCTTTGTTTTAAAGTAGTCACAAGAGGCAGGTTGACTTCCTTGAAGTTTCCGGCACCAAAGCAATGACTTCCAACCGAGGTGGCCGACGGCAAAGACAAAGTGTCACAACCGTAGTTGTAACTCATTGCATCGTCGTCAAGAGTCGTTAAGAGCGGTGCGCTAATCGTCTTGTATTTGTTTTGTTTAAAGCCACTCTCTCGAATGTGGGTGAGACTTGCAAAGTCAAGGTTGACGCCTGTGCCGTCCCCGTACAAATCCATGAATGCGTTGCAAAAACCGCTCTCGCCAATCTCGGTTATATGTGACAAGTTAGTTACGGCTTTTTGCCTCCAGGCAAGTCCCCGTTTGCCGTAAAAGGCGTAATCGGGAATTTTAGTCATTGTCGCTATGACGGCGGATGCCACTTTTCTCACGTTGTCGTTATCATATTTATCCGAACAACCAGTGACGAAATCCTTAATCTCTTCTAGCGTGAAGTCTCCGCCTGCATCGCTTCCCGTCTCTATACCTTTAATCTCGGTTACCATGGCGTCGAGTGTGAGCTTGTCTGTCTTGCCCGTTTTGCTTCTGATTGCGTCGGCGATTGAGGTTAGCTTGTCAGTAAGAGCCATTTGCAATCACCCCAAGCTTTGCATCAATCAGGTTGTTGATGTGCTCATCGCTTGCACCGTCCCCCGGTTCTCCTTTGGGGCCTTGCGGGCCAGGCTCTCCTTTCTCACCCCTTGGGCCTTGCTCCCCCTTGGGGATTCCAAGCTCCAAGACTCCGTTGACAATGCTTGCAGTCGGCTCTTGCCCCGCCACTAGAGACGTGGCCGTGGCACCTTTGATTGTGGCGTCCTTGATAGCCTGAATTGCCTCTTTTGCCTCTTGTGTGAGACTCTCGAACGTCTCAACATGCGTCTCCGTGTACTCATAGGTTGACGGCATGGCCCTGGGTGTCACCCTTATACGGCAAGAGTCGACGGTTGAACCGTCAATGACGCCCCATGCGTAGATGTCAACGCCCAACTGCAAGAGTTTGTTGGGTATCTGGGCCTTGTCGTCCTGCACGGCCACGACAAGGGCCTCCTCAACGTCACCCACCACTGGGGCGAAGTGCACGGCCTGCGAGGCGGTTGCAACGGAACGGTTCAAGTCCCATTGATAAACGTTTATGTCTTTCAACTGTCCCCCTCTCTGCAAAGAAAGGGGCGGGGATTGCCCCGCCCGTTAATGTCTAGCGTTTAAGCCTTGTTAGTCTCTTCGTAGATGATGAGGGTGCCCTCGGAGTCAAGGGGGAAAGCGGTGAACTCGGCGTCAATGACTGTCTCCTTGTCCTTTACGAAGGCAATCTCGAAGCCTGCCTCGTTGGAACCGACAATAGTAAGGCGTATGTCACCTTCAACGGCGTCCTTGTGGACAAAGCGAAGGACATACTGCTTGCCGTCGTAGTTGCCCACACCGCCAATCTTGACTGTGCGGGTGTTCTTGGATGCGTCCTCGGTGACTTTGGCGGTAGAGCAAAGCTTCTGTAGAGTCTTGCCGTTCCACGTCATGATTCCGCTCTTGAGGGATGCCTCCTCGTTGGTGAGCATCTTCTTGACGGCAAGGCCTAAATCGTCACTCGCGGTGTAGTATTCAGGCTCGTAAGAGAGCGTTGCACCGCCCTTGATTAAGCCGAGGTTGTTATCGTCCGTCTCAATAACAGCGTCCTCGGGGATGTCGCCTGTGAACTCTAGGGCGTATAGAAGTCCTGAACCGAGGACAATCTTCTTGTTTTTAGCCAAAACAATCAGCTCCTTGAAAGTATGTCGAAATATGTGATTTGTTGCGGGGTGCACGTGTCCTCGTCGATGAGGGAGCCGCCCCCGTTGGCCTCCACCACTAGGCCGTCTCTCGTCTCGTCACCGACACTCACAAGAGCGTCGGCCATGGCGTCCGATATCCTTAAGGCCTCGGCGTAGGTGGAGGCGTGCACGCGCGTCAATAGGCGGTATCTGGCAACCGCCCCATCGTCTTGCGTGCGGTAGAATGTGTAAGTGATGGCGGGCATCTTGCCCTGTGCCGTGTCTGCCAGGTATGGCACAGCGTCCAGGCCTGTGGCCTTCTTGATGCCCGCAAGCAGTGTTTTCAGTTCGTCCATTAAAAAAGCCCCTTAAAGCAATCGAGCACGTCTTGCTTGCGCTCCTGCATGGCAGGCTCAAGGTAGGGCTGTGCCTTGGTTCCCTTTGTGGTAACCCATCCGTAGCGCCCCTTGTAGCGCCATGCGTCCTTGCGCCCCGTGCCTTTGGTGGAGTGAATGCCCGTGCCGATTTCGACGTATGGGGCGTACTCGCAGTTGGAGAATATGACGCCCTCTTTGCCGTCCTCTGACACTTTCACCTCTATGGAGCGGGCTAAATTTCCCGTGTCGTGGGGTGCCTTGGACATTGCAGTCTCTTGCACAAGGGACACGGCCTGCATCATGGCTGGTTTGAGCTTTGCGGGCAATTCCGTGTTGAGGAAGTCTTGCAGGTTACCGCTCACATCGTCGCTCTTACTGCTCATCATGGCCCCTAAAGGCGCTCATGGACAGGGCGTACCCCGTCCTCGTCGGTGCGCAGTAGTCGACGATGTAGCGCCCGCCTAACCGCACGCCCTTAATACACCTCTCGTCTCTTGTGTAGCCTACATATTGGCTCTCTGTGAGGTTCAACTCGTTCGTGCGGTAGGCGGTAGCGCCCTTCTCAACCACCGCTACAAGAGCCGGGGAATCGTCTTCAACCCAGCTCTTGTGCGTGAAATTAAGCTCGTCTGTTGTCTCTGTGCAGTGCTCAAGCGTGAGGGGAATTGCGCGTGAATAGAACATCGCTACTACCCCCTAACCGTGCGTATCCTCTTGTGCCGATTTAGCATTTTGTACACCCTGCCCGAGTAGTCACCCAGGTATATGACGCTGGAGCCCTCTGCGGACTCTGACTTGAACCCCTCTGCGTAGAGGTTGTTCACGTCCTCTTGGGCCATGCGCATGACTGCGCAGTCAAGGGAAGCGTCGTAGGCGTCAAGGCCACAATAGTCTTGGGCAAAGTCCTTGGCTTGGGATAGCACGTGCGCCAACTGCTCTTGGGGTATGGACGGATATAGCATTTGCAGTCTGTCTAGCATGCCGTCCACCTCCCGTTAATTAAGCGGTGAAGGTGACTTTGCAGGACTTGGTATCGTTGGTAAGGGCCATAACGCCATGGCGCTCGTAAACAACGGTGTTTTGCTTGGACTCAATGTCCCTGTCCTGCTCGACTGTGCCGGAACGCTTGACGAAGAAAGTCACGGCGTCCTTGCGGGTAATGTAGGCAGTGCCCTCGGGGACTAGACGGCTGAAAAGGCAAGGGATACCGCAGACGTCGCCGAACTGTCCTGTGTAGAGGATGTCGCCCTGCTTGGAAGCGATGAAGTCGGCGTCCTTGCGGATGTCGGCCTTGCCGTCAAGGCCCATGATTAAGAATAGGCCACTCTCGTTCTCGATGCCGAGGGAGGCAAGGGCGTCCACAACGCCCGTGTAAGAGAGGGCACCAGTGATGGCATGCGTCTTGGAAATCTTGGCAAGCTCTGCGAAGTATTCCTCACGAATCTCGTTAGCCATGGTGTCGCCTGCGCCTTGGGATAGCACATCGACGACGAATGGATCCGCCATGACGTCCATGTCGTTGTAGTCGTAAGTCTGCTGATAACGCTCGACTGTGTACTCGACGGGAACGGCCTTAACCTTGCCCTTTGTGGTGTTCTTGGCACCCTTGGCAAGCTTCTCAACCTTGCCCTCGTAGGTGTACTTGTGAATGACTTTCTTTAGTCCTGCGGATTCCTGGAGGCTGTTGTCGATAGTCATTAGAGCGTTGACGTCGAGGTTGGAGTTGACGATATCGGTAATCTTGTTCTCGATAACCTCGTTGTCGTAAAAAGCGATAGGTGTAGCGTCAAAAGCCATAGTTAGCTCTCCTTTAAGATGTTAGTGATTTGTATAATTCGGGTTGCTCCTGCTTGAGCTGTGCTTGTGCATGCAACGGCATGGCGCGGAAACTCTCGCGCGTTATCGCGTTGTCCATAGGTAGGTTCTTCTTGGGGGTAGTCGATGCAAGGCGCTTCTCAACCTCTGCCTTGACGCTTGCCTTGAAGGCCTTTTCAAGAAGGTTTATGTTGCCGTTCATGGTGTCTGCGTCCTCCGCCACCACAAGAGCCACTAAATCAGGTGACAGTCCACGGTTTGCCAGGACAGAGCTTGCAACGGCCTTGTTCTCCGCGACGGCAAGCTCCCTTTCCTTGTCCGCTATCGCCTTTTCCCTCTGCTCCAGCTCGTATTGGTAACGTTGGCTCTCGTCCATGCGTGCAAGCTTGGCGGCCTCTTTCACCGCCTTGTCGTTCTTCTCCTGTGCCTTCTTGAGCGCCTGCGTGACGCGCCTGTCGGCCTCCTGCTGGAGCAGTGCGTTAACCTCGTCTTGAGTGTAAGTCTTGCCCTCGGCAGGTTCCTTTTCCTGCACGTCTTGAGTCTCGTTGACGTCTTCCATGTTGTTTCCCCTTTCATGAGTTGCGCACAACAGCGCCCCTCTATACAAGAGTTACGGCGATAAGCGGGCATAGCCCGCGTTAACGCGCCCTAAAGGGCGCTTATGCCGTCCCTCTGTTTTCATTTGCCTATGTATTTGATTTCTAGTGCGTCCAAGACGGGGTTATTTGCCCGACTTGTCCATAAAACTAGATATTTTTGTAACCAGGACTTGGATGGTTTCCGATAGCTCTTGTACCGTGCCCTCTATCTTTTCAAGGGTGTTTGAGCACATGTAGTACATGGCTGCGAAAGCGGCTATTGGGAATCCAACCTGGTTGATGAACTCCGCTATGGGGTTAAGTGTGTTCATATCCATTGCACATCACCTCCCCCTTTTTTTATCCCTAGGGGACGGCGACGAAAGAACAACGGCAGTTCGGGTGAGCAGGAAGCACCCTATATGCTTGTTCAATCGGGAATATCTCACCGCCCGCCTTTTGACACTTGTCGCAACAGTCGGGCGCGGGAATGAACTTGCCGTGAAGGAAACCTAGTTCCTTGTAGCGTCTCTGTGCGCCCATTATCTGGGCGTGCGCCCCCTCGGTGCGGGCAAGGCGCAGGGCGTTGCGCTCGCTCTGCCCCGTGCACTCCATCACCCTCTTGGCTGTCTCCCAAGGCCCGCGTTGGTTGATTATGTTGTTCTCTAACTCACGTCGAAGCACGTCCTTGAGCAGGCTCTTGTCCTCCCATACACGGGACGAGAAGTCCTTGCCGTCAAGCGCCCACGCTTGGGCCACGGCCTGTTTTGCGTCCACCGCAGACGGCACGACGAAGGCCTGTTTGACTAGGCTCTTGGGGGCCTCTTTGGTTATCGTAGCCATGCTCTTCTCGTATAGCTCCACAAGAGCAGGCAAAGTTATGTTCGTCTGCGCCTCGCCCAGCTCCGCAATGAGTTGGTTCATCCTTTCGAGCATCTGCCAATAGCGTGCCGTCCTGTAGAAGTCGTTTATCTGTGCGGGCTTGCCGTCAAACTTGTCCTGCTCCACCTTGGCGTAGGTGCGCAGTATGTCGGACTGCAACGCCTCTGTTGCCTTGGCGTACACCTTGTGCAGTTCCTTCTTGAGCGTGGCCTGGTTCTCCCTGTAATCTATCTCTTGCTGTTTGCGCACGCGCTCTTGCCAGTATTCGTCGTTCTTCATGGCCTACACCAATGCGCCTAATGCGTAATCGTCGGTGTACTGGGTGCCTTGGTTGTGGAGGCGCTCCAGCTCTGCGGGCACGTCGTCTATGAAGGGAAGCTGTGCGAGAAGCGTCTCGTCCGACACTAGCCCGCGCAGGCTATTGACGATGTTGGCGGTGTCCGCAACGTTGGCGGGCAGGTTGTGTGTGAAGGTTACCGTCACCGGCACAGGCTCGTCATCCAGAAGCCACATGACGTTTCCGACTAGGGCAAGACGCTCGTTTATGGCCTTTCTGAACCGCATCTCGATGTTGCTTGCAAGGTTGTTGAAGCCGACTAGTTTGAACTGTAACGCCGTACCGCTTGACACGCCTGACTGGAACTCTTGTGAAGAGAAGTCGGGCGAGTTTGATATGGTGTGTATGCTTGAGTTGATGTTTTCAAGCATACTCTCAACCGTGGTGTTGGTGATGTCCTTGGTTAGGTATGAGACATCGCTGTCCCCGTCAATCATGATTGAACGTGTGCGCTTCATCTCCTCCAAGTCCTCCTCGTCGGCCTGTATGTTGCGCAGAACCATGTAGGCGTCAACGAAGGCTTGGAAGTCGTTCACCTCGTCGGACAACAAGCTGTTATAGGCATCCTGTAGGCTGATGATGCGCTCGAATATAGGCGCGTTCTCCGAGTTGGGGTTGAACACGGCCAACGGCACGGCACCGAAGTAATGATGCTCTGAACCTGTCTGCACCAAGTTCGTCATGCTGTTGTCGCACTCATAATTGGTAATGTCGGTGTCGGTGTAGACGGTGACTCTGTACCTTAAGTTGTCGTAAGTCAAGCCGTCCTGCCAGGTGGACACGGGGGAGACGGTAATCGCGCCTATAAGCCTCTCATCCAAATCGTCTGAATAGATGGGAATGACGCCCACGGGGTTGAGGTGCTTGTAGCGGATTTGGTTCTGCTCGTTTACGTACAATAGCTCATAGGCGACTCCGTAGATTAGGCCGTCTCGGAGCCATTCCAAGTCCTCGTTGTCAGTGTCGTTGTAGTCGATTACGTCCTTCAGCATGCCGATGTCCCCGCCTGCCTCCTGTGCTTGGTAGGTGATGGGGTTTCCGCAGATGTAGCCTGCGAAGTTGTCGACAATAGTGGCGCAGTAGTTCTTGACGATGCGGTTGTTGGGCCTCTCTATATCGGCAGGTGCACGGAACATTATCTGCTGGCCCGTGCCGTCGTAGTAGCCCTTGGCAAAGTTCAAGGCGTGCACGTTCACGTTTGCGTTGTACCTGATTGCCTTGCCGATTATGTCCGCCGTGAGCGGTGTGCCCGCGTCGAGTGTGAACTTGTATAGCATTCAGTTCCTCCTTACAATGCGTTCTTTCTTGGAAGCGCCTTGAGCTTGGAGCGCGTGGAGACGCACTGCAACGAGTACCTCAAGGCGTCTATTGCGTGGTTGTATGCGTCGACGGGCTCGTTTAGGTACTCGCCTGTAGACTTGTCTTTCTTGTAGCTGTAGTTCTCCAGCTCTTCCAGTAAGTTGACACAAGAGCCGTCAACTATGATTTCGTACTGTTGTAGCTGTTGAATTCCCTGCATGATTGAGCCGGGGCCTTTTACTGTTGCCTTGATGTGCGGTACACCGCACTTTCTAATCTCTTCAATTGACTTCTGCTCCGCCGAGTCGGCCACAATAGTCGACTTGGAGAGTCCCATAAGCTTGAGTTGGGAGGCTATGTCAGGATTTAGAAGGCCCGTCTTGTAGAACTCCCTCAACACGTACAATCTCTTGCCGTCCTCGTCTAGAAGGCAGTCCACAATAGCCGTGGAATCGTTCACGTAACCGAAGTCAAGGCCTACCAAGTGGGCATAGCCGTGCCGTCTCAACTCGTCGTAGTCAAGCATTTCGGCGTGCCAGTTGTTCAAGACACGCTTGGCAAGTGAGCCGAACTCCCCTAGGCAGTACACTTGGTAGTACATGGGGTTCGTGTCCTTGTAGGCTTCCAAGGCCTGCACGGTGCTTTGGTTGACGAACTTGTTGTCCTTGTATGTGCTCCTGTGCACAAGGCAGTTGGGTTCTCGGCACCCGTTCTCGAAGAAATGGCGGTACACCCAGTTGGCCTTGCTTATGGGGTTAGTCATTAGAACGACTTGGTTGCGCAGACGCCCGTTACCGCGAAGGCGCATCCTCACTTGAGAGAAATCGTCGAAGGTAACCTCGGAAGCCTCTTCGATTATCGCGTCGGTGACTTGCGGGATTGACTTGATTTTCTCGCTATCGTCGAGGCCCATGCAAAGAAAGGTAGAGCCGTTTGGAAGCTCCACCGTTAGGTTAGTCAAGTTTATTTTGCATCTGTCATAGATATGGAATTGCTTTAACGTGTTGGTTAAGTCCTCCCAACAAGAGCGCCTTAAATCGGTTGCACTCTTGCGCAGGACTAAATATTTTCGTTTGTCCTGCAAGGCACGAATGACGGCACGTTGAAAAGAAAAATAGCTTTTTCCGCTGGCCCCGCCTCCAAGCAGGAGGATTGTGTCGTGCTCATTGTCGTACAATAGCGGAAAGAAAGACTCGTTGAAAGCCGTTCGGCGTATCGTGAGCCTCATTACTCAATCACAACCTCGATATCCGCTTTTGTGTTGAGGTTGACGTTCTGCGTTGCGAACCCGCCTATGTCGGTGAGCTGTTTCAACGCTGTGAGCCTGTCTTTCACGCCGTTGCCCTCGTCGAAGGCTATGTCCTGCAAGGCAAGCACGATTTCCGTCTTCTGCACGTCGTGCTTCTCCTGCGCCTCCTGTCGGCACTTCTGTATATGCCGTTGAACGTTGGGCTTGTGGTAGAACCTGCATGCAGAGCTTCGTTGGTTGGAGGGGGACTGCTTTTGCTCTATGCCGTACTCGTCAACCAACTGTAAATAGGACTGTAGGGCGTTGCCCGTGTGCTCGAAGACGTATATCTCGGCAAAACGCTTGTCTTTCTCGTCTTCTGCTTTCTTGTTTAGGCACATTACTTCTCATTCACCCCCAAAGGCACAAAAGCCTCTCTGTATTTGTCAAAGGGAAGCAATATGAGCTCGATGTCTTTGCCGTTGTCGTACTTGTGGACGTGCCGAAGCGGTTCCTTCATGCAGAGCTTTAGAAGCGTCAACTTCGGTATGGCGTACAACTCTTGTGTCTGCGGGATTACGAAGACGAATATGTCGGCCCTGCTCTTCCACAGCCAAGACAAGCCTTGCGTGCTCGTGTGGCTCTCTATGGCAAGGTTGCCCGTCTTGTATGCCATGTAGTCCGTCTTGACTTCCCAACCGCATACACAAGAGCTGATGTAATCAACGTCGTATTTCTGGTATTTGCCGTCCTCCGTGACGTTTGTGACTCTATCGCCCATGGCCTCCTCGAAAAGCTCCTCGCCTTTCCTACCGCGCCATAAATCATGTTCGAAACTCATAATGCCGTCCTCCTTTTGACTGCACTTTTTCAATAAATATGTACGCGGGGGGCACCTGGACGGCACCCCCCAACGTGGAGACAAACGGCTGAATCTCAACCGCCGTTTTATAAGATTTGTAAATGCTTATTTAAGTGGGCTTTGCCCAATTTAACATGCCAGCTGAAAAACTTCTGCGGGCTTGAATGTGCACACACCCGGATGCTCGCTGTAGGGCTTTGCCATGTAATCGAAGGCTATTGTAACCAAGTCCCGAATGGCCTCGGACTCGCTCAAGTGCATGTGCTTGGCGTACTCTTTGATTTTGTCACGCATGGTGTCGGGCATCCTGACTGTAAAAACCTTGTCTGCCATAATTTCCTCCTGCTGTCGCTAACGCGCCTATTAGGCGCTTATTTAGTTGTTGGGTATTACGGATTCCTCACGTTAAAAAAGGGTGCGCCGTAAATTGGCCGAAACGACGCACCCCTCAAAAGGAGGAATCATAAGTATTAGTTTTTTATTGATTGATTTAGATATATTCTGCCCAAAATATTTTATTTTATGCAGAAATTTTTTCTGTTATGCACAATAGCAATGGTAATTGTCATATCTAAATTGCCGTCTTGCCGTGCCGTTTTGGTGTTCCGTCCTAGTGTTTAAATGCCCCTGTGAGAGGCTGTAGTGCCTTTTTTCGGCACGTTATTTTACTAGGGGTGTAAGCGCTATGATGATTGCTAAACGGCAATCCTAATTACGTTTGTCTCCGTAGGCGCGTTAAAGGACTTCTGCCACTTGCGGTAGGCGTCCCAATACTCGGGAGAGCGCTTCAACGTGTCGTCCTCGCGCTTGGACGGCACGCTTTCCCCAAAGCCGTAATCATCGTCGTATTGGTACTGACTGACATTCTCACTACTCTTGTGGGGTTCTGAATCAGCCGACTCTATGTCCTCTGTATTATTATTTATAGTATCTATTGTAGTATCCTTATAATATTTCTTGTCCCGTTTTGGGACATTTAAAAGTCCCGTTTTGGTACTTTTAAAAGTCCCATTTTGGGACTTTTGAATGTCCTGTTTTGGAACTTTTAAATATCCCATTTCAGGACTTTTAAAAGTCCCATTTTGGGACTTTTCATTGTCCCCCGAGGGCGCAATGGAGTCTTCGGGACACTCAATGAAGTCGTAGTTCTTACCGCCCGTGCGGACTAGATAACCCTTCTCGGTAAGCTCGTTGACTGCCTTGAAGTAACGCTTGCGCTCCATGTTCCACTGCTCTGCGACGGCCACGTTGCTTAATGCGAGTGTGTACCCGTCGGCGTTCATGGCGAAGTACATCCACAACAGACGTGCGTTGTCGGAGAGGTTCTTCGACGCCTTGCGGGCGCTCTCAACGTTGATGGTGGCATAGACGTTCGACTTGTCGCAAACCGACTTGCGAATCGTCACGACTTTCTGGTTTGGTGCTGAATACATGTGATTCCTCCTATTTAAGCGTTAGTTATTCTTGGCGAGGTACTCGGCAAATGCCTTCCTCATAGCCTCGGACTTGGTTATGCCGTCCGCCTTGGCCTTGGCGGTAAGTGCCTCGTTGAGCCAAATCGGCACCTCGACGGAAATGATTTTGTAGTCCTTCTTGGATTGGTTGCGCATGACAATTCCTCCTACTCTTGTGGGTTAATAACCTTCTTGGCAAAGAGAAAAGGGAACCCGAAAGCTCCCTTTTCGTCTCTCATTACTATTAGTTTTTAAGGCGCGGTGTTTAGTAATCTTTTGCCCAGTGTTACCGAATTTAATCAAAAAAAATTAGGTGGAGAGTATTTTTTCTCTCTCGCAGTATTAGTTTTTAAGGGCATAGTTTTAATTGTCTTTTGCCCAATTATATCAAAAAAATTACCTGGCCCTGGTGTTATAAGTCTTACCAAGGCCAGGTTGTTGGTTAGCGAATCTGCAAGCCGTAGGGGCGCATTACGGCCAAATACCTCTTCGGTAAGTTGGTATCTGATATGCGCTCCCTCAACATCTTCTCTGTCTCACCTCCCATGGCTAGGGCTTCCATTATGTCGGCAAGGCGGAAGATGATATCCCCCTCGTTGAAGCCGTCCAGGTATATGAAGGCATCGTCTATTTGCCCCATAAGTATCTTCGCTTCTGCCCACAATAGCAGAATGTCGTTATGCCACTTCTCGACTTCCATAGGCGGGATGTAGTCGCCTACACGGGGGATGAAGAAGTCGGCAAGCATAACCTCAAGGCCGTCCGTTAACTCCTTGCCTTGCTCCTCTGTAAGCCCGTTGTCTTGCCAATGACGGCAGTTGTACAAGCCTTCCACGGTGTGCAGGGCGTCCCAGTCCATCGTCTTCCTGATGTCTTCTTGACTCTTGTACAGCCCCCACCAATGACGGCACAGAAGATAGGCGTACATGTCCGCCGATAGGAACTTGCCGTCCCTGAACTCACCGTCCTCGAAGCACTCTTCGTAAAAATACTGCCCGACTCTCTTGAGCCAATAGCCCAACTCTGTGTACGGTGTCTCACTGGAAATCACTGAAACCGCCTGTCCTCTCTTGTTCCTTGAGATAGTTGCCGAGTTGCATCATACCTTGCCTTACCGCCTGCTCGTCCGCCCTAGCGTACACGTCTAGCGTCATGCTCGCCTTCGCATGCCCTAGGATACTGCTCAAGCTTTTGATGTCCATGTGGGATGCGACGCCCATAGTGGCGAAGGTGTGCCGTAGGGCGTGGGGTGTGATAGGCCTGCCTGTCGTGCCGTAGATTTCATTGCGCTTGCAGAACTGAAGCAAAACACAACTCAACCTGACTGGAGAGTGCCATATCTTCCCGCCCTCCTTACCTATACAAAAGAAGTCCATTGGAAGTTCGTTAGCGCTTGGGTGCGCGTTGCGGTACTCCTCAAGCTGTACGTCCCGCAACTCGTCAAGCACCCTGTCAAGCTCCGGCAAGATGGGAATGACGCGGTGTCCCGCCTTGGATTTCGGTTCCTTCAAGTACTCGACGTGATTAAGCTCGTCTTTGCCGATTACCGTGTTTACCGTGATAGTCCCTGCGGGCTGGTTGATGTCCCTCCACCGCAAACCGCATATCTCTTGGGCGCGTAATCCTGTGTAGAGGATAATTAGGTGAGCGCACTTGATGCGCTCCTGCATCTGGCTCGATTCAACCGCCTCGATGAACTCCGAGATGCCCTTTGCATCCAAGGTGTTGATTTCCTTCTTGCCCTCTGCCTTCTTTATTCTGACGTGCTCGCACGGGTTGTATACAAGTCTGTCCTCTGCCACGGCATGCGTGTAAGTCTTTGCAAGGACGGCAAAGTGCACCTCAACCGTCTTTTGTGCATACGTCTCCAACTGCTTGGCTACCCATGCTTTCACTTGTGCTCTTGTCAAGTCCTCGAACCGTATGTCTGCGAAGTATGGGGCTATCTGCCTGCGCAGTGCCCTCACGTGCATGCTGTAACTGCTCTTCTCAAGCGTGCCGTCTGCCAGTTGCTCGTCTAGGTAGATGCGCACCTCCTCGGCAACGGTGTTGCCCACGCTCTTCTTGATTTGCTTGGCGTCCTTGACGACGGAAACCTTGGCCCTATGCTCCATCTCCTCTTGCCACTCGCACAAGAGTCGTTCGGCATCCCTCTTACCTGTGCCGTCGAGCATCTTGGTGACTTGCTTCCAATCGCCCTCGGGACTCTTGTACTTGAGGTAGCCCTGCCACGGCTTACCCTTTGTCTTGAGTTGCCTCACGCCACCGCTCGCATAAAAGCACCCATCAAACCGCATAACGCCCTCCTTCGGCGATACACCAAACATACGCCAAACACCAACTGGAACTTTGCCGTTTTGCTTGACAATGGCATTATAACGCCTGCTAGATGGTTTGCGATTTTAAATGTGAAACATCTTCCCTGTAAACTATACAAAACGGATATTGCCTGCTAGTTGCTTTGTTTGATTGTGGCTGAACTGTGAGATACACCAAATCTTACACTAAACTCGGCAAATAAAAAAGGAGCCCCGAAAGGCTCCTAAAGGAACTGCATACTACTATTGTGCGTTAAGCCTGCTTGGTGCATCCCCTGGCATGGTTGACGCGGTTGAGGAAGTCCTCGTCCTCGCAGATGATGTCAGTAACGACTTCGATAGCATAAGTGTCCAGCACATCAACGACGTTCTCAAAATACTCGGTGTACTTGTCGTTCACATCGTCCTCATAATAGCGGTTCATGGTGTTGCGGACAGAGTACATCTCGCGCATCGTATCAATGTTGGTGCGTTCAACCTTGTCCCTCTTGGCGTTGCCCTTCGTCTTGCGCGCACCGACGACAACGGACTCAAGAAGCTCGGGGAACTTTAGGTTCTTGGTAACCTTAACCCTGCCGTTGGCTTCCTTGACGGTGTCGAACCTCACGCAAAGGCTGATGATGTCCCAACACACCTCGGGGTTGCCGATATCGGCCTTGGTATAGGGGACAACCGCCTTGCCGTCGATGTCCTTGCCAAAGAGTCGAGCCTTGTTAGCCTCACGGCGTGCCTGCAAGTCAATCATGATTGCTCCTTAATAGTCAAACAGCCAACGTTGCATACACAAGAGACGCAATGCGTAGTCTAG
The DNA here is from genome assembly GCA_050874425.1 of Alloprevotella sp. GTDB lineage: Bacteria > Bacteroidota > Bacteroidia > Bacteroidales > Bacteroidaceae > Alloprevotella. Next base: position 20,448 of record JBNMKQ010000023.1, read on the forward strand.
TCTCACGTCCATGCCGTCGGCAAGTCCTGGGCGTGTCATGTCCGTGAAATAAATCACCTCTCCTATCTGCTTGCCGACTAGGGTGACTGTGCCGTCCCCCATCTGCTTGCACCTCTCAATCAAGCTTGAGGTGTTGAACGGCACGTCCTCCGGTGCGAACCCCAACGCTTCGTAGATGGCCTTGCCCGCCGTCTCTGTCATGGGCTTGCGCCCTGACTCAATCATGGCGATGTAGTTGCGGGTGAGGCCAGTCATGTCGGCAAGCGTCTGTGCGCTAATGCCCCTCACCCTCCTCGCCTTCCTCAACCAATCCAATTAGGCACGTCCCTTCCTCCACTGTCCTGCGCAGTGCGTTGAGCAAGCCTTGCAGGTACTCGATGTCCATAATGTCGATGATAGCAAACGCCTCGATTGCTTCAAGGGACAAGTCCATATCATCGAGTATCTCAACCTGCTTGTTGGTGAGCCTCATTGCCTACACCCTTCTGCTCTTGTAGAGTGCCCTTTGCACCCTAGTCAACACGATGATAACCACACTTGCTGTTGTAGTCAACACGTTGATAACTAGGTAACAAAAAAGGCCCCTGGGCGATACCCAAGGGCCTTAAATAGGCTTATATGCAGTTGTGCCGTTTGCCGTTGGAGTCATATGCGTAAACAAGGCAGTTGCGCAACTTGCCGTTTGCGTTGTACACATAGGCAAGGGCGGTGTGCTTCTTCCCAGCCGTGTCGTAGACGCTTACCGTACCGCCGTTCACCGACACTGTGACACTGTTGTCCGTGTTGACGGCAACGCCTCGGTAGTCGCAAACCTCAACTACTCGGTATACAACGGCACCGCCTTGCGCTCCTGTGTAGTTGCTGGGCGTGTCCACAAAAGAGGTGTTTGTGCCGTCGTAGACTTGCACCTCGTTGCGGTAGAGAGTGAACTTCTTGAATGTCGTGTTGCCCGCCGTTGTGGACTTTGCCCAACTGATTGTTGACTTTTGGCCGTAAGTCACTGACTGGGGCGTTGCCTTGATGGTGGGCTTGCCCTGTGGCGTTAGGCCGTAGACGGTAACCTTTACAGACGTCTTTTTCTCGGTGTCGAACCAGGTGTGAACCTCGTACAAGGTGTACGTGTTCTCACCCTCGGCAACCTGCACCTGCTTCTTGGTGTCGGTGCCCTTGTACACAAGAGTCTTGCCCTTGTACAGCTCGAAACGGGTGAAAGGCGCGTTACCTTGAGTCTTGCTCTTTGCCCAAGAAATAGTGACGTTTGTGCCAGTCTTGACTACTGTGCCGTTTGCCGTGACTGTCGGGTTGCCGTGAGGCGTGTAGGGCCTTGCGGGAATGACAATCTGCCCCTCGGCAAGCTGTGCGAGTGACTCGCCGTCCTCATAACCGCCTGCAAGCACCACTTTGGCGTAGCATCTGATGGTGTAGTCCTGTGCCTTGCGCTCGTACCTGTGGCTTGTCTTGGCACCGAGGATGTTCTTTGTCTCGCCATATCCTGTGTTGGCACTGAACACCTGCGGGCCAGACGTTGCCATGACGTTACCACTGTTGTCGTGCTGTGTGGCAGTCGCCGTGCACCCGTCAACTCCGAAGCCCCATCCGATTGAGTGGAAGTAGGCCTCGACGTCAACGACGCTTACCGTCTCGCTCTCGTCGGTGCGGATTACTTTCATGTACGACTGCCA
>JBNMKQ010000024.1:0-21123 GCA_050874425.1 Alloprevotella sp.
CTTGCTGGCTGCAATGGCAGCGGGCGAAGTGTAGTAGAAACCAATGAGCAGGTAAGATGATACACCTACCAACTCCCAGAACATGTACATCTGGAAGATGTTGGTTGCTACGACCAAGCCGAGCATTGACATGGTAAAGAGGCTAAGGAAAGCATAGTAACGTTGGAAACCACGTTCACCATGCATATAGCCAAAGGAGTAAATGTGTACCATGAGTGATACGGTAGTGATGACTATCAACATCATTACCGAAATGGGGTCGAGCATGATACCCATGTCAAAGCTGAGTCCCTTTACAAAGAAGGGCAGCCACTGAAAGTTGTAAGGCATGAGTGTGGGCAACACACCTTCTGCCGTACGCGGTGTCTGGAAGAAGTACTGGAATGCGGTGTAATAAGCCATAGCGGCTACTACGCCTAACACAACCGTACCAACCAATCCCGCTGCTTTATGGCTGAACCATTTTCCGAACACACCTAATAGGAGGAACGAGAAGAATGGCAGCAAAAGAATAAGAATTGTATAATCCATTGTTATTGTTTTTTTGAGTTTGGAGTTCGGAGGTTATGAGGTTATAAAGTTTCCTTTAATTCAATAACCATTCGAACATTGATTTTCCATTTTGAGTGTAAAAAGTTGCTTTATAACCTTTTAACCTCAAAACTTACAACCAACTTTCCTCCCTCTTACCACTTCATCTTCTCGAGTTCACCTACCTGAATGTTCTTAACCATGCGGTAGATGTTGATCATGATAGCTATTGCAATGGCACTTTCAGCTGCAGAGATAGCAATTGAGAAGAGCGCAAAGAAATAGCCTTCATAACCATCGGGATAAAGCATACGATTAAACACTGCAAAGTTTAAGTCGGTGGCATTGAGCATCAACTCTACCGACAATAGAATAGCCAACGTGCTGCGACGAGTCAAAAAACCGAAAACGCCTGCAAACATCATGATGGCTGAAATTATCAATATATATTCAATCTGTATCATAATGATTAATTGGTTTAATGAGTTTAATTAGTTTAGTTTGTTTAATGAGTTTAGTTCGTTTCGTTCTAAATCCGATAAACTTATTAAACTTAATGAACTTATTAAACTTATCCTATTTAGCGTTTACGGGCGATTAACAATGCGCCAACAATGCAGGCGAGCAAGAGTACGCTGACTGCCTCGAAAGGTAGTAGGTAACCATTTTCGCCTGATGAGAGCATGTTGCGACCAATTGATTCGATGGTGGTAACACTGCTTGCTGTTTCACTTGGAGCAGTGAGAATGGCAGCCTTGAAGTTGTGCGAAAGCACTACCCAGGCAAAGGTTAAGAAGCCTATCAAGCTCAGAACGAAGCCCCAAGAGGCATCTTTTATCTTGCGCTTGAAGATTTCTTGATCTTTAGCACCCTCTGTCAGCAAGATAGAGAATACATACAATACGATGATGCCGCCAGCGTAAACGATTACCTGCGCTGCACCAAGGAATGTATACCCCATCAAGAAGTACATACCTGCTGTGCCCAAAAGCACGAAGAACAGGTAAGTGGCAGCACGTACAATGCTTTTGGTCAATACCGTAGCAATTGACGAAAGCACCATGAGCACGGCCAAAATGACAAACATGATGTTTTGTGAATTCATTGTTTTATTAAGTTTGAATGTCTTAGGCGCTTTCTGTGTAGCAATCGTGCTATAACAAATTGTGTCTGTTAAGCGCTAAGACCTTTCAAGTAATACTGATTACTTTTCTTCAACGTGACTGCCGGGGTGGTTGAGCACCTTGACCAACTTCGTGCGGTCGAACACCGCATTTTCGTAGCTTTGGTCGAAAGTGATAGCACCATGTGGGCAAGCACGTGTGCAGAGCATGCAGAACATGCAGCAACCTAAGTCGTACTCATACTTCACGAGGCGTTTCTTCTTCTTGCCATCGGGAGTTTCGTAAAATTCACTGGTTACTTTAATGCTGCCGTTAGGGCATTGCATTTGGCAAAGTCCGCAACCCACGCACTTATGCTCATTCTGCTCGTTGTGGGGCATCGTGAGCGAACCGCGGAAACGGTCGAACATAACGTTCGTGTCGCGGTTTTCGGGGTATTGCTCGGTGATCTTGGGAGTGAAGAACTCACGCATGGTCGTTTTCAAACCAGTGCCGAGGCTCTTCAAGCCGTCAACCACTCCGCCTATATAACTTTTTTCTTCCATGAATGTAAGATTAATGGGTTTAATTAGTTTAATGAGTTTATTAGTTTAATGAGCTTTTGAGGGAGCACCCACTTCTTATTAAACTTATTAAACTCCTCAACTTATTAAACTTCAATTATTTAGAACGTCCATCCCATTGACACGCAAATGGCCATGAGAATGAGGTTAACCATGCTAAAGGGAACGAGGTACTTCCACTCGAGCGACAGGATTTGGTCAATACGCAAGCGGGGGAAAGTCCAACGCAACCACATAAGCAAGAATACGACAAAGAAAGTCTTGCCGATGAACCATACAGCACCTGGAATGAAGTCCATTACACCGTTGAAGGCATCAAGTCCGTAGATGTGGAGCGGAGCCCAGCCACCGAGGAATATGGTGCTTGCCATACCAGCGCAGATAAAGAGATTCAAATATTCAGCCAAGTAGTAATAACCGAAGTGCATACCAGAGTACTCTGTGTGATAACCAGCGGTCAACTCACTTTCACACTCAGGTAAGTCGAACGGGCCACGGTTACACTCAGCGTTACCAGCTACCAAGTAGATAAGGAAGGCAATCACTGCGGGCAAGTGGCCACGGCAGATGTTCCAACCATTCAAGTATTGGTCGTTACAAATCTCGCTGAACGACATGGTGCCGGTCAAGCAAATCATGGCCAACATCGTCATACCGATAGACAACTCGTAGCTGATAATCTGAGCACCGCTACGCATTGCACCGATAAGCGAATATTTGTTGTTACTACTCCAACCAGCGAGTAGAATACCTACAACACCGATTGACGACATAGCGAGGAAGAAGAATACACCCACGTTGAAGTCGATGATTTGTGCACCCTTATTCCAAGGCAAACATGAGAAAGTGATCATTGAAGCTGTCACAACGAGGAACGGAGCCAAGTTGTGAAGGAAGAGGTCACTCTGTCGCATGCTAATAATCTCCTTCGTCAGCATCTTAAATACGTCGCTGAACACCTGAAGGAGTCCCCACTTACCTACACGCATCGGGCCAAGACGGCATTGGAAGAATGCACAAATCTTGCGCTCCATATAGATAAGGGCAATGGCAAACACAGCATATAAGGTAATGATGACCAACGCTACAAGAATGCTTTCCGTAAGGATTGCACCCCATTCGGCAAAGCCACAAGTACCCATTAAAAAGTTGTGAAGCCAGTTTGTTACTATACTAAAGTCAAACATAATGGAGTTTTTAGTTTTTAGGTTATGAGGTTATAAAGTTTCCTTTACGTCTCATGTACCTAAGAACATAGAACTTTAATTATTAATTTTCTCAGCAAAACTATATTTTAATCCTCTAAGTAGCTTCGCAACAAATTCAAAGGATGGTTTGATAGCTTCCACTTCTTCAATAGGAAAATAGTCTAAGTCCGAGGCTACTACAAGCTGATTATAAACTTCAGCAAGCGTGCTTCTTTCCAAACTTTGAGTTGTTCGAAAGAAAATAAAGAATCGAAATTGCTTTGCATATGAATATGTATCAGTGAATATACTAGGAACTTTAAACTTACAAGGCAACTTTATAACCTCATAACCTTAAAACTCAGTTCTTAATTCATCTGTCAATATCAGGCACAACATAGTCGACCGTACCACCGATAGTGATTAAGTCGGCCAACATATTGCCAGAGCAAGCAGTGTCCATTACAGCTACCAAAGGCAAACCTGTTGAGCGATAGTGCAAACGATAAGGACTCTTATCACCCTTACTTTCGATAAATACACCCATACGGCCACGGCTACCTTCTACTTCGCTGTAGAATGTACCAACGGGAAGCTTAATAATAGGCTTCATCTTCTCCTGATAGTTGCCTTCAGGAATGTTGTCGATGAGTTGTTCGATGATGTTCAAGCTTTCCTTGATTTCGTCGAGACGAATCATATAACGTGCGAAAGAGTCACCTTCTGTACGTACAATCTCGTTGAACTGAACGCGGTCGTAAGCTGCATAAGGACGAATCTTACGTAAGTCGTTGTGCCAGCCAGAGGCACGGCCTGTACCACCTGTACAACCAAAACTAATTACCTGTTCCTTTGTCAACACACCAACACCCTTAGAACGGTTTTGGAAGATGACGTTGCCCGTAAAGATGTCATGATACTCTTGAATGTTCTTGCGCATCGTCTTGATGAACTCCTTCACGCGGTTTTGGAAGTTGGGGTGAATGTCATACATCACGCCACCAATCGTGTTGTAGTTCAAAATCAAGCGGCCACCACAAGTCTCTTCGAAGATGTCGAGTATCTTCTCACGGTCGCGGAAGGCATAAAGGAAGGCAGTTGTAGCGCCAAGGTCTTGACACAAGCAGCCGAAGAAGAGGATGTGAGAGTCGATACGTTGCAACTCGTCCATAATCGTACGAATTACTTGTACGCGGTCGCTCACTTCTACGCCCATAGCTTGCTCAATACACATACACAAAGCATGACGGTTTTGCATCGCACCGAGGTAGTCCAGACGGTCGGTCAAGGCCAACGTCTGTGGATAAGTCATGCTTTCGCTAATCTTCTCCACGCCACGGTGAATGTAACCCAATACGGGGTCAACCTTCTTAATGATTTCGCCTTCAAGATTAACACGGAAGTGAAGCACACCGTGTGTAGAGGGGTGCTGCGGACCGATGTTGACCACGTAGTCGTCAGCACCAAATATTTCGTGTTCTACCTTATTAATCGTACCGTCCTGTTGCAACTGATATTCATAAGTAACATCAGCCAAAGGCTCGTTGGTCATGTGCTGAGGGTCGAAGGGATTGTCCTTCTCAGGATCGTTATCCTTACGGAAAGGATAGCCTACCCAATCCTCGCGCATAAACAAACGGCGCATGTCGGGGTGGTTGGTAAAGATAATGCCGTAGTAGTCATAAACCTCACGTTCGTAAACGTTGGCAATGTCCCAAAGGTCGCTTACTGATGGAATCATGGGATTCTCGCGGTCGGCTACAACGCACTTAATGCAAGCCTGCTTGTGATTTTCAGTGTTTTCGACTTGATAAACCACACCAATGCCGTCTTCCAACCAGTCCTCACCCGTAAGGTTGAGTAAGAAGTCCATGCCCTCTTCATCGTGCAAGCGCTTCATTTCAGCGTGCAAGGCTGAGGCTTCAACAGTCTTAGGCTTCAGTTCGTTAACGGCAGGCTTGGCAGGAGCAGCAGGGCGAGCTACTGCAGGACGTGCTGCAGGCTTAGCAGCTGCTGCGGGCGCAGCGGGCTTTTCAGCCGGAGCTGCAGCAGGTGCAGCAGGCTTCTGTGCCTCAGCACCTTGATTAGCTGTAGGATTTAATTCTTCGCTCATGCTTCTTCCTCCTGAGTGTAAATTTGTTCTTCTTTCTCTTCAGCAGCCACCTTGAAGGGGTCCTTCTGCTTGCGGTTGGTTGTGCCGAAGAAGTTTTCAACTTTCACAATACGCTGCAACTGCATCATACCATAAAGGAAGGCTTCGGGGCGTGGAGGACAGCCAGGAACGTAAACGTCAACTGGGATAATCTTGTCCACACCATTCAGCACGTGGTATGACTTTGTGAACGGACCGCCCGAAATTGAGCAACCGCCAATGGCTACAACATACTTCGGGTCTGCCATTTGGTCGTAGAGGCGGCGGAGTACCGGAGCCATCTTAGTGGTGATTGTACCACAAACCAAAATAACGTCGGCCTGACGGGGTGAGTTACGTGTCACCTCAAAGCCAAAGCGTGCGATGTCGTAACGTGCAGCACACACGGCCATAAATTCGATACCACAGCATGACGTGGCGAATGTCAATGGCCAAAGAGAGTTAGAACGGCCCCAGTCGATGAGGTCGTCGAGCTTGCGCACGATAATGTTTGCGCCGCCCGCATTGAGTTCTTCAACGAGTTTTTCGTACGTCTCGTTGTCCTTGAATTCCTCGTAAGGAATCGACTTGATTTTTGCTCTTTTCATTGCCATTTCAACGCTCCTTTCCTCCAGGCATAAGCTAAGCCCAGAACTAAAATAAACAGGAAGAAGAGCACACTCAACAAGCCCGCGGGGCCAAATGAGCGCATCACGACGGCCCAAGGGAAGAGGAACATCGTTTCTACGTCGAACATCAGGAAGAGAATAGCGAAGAGGTAGTAACCTACGCGGAATTGCATCCATGAGCGACCACGAGTAGGGATACCACATTCATAAGCTTCCTCCTTCTGAGCATTGTAGCTGCGTGGCGAAATTAGCTTAGCTAATATCGTTACAACACCTACAAACGCCAAACCTGTCAGCAATGCAGTGACAAATAAGGTAAAGTTCATAGCTCTTTAATGTTGTTATTGTTAATAATGTTGTTAAAATCACTTAGCGTTCTTAGATCGGTGCGTACACTATATATAATGTATATCACTTACCTAAAAACGGCATCAAACGAACTTAAAGTGAGAAGCGGACTGCCATGTTTAGCAGACGAAAAAAACCGCATCATCGGGGATTTAGGGCTTCCCTGACGTGCGGACACAAAAAATCAGCGAGCGAACACACTTGTTCGTCGCTTCCATACGATTTTTACCAGTAGTATACACCATAGGTGTACTCACATAGCAGCCCTTTTTCACTTTTATTTCGTCTTTTGCAGTGCAAAGTTAGTGCAAACCGAACGCAAAGCCAAACGAAAAAAAGTTTTTTTTCGTTTGGCTTTGCTGAGGTGTAGCCTAACTTGGCGAGCGTAGCGAGCAAAGTTAGGTGAGCGAAGAGCAAAGTGAAAGTAAAAAAACTTTCACTTTCTCTTCCGAGCCGCAGCCTAACTTGCGAAGAAAGTTAGTGCAAACCGAACGCAAAGCCTAACTTGGCGAGCGCAGCGAGCAAAGTTAGGTGAGCGAAGAGTAAAGTGAAAGTAAAAGAAATCGTGATTATATGTGCTTTGCAATGTATAGAAATAGATTATGATAAACTGTAATTTGTCTGCCTGATTGGGGGGGCGGGTTACAAACCTGCCCCCCCAATTAGGCAGTTATCTTACAATATTTTTTTGTTATTCTGCATTCACGATATTCATCAGTTCATCGAAGCTATCCACCTTGCCATACTTGATTTGTGAGGAAGATAGTTGGTCGAAGAGTTTTTCGGCACAAGCTATTTTGCCTTTCTCTATTCCACGTAAATCGAGTGATGACATGCTGCCTTTGGTTTCAGCAACAAAATAGACATGTTTCACCCTGCCCTCTTGAAAGGCTATCGCCCAGTCTGGAGAGTAGTTGCCTACAGGAGTGGGGATATGGAAGCCTTTAGGCAGTTTAGCATACACTACCACTTCCTTGGCTTTGTCGAGATCCTGCACAAACTTGCGCTCTACACTCTCTGTGGCATTGCCGTCGGTGAATACATAATCAACTATGCTCTTCTCGCCCTTGTAAGCCTTGTCCACGGAGGTGTGCTTCTCCTGGGTGAAGATGTCGCTGGAGTATTCGCCATCCACTTGGTTATAGCTGATATGATCGACGATGATAGTGGCTTTCTGCTCCATGATAATCTTCGACACCTTGCGGATGAACTCCTCGGGGTTCATCTTGTAGAGGTCGAACTTCGCGGGACGGATTCTCGAGAGGATGGTGGCAACTGTCTTGCGGGTCAACTTGGTGTTGGCTCCTATCTTTCCCAAGAGGTCATACTTCACTGTGCTCACCACATCAGTGCGCATCACATTGTAGTTAGTAGATTTCTCATGGATCATGTGGCCATATTCCATGTCGTCGCGCGTGAGGTTGTCTTTCTGTTCTCCTCTTTTCACAATATAGCTCAGTCGTGCTACGTTCAGTTCATTATTGATAGCTGCAACAGCTTTGCTGATAAGCTCCTCGCTGTCGAAACCAACCGTGTAGGCATACTTGTGGTTGATGCGGTGCCATAGTTCTTGAAACTCCTTCTTGGCAAAGTTATCGTTGAGCTTGTTCTCCGGAGTCTGCGGTTTACTGCCGTTGTCAATCATGTCATCAAGAGCCTTCGGGTCGAAGATGCTCTGTACTCGCTTATACACCTGTTCGCTGTAGGGGCGCAGTTCATCGTCCAACGGCCTCAGCGTACCGCCTTGCAGGTCGGTGTGGAACAGTTCCGTCACTTCACCGCTCTTGGTGATATAGCCGTTTGTGCGCAACTGGAAATAGATGTCCTGCGCCTCAGCGGTAGTCACGGTGTGCTTTGTTCCGTCGGGTAGGCTGAATATCTTGCCTATAAAGAACTCCATATCGGCACGCATCGGGCGGTCGTAGAGGTCGGCACGAATGTCTTTCTGCAGGTCGCTGACGAATGAGGCATACCCCTCGCTGGCTATCACCGTCAGGCGGTTCACTTTGTGAACTTCATCGGGTAGCACGTCGCTGTCTTGCCTGATGCCAAAGCTGTCCACACAGAGGCGCAAGCCGCGTCCCACTTCCTGCCTCTTCTGGCTGATGCTGTTCGACTGGCGAAGCGAACATATCTGGAACACATTGGGGTTGTCCCATCCCTCACGCAGTGCCGAGTGGGAGAAGATGAAGCGCACTGGTTCGTCGAGACTAAGCAGGCGTTCCTTGTTCTTCAGGATAAGGTCGTAGGCAGAGATGTCATCAGCGGTGTCAGAGCCTCGTTTAGGCTCGCTGTTCACCGAACGGCCTTTCTTGTCGATGGAGAAATAGCCCGTATGGGTGTCCTTTACAGCGATGCTTTCAAGGTAGGACATATAGTCGGGATTGAACATATTCTGCTGTTCGTCCAGCTCTTTCATATACTCTTGCTCAAATATCTCGCCATAGCGTCCCAACACCTGCTGTCCGTCCTCGTCGTATTGGCGGTAGTTCGCCACCTCATCGATGAAGAAGAGTGACAGACACTTGATGCCACGCTTAAACAGGGCGGCTTCTTTGCGGAAATGCGCCTTGATGGTCTCGCGTATCTGTATGCGTGCCTTGTGGTCGGCAGTCACGTTGCCCACCACGTCCTTTACATATAAGGTCGTGCCGTTACCAAAGGTGACGCTGCTGCGTGAGGGGTGCAGGGTATCTACGTGTATCTCCGTCACCACATATCCCTTGTACTGCTCCATCTGTCCCGAGAGGGAATAGAGGTCATTGCCCTCCGAGAGATTCTTGTAGTCACGTTTGATGCTGCCCGCCTTATTTTGTATCTCCATCTCCATACGTGCCTGCGGTGCCTTATCTTTCGAGAGAATGATGTCGGCAAGATAGAGATAACCGTCCGTACCCTTCAGATTCTTCAGTTCAAAGCCCACTACCTCTATTTTCTTCACCAACTTCTGGTTGTAGGCATCCAGTGCGTCAAGCACATATACAGGATTGTGTGTTTCCTTGTGTGTAGCAGAATAGTTAAGGGTGAAAAGAGGGTTAAAGCGTGCCAAAGCCGTCTGTGTGGCTGCACCTCCCATCTTCTGAGGCTCGTCCAATATGATGATCGGACGATTGGCTGCAATCACGTCAATAGGGCGACGTGAACGGAAGTTATCACGCTTATCATAGATGATACGAGCAGCTTTGTTCCTTGCCCCCTCTTTCAGCGAGGTGTTGAAAGCTTGGGTGTTGATAATCATCACGCTGATGTCGGCACTTTGCGAGAAGGTGTCTATATCGCCGAGGCTGTCGGAGTTGTAGATGAAGTAGCGTGCCTTTTTGCCGTAGAGTTCCATAAAGTGGTCGGTGGTGATGTCGAAGCTCTTCTTTACGCCCTCACGTATGGCGACACTGGGCACCACCACGATAAACTTTGTCCATCCGTAGCGTTTGTTCAGCTCAAATAGGGTCTTAATATAGACGTATGTCTTTCCCGTACCCGTCTCCATTTCCACGTCGAGCTGGCAGTGGCCGAGCTTCTTCACCACATCGTTGGAGAGTTGGATGTTACTTTCTGTCTGTACGTGGTGGATGTTCTTCAGCAGTGTCTCCTCGTCGAGCACGATGTCACCGTTCTTATAGCCCGTTTCCTCTTCATCGAGCCCTAGTTTATACTCCTCCACACGCTTGCCGTCTAGCTCCACATACACCTTGCCATGATCCGTCTTGTATTCCAGCAGACCGAGGTTGGGCTGTCCGTCGAACACGCGCACCACGTTCTCAACGGCATCTGTCTGATATTGTTGTATTTTGAATTTTAGTTTCATAATTTCTACAATATCTTGGTTACAGTATCGGGGGAATAGGTCTTGAAGAGCTGCTCGAAGTTGGTGGCGGTGCTATCCGTAGCCATAGAGGTGTCGCGAAGCACGGCATAAAGGGGATGCATCTTGGCGATGTTGGTCACCACCTCATCAGTCACGTCCTTATCGAAACAAGCCACGAGATAACCATCTGCCACATTGTAGATGGTCTTGCCACTTACTACCTCTGTCGCAATCTTGCTATCGAGCGTAGCTCCCAACTCCAGCATCACTTGGAAGAGCAGGTCTTCTGCCGTGCGGTCGGACTTCACGTTATTGACCAATGAGAACAGGTCCGCCTGATTGATGTCCTTGGGCGTATAGTAGATGTCCTCCATGTTGGTACTGTCCAACTTCAATACGCGGAAACCCGTGTCGAGGTCCTGTGTTGTCAATGGGCTGTCTTCCTTTATCTTCTTGCCAGCACGGCGGATGCGTTCTTTGCCTATCTCGCAGATGGTATGTGGCTTTCCTATGGAATCCAAAAACTTTATTGCATTTTGTGCCGTTTTTTTTGCTTTGTCTTTTGCTGTGAGAAGCACTTTGTCAATACTTTCAGGAATCTGAACTAATATATAACGAATGCTTGAATGTTTCTTTTCATTCAGGTTCATAATACTTTCCGCTGTTGACGCACTTCCTGAAAAAAAGTCCATAACAATATCTCCATCTTCTACAACGAAATTGAACAAACGAGATAATATCGTTGTTGATTTTGGATTCTGAAAAATATCACGAGCCATTAATGCCTCAAACTGTTTAGTCGAAGAACGACCATCTTCATATATTACAGATCGTAATACATCCTTAGCATTTTCTAATCGCTTTTTAGGCTTTATCAATGTTGTCTCATCATCTCCAAACATGATTTCGCCATTCTTTATCATATCTCGCATAGTTCTTTCTGGATATCTAAATCCCTTGTCAGGTATTTTGCATATCTTGCCTGTAATAGGATGGTGAACATCATATTTATATCCACCAAATACAGTATTAGCGATATCTCCATCATGGAAAACACCTTTTTCGTCAACATTATCGTAATGGGAAACGCCTTTTAGTTTTTCGGCATTCTCTTTAATCCATTTACGTAATTCTTTTTGGATTGTATCTATATCTTGGCCGTATTTTTGCAATAGTTCAAGATATTTTTCTTGTATTAATTTGGCTTTTTCACTGTCTGCATACCAGTAATCTTGAATAGCCTTATTCTTGCTATAACACAAAATATATTCGTGTTCAGTGTTAATTTGACGAGGATTATTATCTGTAGCTGTTTGCAACACTATACATCCTGTAAAGTTTGCTGAGCCATATATTTCATCACATACTTTTTTTAGATTTTCTTGTTCATGATCATCAATAGAAATGAAAATCACACCATTATCTGTTAGCAAATCTCTTGCCACCTTCAAACGTGGATATATCATATTGAGCCAATCTGTATGAAAGCGACCATTTGATTCAACATTGGTCTCCAATAGATTACCTTGTTCATCATATTGGCCACTGTCTATCAAATAATCCTCTGCCTTCTCGGAGAAATTATCACCATATATGAAGTCTTTGCCCGTGTTGTAAGGAGGGTCGATATAAATCATCTTCACCTTGTGGAGATAGGTCTCCTTCAGGCACTTCAGCACATCGAGGTTGTCGCCCTCGATGTAGAGGTTTTGCGTGTTGTCGAAATCCACGCTCTCCTCACGGCAGGGACGCAGTGCGGCATTGACAGGTGAGTTGGCAAGCAGGATAGCCTTCTTCTTGTCAGGCCAAGTAAACTGATAGCGTTCCTCACGTCCGCTGATGATGACATCCGAGAGGTTCTGCTGCAACTTCTCAAAATCCACCTTGCGCATCAGTTCCCCCGTGCGCTCGTCAATCGTCTCCGTCACACAATCGGGGAAGAGCGACTGAATCTTTTCCATATTCTCTTGCACCCCATTGGCGCTCTGCATTCTGAGTTTATCCATTATGTTGTTTCTTTTTTAATTCTGTAAGTTGTTTGTGCAGTAAGAACTTCTTTTGCGGCTGTGTTTTCGTTGCGATTTTCTTTTCCAAAGCCACAATATAGAAAGCAAATCGAACGAAGTAATCTCGAATGAACATAAAGGCACGCTTCGCGCTTTGGTTTTTGAACATTAATGTTTCATTAATCGACCGTTAATCTTGTTCATTAATCTTTTCATTAATTTTGTTCTATAGTCTACCATTGAACAATTTCTCTTCTTAGATTAATGAAAAGATTAATGGTCGATTAATGAAACATTAATGTTCAAGAACCAAAGCGCGAAGCGCGCCTTAATGTTCATTCCTGTCACTTCGACAAATTGCAGTTTACATAAATCAATGCCGTAAAGAGTCGTTAACGTGTACATTCGAGTGTTCTGTTCCAGCAGGTGTTACTGTCGTAGTAACCTCTTCGCCACTGTTCTCTTTTTGTTCAGTTTGTTGCTGGGCTTGTTTACGACGTTTCCAATAGAGCCAGCGTGCGTGGCGCACAGAGTCTTGAATGCGCAAGCTATCTTCGTGCGATAGGGTAGTAATCATGCTATCTGGTTTAACAGGCTTAACCTTTTTAGGCAACGAGTCTGCTGCAATGGCAGGCACTTCCTCTTCTTGGTGTTGCCATCCTTTAACTATAGGTAGCCATAGTTGGTAGCTTGCAGCTATGGCAATGACAATGAGGACAACTAACACCCCTATCCAGCAGCGCTTCCACCATGCTTTAAAGGCAGTCCACGTCTTATTAGGTTTGCGTTGTCGATAGCGCTTGCTGCGTTCGGGACGTTCGTTTGTTTCTTGTAGTGAGTTCGTGTTGGTAGGTAAATCGGGGTGTGAGGCCACCGTTGCTTTGTTCTTTATCTTTTTCTTCTTAGAGGAAGTTGTAGCAGTCTTCTTCTCTGTACCATACGAGTAACCTATGGGCAAACGAGGGGGAATGTTTGTCGTTCGGCTTTCACTTAGTTCGAAGTCGAGCGCGTGCAACAAGGGCTGTGTAGACAAATCTTCTGCTTCAGTCTCTGCTTCAGTCTCTGCTTCCGTGTTATTGAAATTTTCCTCCGCGTCCTCGGTCAGCTCCGCTTCCTTCTCTTCTGCATCAATGTTTGTTGTTTCAGATGTAGTAGCTTCGTTTTTTTCTACCAATACTTCTGATTCAACTTTATCTATGTCTTTATTCTTTTCGTCCATATTCATAAAAATTGTGCGGCAAAGTTAGCACTTTAATTTGTAGAAGTGTACTAACTTGCCGCACAAACTTGTGTTTAAAGAGATGTTGCCTAATCGTTGTCTCTGCTTCCCGTAAATATTAACACGTAGTAAATAAGTGTAGCTAACGAACTGAGGGCAGCCACTACGTAGGTGTAGGCTGCAGAACGCAGTGCCGAAACGGCCATTGGGTGGTCGTAATTAGAAGTGATCCTTGCACGTTGCAACCATGCGGTGGCGCGACGTGAAGCATCAATTTCAACGGGCAACGTAATGAAGCTAAATAAAGTTGTCATGGCAAACAATATAATGCCGATGAGCAAGATAGAAGGCATTGTCTGTACCATGATAATGCCAGCCAATAGGATCCACTGTACCCAATTTGAAGCAAACGATACGACGGGTACTAAGGCTGAGCGCAACTGTAAGGGAGCGTAGGCTACAGCGTGTTGAACGGCATGACCACATTCGTGTGCTGCCACGGCAGCAGCGGCTACGGAGTTGCCATTATAAACTTCTGGTGAGAGGTTTACGGTATTGTTCGTAGGATTATAGTGGTCGGTAAGGTAGCCTGGTGTGCTGGTTACTGTCACGTTGTAAATGCCATGGTCTTGAAGCATCTTTTCGGCTACTTCGCGTCCTGTCATGCCCGACGATAAGGGCACTTTTGAGAACTTCTTAAACTTGCTATTCAAGTTTTGCTGCACGACGTAGCTAATCAGTGCAATGCCAATAAATAATATCCAATACATGAGTTGATGGGTTTAATGAGTTTAATGAGTTCTATAGGTATCGGTTTATAAGGACATACTTTCCTTCTAACCTTCTATCCCTCTAACCTCCTACCTCTTGCTCCTTAGCCCCATTTTGCTGCGGGCGAAGTCAATGCATTCATTCATGATTTTAGCCCCGAGTAAGCGTAGGCTGGCTATGTAAACGAGGGCAGCAACGGCTACTTTTACGATGAGTGATAAGTAGATGTTGTCCTTTACAGGCAGAGCTGCGCCCCATGCAAAAAACATGGCAATAGCACTAAGGGCGGCGAAAGGTAGGACATCACGTAGTGCGTCGCGTAAGCGAAGGCCAATCATGCGGCGTACAAAAGCATGCCATACGAAGAGCCAAAGCGTGTTGGTTACGACGTAAGCAATCACCATCGTTTCAACGCCATAGGGATACAAGATAACAAGTTGCAACATTTGTGCCAAACAAAGTGCAATGGTGTTCCACATAAAGATATTACTCTTGCCTTGACTAATAATGAAGTTAGAGTAAAACGACGAGATGGGTATAAACGCACCGCCGATACAAAGCAGCTGCATCAGTTGAGCACTCACCAACCACTTGCTGGTAATCGTAATTGTAATAAATTCAGGGGCAATGAGTGCCAATCCAAATAGGGCAGGGCAGGAAAGAAAGGCCGTAAGGCGGAGCATTTTGCGAAATACGCTTTGCATGCGTTCTGGCTCGTTGTACGAAAGTCGAGCGAAGAGGGGTTGTGTCACGCTCCATACCATGCCCGTAAGCATCGTGTATCCCATCCCCGTCCATTTGTTGGCTTGGTTGTAATAACCGACTTCGCGTTCACCATAAAGGCGGCCGAGGAAGAGACTGAATAGATTGTTGTTGATATGCGTAAATATGTTTGTGGCCAAAAGTTTGGAACTAAAACCTATCATGCCGCGAAGGGGGCGAAGGTCGATGTGCCATGTAGGGTGCCAATCAGCAAACCACCAGCTGCCTATGGTGAGCATTAGACAGAATACTAAGTTCTGAATAGCAATTCCCCAATACGCGAAGCCGTTCCATGCTAAGCAGATACCTATAACGCCTGAGGCGATGAGCGCAGTAGTTGTAAGCATGGCCATCTCTCGCACCTTCATGTTGCGAAAGAGCCAAGCACGGGTGGACGTGTTGAGTGCTGAAATAACGAAACTCAGAAAGGATAATCGTGCCAAAGGAACTAATATCGGTTGGCGGTAGAATTGGGCAATGAGAGGAGCCGAGAAGAATAAAATGATATAAATGCTTATGCTGCAAAGCACGTTGAACCAAAAGACGGCGTTGTAGTCAGCATCGGTAATGTCCTTCTTGCGGTTTAAGCCTGAGATGAAACCACTCTCTTGAAGTGTGGAGGCTATCAACGTAAAAATGGTGAGCATGCCCACCATGCCATAATCGTCAGGTGAGAGCAAGCGAGCCAAGAAGATGCCAAACACTAAGTTGAGCAACTGTTGAGCGCCACTATTGATGCTGCCCCAAAGCAATCCGTTGGCGGTTTTTTCTTTCAGTGATTTTGCTGCCATGTATAGGGGGTTAAGCGATTAAAAGTGAGAGTACCACCAGAAGGGCAAACGTCAGCATATTGCGTGAGGTGAAACCTAAAATTCGGTTTAGTTCTCGTCCGCGATAGATGTTGACCATTTTGCGCCAGGTTAAGAAGTGAGGAAGGAGGTAGAACAAGGGAAGAATGGCTGCCCACATGTGGCCGTAGAAGGCTAACATTGCTACGCAAACGTAACCTGCTACGCCTTGTAATAAATAGAAATAAGCGCCGAAGCGTTCGCCCAAGGCTACTATAAGTGTGCGTTTCCCACTAAGGGCATCTTGTTCGCGGTCACGATAATTGTTGAGCACCAACAACGTGTCGGTCACCAATCCTGAAGCAGCGGCCAGCCACCATACGCTTGGTGTGAGCGTGAGCGCTTGTACGTAGTAGGTACCACACACGGGTACGAAACCAAAGAACCCCCATACCAACAAGTCGCCACAACCCATATATGAGAGTAGGGTAGTGTAAAGAAATGCGAATACAACGCAAGCTGCACCAATGCCAATGAGTGCCCAACCGCCAAAGGGGAGTAAGCAGCAACCTATGGCACAAGCCAATACAAGGGTGACGAATATACCTCGTTGCATGGCTTTCGGACTTATCCACCCTTGTGCACAAGCCCGTTCAGGCCCTAGGCGGTCTTCGCGATCGGATCCTTTCTTGTAGTCAAAAAGGTCGTTAATAAAATTAGCAGCTATCTGCATGATAGCTGCGAACAGACAACAGAGCATGGCTGGCAACCATGCTCCTTTTCCTTCGCTATAGGCTAAAGCCGTAGCGGTAAGTACAGGTATGAGGGCTGCCGTAAGGGTCTTGGGACGAGCAGCGAGTATCCAATATTTTAGCAAGGTGGGGAGAGTTTAATGAAATTAGGGAGTTTAATGAGTTTGGAGAGTTTAGAGAGTTTAATAAGTTCCTTTTTTGTGGACGCGCGTGTTGGAATTATCGTACAAGGCGAATGCAATCGAGCTCCCTCAAATTGCTGAGCCGCAGCCGATAAAGTCAAAGAAAAGCACGCGTTACGTAGGCGAGTTTACAACTCATTAAGCTCACTAAACTTATTAAACTCTCAAGCTCAATCTTTACTTCTCTGGCAAAAAGTCAAGCAACATCTTGAGCGACTCAGGGTCTTTCCAACTCCAAAAGCGGTTTTCCTTTAATACTTTGAAGGCCTGCTGTTGGTCTTTGCCAATAAACTTCTTAAACTGACTTTCGTTGGCAGGAATGATGATGCCCTTGATGTTGAAGTAATACGTATCTGTTAAGGGAATCCCCCCTTCGTCATCACGCTTTTGCGTGTCAAGATTGAGAAAGGTTTCGCTGCCAGGCAGTTCTACATTAAAATAGTCCATACCCTTTCCGCCCGAAGTCTCTTCGCGATAGAGAGGCATGTTGACGTGTGTGTTGCACAAGAGGAAGTTATACCCCTTTTGCGCTACAACGCGCGCCATGACAGAGTCTACCTTCATGTAACGAATGGTGTCGTCGAATACTACTCCTGTGATGTTCTTAACGTAGGCGCGCATCACCTTGTTCGTCTTCTCGTCAATGTAGACCAACGAACCGTCCTTTAAGAAGATGTTTGCCTTTGCCTTGACTTGGCGGCCAAAGGTTTGTAATATTTTGGCTTCCTTAAATTCGGGATACAAGCAAGGCGTTTGACTGCGCTTCTCAATTTGCACCTGCTGCGCCATGGCAGCGAGTGGCAATAGTAATAAGGTAAATAAGAAAATCAGCCGTTTCATTTTTCGCCCAATTTTTTAAGAATAAACTCTTTGATAAAGGCCGCCGTAGCCTCAATGCCGAGCACCGAAGAGTTGATGCACAAGTGGTAAGTGCTGGCAGCACCCCATGTGCCCGAACTATAGAAATTGTAGAAATCGGCACGTTGACTGTCCCCCTTTTCAATAATCTCTTCTGCCTTCTCGGCCGAGCAGTTGCTCCACTTCATGACGTTGGCAATGCGGTCCTTCATATCGGCCGTGATAAACACGTTGACGCAGCGTGGATAGTCACGCAACACGTAGTCAGCACAACGGCCAATGAATATACAAGAGTGGTCGGCTGCAGCCTTTCGAATGGCTTCGCTCTGAATGCGAAACAGATTTTCGTTTGAAAGTTCGTTATTATAATACGTCGTGCCACCGCCAATAAAGGGGATGATATTGCCCAACGTGCGCAAGAAGCGGTTCTTCTCGTCGTTCTTTTCAAATACTTCTGCGCAGAAGCCACTCTCTTTCGCAGCGAGCGACAAAATCTCGCGGTCATAGTATTCAATGCCAAACTCTTTGGCCAGAATGTGACCAATGGCGCGTCCGCCGCTACCGAGCGAACGACCTATGTTGATTACAAAAGGTTCCATAATGAATCGAAATGTGATTTAAAAGGTTAGATTACGTGCTTAGTCAGCGCGTTGTATGCTTTTGAATTTTTTTACTTGCAGTATTAATAGTGTAATAGCCAATACAGAAGCCAACCCATCGGCCACAGGGGCTGCGTGCCACAATCCCTCAAGCGGGTCGTTAAAGAAGTGGGGCAAAATGAATATGGCAGGCACTAAAAAGATGAGTTGTCGCGTAAGTGACAAGAAAATACTCTTCTGTGCGTAACCAATGCTTTGGAAAAAAGCGGTTGATACAATTTGTATGCCCACGATGGGGAACATCATGACCATGCAACTTAGTGCATGCGAGGCCATGTTGATAAGTTCGGGCGAGTCTTTAGCAAATAAGCTGACAAACGGACGTGGGAAAAATACGCCAATGACAAAGCCCACCATTGTAATGGTAGTGCCAAAACAAAGGGCGCGTTTTAAAACTCCTAACACACGATCATAGTGTTTTGCACCAAAGTTGTAGCCCGCAATGGGTTGCATGCCTTGATTTAATCCAATTACCACCATGACGATGAAGAGTATTAATCGGTTGCAAATGCCAAACGAGCCTACTGCCATATCGCCACCATAGGTGGTAAGGCTGCGAGTCATCATGGCAGCTACTAAGCAGGCACACAAGTTGATTAAAAATTGAGGCAATCCAACTAAAAGAGACTCACGTACGATGCGCAAGTCAAGTTTAATAATCTTACGACTGAGGTGAATTAAGTCATTTTTGTTTGAAAAGAGGCGAATTTGCCACATCAACATCGTAAGTTGTGCCAAAATAGTGGCTGTCGCTGCTCCCTTAATTCCCCAACCCAATACGAAGATAAAGATAGGGGCAAACACGCAGTTGAGGATAACCGTGCCAAAGGTGGCAAACATCGCCTTCTGCGGACGGTTGGTTGAACGCAGCATGGCATTCAGTCCTAAGTACATGTGCGTCACCACATTGCCCACCAAAATGATTGACATAAAGCTGCGCGCATAAGGCAGTGTTACATCACTCGCACCAAAAAAGCGTAATATGGGGTTGATAAAGCAAAGCAATACCAATCCCAAAACGATGCCCAAGGTGAGGTTCATGATTACCACGTTGCCCAATATTTTTTGAGCCGTGGTATAATCTTTTTGTCCTAACTTTACGCTCATAAGGGTGGCTGCACCTACGCCCACCATAGCGCCAAAAGCTGCTGTGAGCGACATGAGTGGTCCCGTCAAAGCCAATCCCATGATTGCTTCAGGTCCAACACCCTGTCCTATGAAAATGCCGTCGATGATGTTGTACACCGATGAGGCTGCCATAGCCACAATGGCCGGAATGGCATACTGCATGAGCAGTGAACCAATGGGCTTTTCGGCCAATACGTTAAATTGATTTGTCTTGTTATCTTGTTTCATGTTGAGGGCAAAGTTACAAATATCTATTGTCGCTATAGGCGCTTCAAGCCCTAAAAATGTAGCGCTTTTAGAAAGCTTTAAGGGTTGACGCCTTATTTTTCTGCTATTTATGTGGCAAAGCAACCGCTTATTTCGTTAAATTTGCGCTGTATAATCATAAATAACAAAACGAAAATGGCAAAGTTTAAACGTATATTGCTCAAACTAAGTGGCGAAAGCTTAATGGGCGAACAAGGTTATGGCATAGATGTCAAGCGACTCAACGAGTATGCGGCACAAATCAAGGAAGCACTCGAAATGGGGGTGCAGATCAGCATCGTAATCGGTGGCGGCAACATATTTCGTGGTCTGAGTGGCGCTGGCAAAGGCTTTGACCGTGTGAAGGGCGACCAAATGGGCATGTGTGCAACGGTCATCAACTCTTTAGCTTTGAGTTCTGCCTTAGGTGCGATTGGTGTGAAAAACCACGTGTTCACCGCCATTCGTATGGAACCCATTGGTGAGTTCTACACCAAGTGGAAGGCCATTGAAGCCATGGAACGCGGCGAGGTGGCTATCATCAGTTGTGGAACGGGTAGTCCTTACTTCACTACCGATACAGGGTCATCTTTGCGTGGCATCGAGACAGAAGCTGATGTAATGTTAAAGGGAACTCGCGTTGACGGCGTTTACACGGCTGACCCAGAGAAGGACCCAACCGCAACTAAGTTCGATGAGATTACTTATGATGAAGTGCTTTCACGTGGTCTGAAGGTAATGGACGTAACGGCTACTGCTATGTGTCGTGAAAATAAGTTGCCTATCTATGTGTTCAATATGGACGTATATGGTAACTTAAAGAAGGTGCTCAGTGGTGAAAATATTGGTACTTACGTTCATGCGTAAGGGAAAACGTAAATAGAAGCAGACCTCTACAAAAACCTCTACAAAACGTTTCAGAACGCCCTAAATAGGCATACGTAACTTACGTATATTTTCCCTTCTGCAGTTTTTGCTTTCATGTTTCACTTTTTGATTTGAGGATGCTGATTATCAATGCTTTCAAGAGGTGAAACATAGTGTCTTTATGTTTCATTTTTAGTTTCAATGTTTCATCTCAAAAACACTGAGGGAGAAAAACAAAAACACTGAGGGAGCGAGAGAAAAACACAGTGGGAGCGATATCAAAACACAATGGGAGCAATCAGTCGCTCCCATTGTGTTTTTTGTATGAAACATTGAAACTAAGAATGAAACATTGAAGCCTTATGTTTCACATTTCCAAATGATTGATATTCAATTAGTTAGCAGAAAAGATGAAACATGAAAGATAAAACAAGTCTTTTGAAAACGTATAGGGAATTGTCGTCCACTTGGGGCGCGGGCTTGTAGCCCGCGGGTGTTCGCGCTTCAGCGCGAGAAAAAATACTTCGCTAATATGTGAGCATAAGAGCGTTTTACGCGTTTTTATAA
>JBNMKQ010000025.1:0-21030 GCA_050874425.1 Alloprevotella sp.
ACATTAATGTTAACAAAAGCGCGTAACGCAAAAAAACTTTACGTTACGCGCTTCGCGCTTAGTTTTAAACATTAATGTTTCATTAATCTATCATTAATCTTTTTCGTTAATCGATTCATTAATCTTTTTTGTTCTGTTCGACAAATTAATTTCTTTCGTTTATTATATCGTTCATGTTTATTCTTGTTCTCTACAAGTGCAACCAATATTGGCGTTCGTCCTCATTCATCTTTTCAATAGCGTATCTTAATGTCGTGCGCGACATGGTAGCATGATGAGCGGTTAAATAGCTACGGAGCAAAGCTAAGTTGCGCTTGCCTACTTCTCGTAACATCCAGCCTATAGCCTTATGAATGAGGTCGTGTTTGTGAGGTAATAAACGTGTAGCTATACGCAATGTGTCATCAAACTGATTGTTGCGTATCAATTGGAGAGTTGACACGATGGCTATGCGCTGCAACCATAGATTTTCGTTTACAGACAATTCATCGAGCACCTTTCTATCGGGCATTGTGCCATCGGCTGAAGGATAGAGCAACCACTGCCCTACGATGTAGGCACACGAGAGGTCAACTAAATCCCAATTGTTGGCTTGTTGGGCGTGTTGTAGGTAAAACGCTGCAATTTGTTCACGCCGCTCAGCTCGCAATGCGTTCTCTTGTTGCGACCTCTCTGACTGATATTTAAGTCCTGATTTGGGACGAGCTGCATTCATCTCCTCAACCAAGAGCAACAAGCCACATAGGCGAACCTCGTGCCACGGAGAGTAAAGCAACTTTTCGATTTCAGACATCGTAACCTGTCGACGTGCTTGCTTTACAACCATACGTGTTTGCGAAGCTCTAAGTCCTATGAATTGATCGCCCTCGCCATATTGTCCTTTACCCGTCTTAAAGAAGCGTTGCAATCGTTGGCGCAGCTTCTCATCGGCCATACTCAGCAACGCCGTAACAATATCCTGGGCGGTTACATTCATTGTCTTTATGCTTTTAGTCATCATAACCCATCACTTTTATTTCTGATATATAACGCAAGGGTATTCCCTCTTCTTCACCTTGCAACTGCAAGCACTTTTTGTAATTGTTTACCCCCTCAAATATTCCCTTTGCGCTTACATACTTTCCCCCTTCCTTACGCAAGTCGGGCACAAAATACGTCACCTCAATCTCTATCTTCTGATTGGCTTTGACTTGCACCAAGAGTTGCTGAACGAGACGATCTAAGTGCGCCAACTCATCTTCGCCAAGATGTCGAAACTCCTCTGTCGTCCGTTCGCATTCTGCCAACGCTTCTTTAAAACCAGAGAGGGCTGCAAAGGGGGCAAACTGTGCGGCCCGTTGCCGCATAGATAAGTGTGGCTCGTGCTTGGTATGTTCATAAGTCATGTGAAAGATGTCGGCATACCAGCATTCCGCGCGCGTCTTACCGTCAAAGGGATCGTCACGATAGTCTTCCATATATAAACAAGCTTTTCAATTTTAAGAACTTTGCGAGTTGAACTAACACTGCTCTATGTCAACCGCAAAGGTCGTCCCCTTCCCCTCTTCACTCGCAAGCACGTAGATGCGTCCGTGGTGATACTCCTCAACAATGCGCTTGGCCAATGACAGGCCTAAGCCCCAACCACGACGTTTGGTGGTAAAGCCAGGTTTAAAAACACGCTGAAAATGTTTTTTTGCTATTCCCTTTCCCGTATCGCTTACCTCTACCTGCAAGTAACGCTTGCGTTTCACAACAATAGCGGACGCTTTAAGCGTTAAGGTCAGACTACCTGCCCCTTGCATGGCATCAATGGCATTCTTACAAAGGTTTTCGAACACCCATTCTAACAAGGGCGCATTCACACGCGCCATTACTGCTTGTGAAGGGACAGATACCGTAATCGTTACACGCGACGAGGTGCGATGTTTAAAATAATCTCCCACTCGTTGCACAATAGGACAAACGTCTTGTTCGGTGAGTTCGGGTGCAGAACCTATCTTTGAGAAACGTTCTGCGATGAGTTGCAGCCGCGCTATGTCTTTATCCATCTCGGGCAACAAGGCATCGTCGGGGTACGACTCACGCAACACTTCGCTCCAAGCCATAAGTGACGAGATAGGGGTGCCCAATTGGTGGGCCGTTTCGCGCGAAAGGCCTACCCACACCTTGTTCTGCTCAGCACGTTTTGAAGCCAACAAGGCCACAATGGCTACTATAAAGAATATGGCTACTACGCCTAATTGTACGTAAGGATAAATGGTCAACTGCCGTAAGAGCACTGACTCTTCATAATACACATATATATAGTCTTTCTTTCCGTTGACCGTTGTTGATAGCGGCACGCGCATTTCTTCCGCACTCTGTTGAAACTGCGCCACGGCCTTTTGCAATTGCGCCAAGGAGTCGGGGCCCGATGGGTCGGGGCGCAAATTGCGCTGAGCCAACACATTGCCATGCGCATCCATTGCAATAACGGGTATGGTATGGTTGCTATTGATAACTTGCAGTACGAGGTTAAAGTCTGTCTTCTCGTCAGCTGTCGTTAGCGAACGCATGGCCTCGGCCCACACACCCATTTTGGCCACCTCTTCTTTATACAAATCGCGTGCGAGCGAATGGGAGTAAATAAGCGAGGTGGCCGACAACAACAAGGCGGCAAGAATCAGCGCCGCCCTGAACTGAGGCAATTTAAAGAAAGAGAACGACATACATTAAGGCACGATACACTAAGCGAGCATACTTTTATTTACGGTATCAACATAATCAAGAAAGGCTTCACGGCCTAAGCCTGTGCCACTGCTGGTAATAAAATAAGGGGGCAATACTTCCCACTCTTCCTGTAAGGTGGCTAAAAAACGGTCAACATTCTTTTTCAGTTCGCCGCGCTTTGGCTTATCGGCCTTGGTAAAGATAATGCCAAAGGGCACTCCGTGTTCACCTAAGAAATGGATAAACTCGAGGTCTATCTTTTGGGGCGTAAGGCGTGAGTCTATCAATACAAAGAGACAAGTCAGTTGTTCACGTTCTAAGACGTAGTGTTCTATCAACTTCTTGAGCTTATCAACTTCACGGCGCCCGCGCTGTGCGTAACCATAGCCTGGGAGGTCGACTAAGTACCATTCATCGTTTATCACAAAGTGGTTGATGAGCATCGTCTTGCCCGGGGTTGACGAGGTCATGGCCAATGCCTTGCGCCCAGTCAGCATATTAATAAGGCTACTTTTGCCCACATTGCTTCGACCAATAAAGGCATATTCGGGCTTATCAGTCTGCGGACACTGGTCGGCACGACTATTACTTATCAAGAATTCGGCTGATTGTATTTTCATTGTTTGTTTGCGTTATACATTAATTACCATGCCCTCTTGCGCTAACGAGGTATTCATAAACACTTGTTGTGCTTCATCGAGCAGCACTTGCTCATCGTCGTAACGTGACGAATAATGTCCTATCACTAAGCGCCCTACTCCTGCAGCCTTTGCCAATCCTGCAGCTTGTGCAGCGGTTGAGTGTAACGTTTCAATAGCGCGAGGCAAGTTGTCTTGACCAAACGTTGCCTCATGGTACAACACATCAACTCCACGTAACAAGGGAATTAACTGTGGCTGATAGCACGTGTCTGAACAATAGGCATAAGACCGGCCTCGCTCTGCGGGAAATACCAACTCTTGATTTGGCACCACGCGTCCATCGGGTGTTGTCCAATCTGCCCCATGCTTTATGGAGTTAATTGCATAATAAGGGATTTCGAGATAGTCAATCATGTCGCGACGTATGTGGGGCAAGGGTGCTTTTTCTCGAAACAGGAAACCACAACTCGGCACACGATGACGCAAGGGTATGGAATAGACCTCTACCGACCTGTCCTCATATAATAAATGAGAAGCCTCATCAGTGGGCAGGGCGTGTATTACCACTTCATAGGCTATCCCTTTGCAAAAGAAGTCGAGCCACGGACGCAGCAAGGTCTCTAATTCGGCATGCGCATATAGGTGCATAGGAAGTGTGCGCCCTGCCAACGACAGGGTGGAAAGCAAACCTATCAGACCAAAAAGGTGGTCGCCATGTAGGTGGGATATGAAGATGTGTGACAGCCTTGAAAACTTTTGACGCGAACGACGGAACTGCACTTGGGCCCCTTCGCCGCAGTCAATCATAAAAAGTTTCTCACGCAAATTTATCAGCTGAGCTGAGGGCCAATGCTTTAACGTAGGCAAGGCACTGCCACACCCTAATATGTGTACGTCGAACTTTTCCATAGCGCAAATTTAGCCAAATCAGTAAGAAAAGTGTAATTTTGCGTTTAGTTTTTACCAATTATGCCACTAACTTCATGGCAAACAATGCTTTTCTGACTACACTATGAGTGAAAATATAACTTCTAACAATACACGACGTGCTGAACAATTAAAGGCCTTTGAACGCCTACTCGACGTACTCGACGAACTTCGCGTAAAATGTCCGTGGGACAAGAAGCAAACGAACGAAAGTTTGCGCCCCAACACAATTGAAGAGACCTACGAACTTTGTGATGCTCTCATGAAGGACGATAAGAAGAACATCTGCAAAGAGTTGGGCGACGTGCTACTTCACGTTTGCTTTTACGCTAAGATTGGTTCTGAAACGGGCGATTTCGACATTGCCGACGTTTGCAACCAGCTTTGCGACAAACTCATCTTCCGCCACCCTCACGTATTTCCGCCTAAGGGAAGTGAGGACAAGCACATCGAGACGGCTCAACAAGTGAGCGAACAATGGGAACTGCTGAAACAGAAGGAGAAGGACGGCAATAAGTCTGTATTGGCAGGTGTGCCTGCTGCTCTGCCCTCTCTTATTAAGGCTTATCGCATTCAAGACAAGGCACGCAACGTCGGTTTTGATTGGGAAGAGCGTTCGCAAGTTTGGGACAAGGTGAAAGAGGAAATCAGTGAGTTCGAAGCTGAGGTGGAACACATGGACAAAGCCAAGGCTGAAGCCGAGTTTGGCGACGTGATGTTTAGCCTTATCAATGCCGCTCGTCTATACAAAATCAATCCTGACAACGCGCTTGAGCATACCAACCAAAAGTTCATTCGTCGCTTCAACTACCTCGAAGCACACACCATGAAGCAAGGACGCAACCTTGCAGACATGAGCCTTGACGAAATGGACAAAATTTGGAACGAAGCAAAAGCGTTGGAGAAATAGTTGACGAGTTAACCTAAAAGAGAAAAAACCATCAAAACGATTGTACTCTATAAGCTGCCGCATAGTCAGCACTACACGCGCATCATTAGTGAGCAAGAGGCATTGCCACTAATGTCAATACACGACGTACCTTTAGACGGAGGGTACGTCGTTGTCCCTTTTGTGCCTACCAACGACTCTCCTCTGCTTTTTATCAAACCTACCGAAGTCAGTGACTTTAAGTTAAAGTTGCCAAACCTCTCAGCACATTCCTCCACAACACGTCTAACGACTGACGATGCAGAAGAAAGGCTGCACTATGCGCAAGCCTTTCAGCTCATCAAAGAGCAGCTCGACTGTAGTGCACTGCAAAAGGTGGTTCTTTCACGAAGGCTAAACCTCACAGGATTGGACGACAACGATGCCGAAACTTTATTTTTCCGTGCTTGCCATTACCGCCCCAATAACTTCGTGGCCTATTGGTCTACACCGCAAACGGGACAATGGTTAGTAGCTACTCCCGAACCATTGCTTGAGGTGTGTCACCACCAATGTTCTACGGTAGCCTTAGCGGGCACACTCCCTTGGACTGAGGGCGAAGCACCTGAGTGGAACGACAAGAATCGTGAAGAGCAAGCTATCGTTGCGCGCTACATTCAAACTCACTTAGAGGCCTGTGCTACCAATGTCAAAACATCTGACACCTACACCTTTCATACGGGCAACATTCAGCACTTGCGTACAGACTTTGCTTTTACGCTCCACGATGACAATCAAATAACTGAAGTATTGCAACGCCTTCATCCCACACCTGCCGTATGTGGACTGCCACGCAACGAGGCATTGCAAGCCATATTAGAAGCAGAGCATTCGCCACGACGCTATTACGCTGGCTTTAGCGGTCCTTTGCTACTGAATGGCGACACACATCTCTACGTAACGCTCCGTTGTATGCACTTCTCGACACACAATGCTACCCTCTATGCTGGCGGAGGTATCATGCCCGAAAGCCAAGAAGCGGAGGAATGGGAAGAGACCCAACGAAAATTAGCTACTATGATGTCTATCTTATAATTAAGGAACTATGTACTGCGACACACCACAAGTCAATCAACTCACCGCGCTACTTGAAGCGCACCACATACGCCACATTGTCGTGTGTCCTGGCTCACGCAATGCGACGATCGTTCATAATCTCAACGAAAAGGGGGATGACTGCTTTACGTTACACCCCGTGACCGACGAACGCAGTGCTGCCTTTGTTGCCATAGGCCTTATATTAGCTACGCAAGAGTGTACTGCCGTATGCGTCACTTCTGGCTCTGCACTTATTAATTGTCTGCCCGCTGTGGCCGAAGCCTACTATCGCCACTTGCCCTTACTCATCATTTCGGCCGACCGCCCACAGAACTGGATTAACCAACTTGACGGACAAACGCTGCCGCAAAGCGGTGCCTTACTCCCCTACTGCCCTACTTACACGTTGCGAAGTGACGTCAGTAGTGAGAATGAGTGGTTTAATAATCGAAGCATTAACGAGGCTATCATCTCACTCTATCGCGAGGGAGGTTGCCCTGCTCATATCAACGTGCCTATAGCCGAACCTATGTTTAGCTTTACCACAAAGCAGTTGACCAACGAACGCAAAATCAGCTTTTATGAATCAACGAGCGATGCTCCTATTCCACCACACGTAATCGACATCATTGCACAAGCCCAACTGCCCGCACTCGTCATTGGACAATACGAACGTGGCGACATTCGCCACGAAGCCGAGCAAATAGACCATGATAATCAGCTCTTAGTATTGCCCGAAGTGATAGCCGACGTTAAGGGCTCATTCCGCATGAATGCTTTTGACGCACTACAAAGTGATGAAGCGATTGTGCCCGATGTCATTATACAAATTGGGGGTAACTTTGTTCACAAACGATTTAAGACGCTACTTCGTTCGGCTAACTGCAAGGTGATACGTATTAGCACGACCTCTCTCATAGCCGACACCTTTTGCCACCTCGACACGCACATCATTGCTTCCCCCTCAAAGGCGCTTGCACAATTAAGTGTTGTTTTGCCCCGAAACAGACAAAGCATTACGCAAGCCAAGGACCTTCTCGACCACAAGTGGAACGCTCAGAAGGATTTGCTCAACGCTCATTCCAAAGAGCATTTTGACTTTCACCGTGTGCTCTGCATGCTTAAGCAAGCTTTGATAGAAGATGAGCAGCCTTACACCTTACACTTAGGCAATAGCACTGCCGTAAGAACTGCCGGACAAGTTTTTGAAGGCGGCGAGGCTCCTATCTTCTGCAATCGAGGCACAAATGGCATTGAAGGCTCGCTCTCGACGGCCGTGGGCTATGCCATAGGTATGTGGGGATTGAGCATCAGCATCATTGGCGACCTCAGTTTCTTCTACGACGGCAATGCTTTATGGAACACGCAATTGCCTAACAACTTACGCATTCTATTACTTAACAATCATCACGGAGCCATATTCGACCACCTACCGGGCCTTGCACAATCGCCAGCACGCGATACCTTTATTGCAGCTGGTCACCAATCCTTTACGGCGAAAGGCATCGCCGAAGCCTACCACCTCAATTACTTCAAAGCAACAGACGCTGATAGCCTCTCTTCTGTTTTAAGCGATTGGCTAAAGCCAAGTAGCAGCGCACAACTATTAGAAGTAGAACTGTCGGAATAGCAACGAACACTCTCTGTATATCTAATGTGCGAGAATTAGATATAAAAAAGAAGGTGTATCAAACCGCATTTTAACCTTTTGATTAATGCGGTTTGATACACCTTCTTTTCGTATTTATCTATTCTATCACGCTTCAGTCAAGACCAACACGATGGTCTCGTGAGGCTGAACCTTTCCTTTCCACATACGTGCCTTGGTGGCTATGGTCTTGTGCTGCCAAACATTGCGAATGGCGTACCGATTGTTTAAGCCTAATGAAGCGAAGTTGGCTGTAAGCGTAAGCGGAGCGTCTGACGTATTGAGCAATGCCACTGCATGGCGATTGCCCGAAAGCGGACGAACGTACACTTGGTAGGTATCGGTATTCACCTTGCGGTCGGCTGCCTTGCCGAGTGGGTCTTGATTAATGGCTATCACTTCTTCATTCAACAAGATGCGACGCGCCTCAGGCGTTAGCTTGCGCAAGTCGTTGCTCATAGCCAAAGGCGACGAAAGCATACACCACATACTCATTTGCGTTTGATACTCTACATTGCTACAACCATGTCCGCCCAAGTCGCTTGAGGGACCGCCTTTGCCATTGAGTCCTACGACGAGCATGTCCATGTCGGGCCATTGACTTGCCGAGGCTTTCGGTGCAAGTGGTGCTGTGATGTTGATAATATCAAGAATGCCCATGCCACCTTGGCCGAGCGTGTCCTTCCACATATCTCGCACGTCGTAGCTTGTGCGCCACAACTGTCCGCCTACTTGTCCGCACCATTCTTCAGCTTGACGCTGTCCCCACTCACATACGCCCAGGACGATGTCGCGTCCCGACTTTTGAAGTGCATCGGCCATGGTGTGGTAGCGAGCACGTGCCGTAGCACTATCTTCAGGTGCATTACAGTAGTCGTACTTTAAGTAGTCAATGCCCCATGAAGCAAAGGTGCGTGCGTCTTGATATTCAAAGCCCAAGCTCGCGGTTGCTCCCGCACACGTCAACTGTGCCGCATCTGAATAGATACCGAGCTTCAGCCCTTTGGCATGCACATAGTCGGCCAATGCCTTTATGCCTGAGGGGAACTTCTGTGGGTCAGGAATGATATTATTCTGTGCATCGCGGCCACCTTGCCACAAGTCGTCAATAAATATGTACTTGTAGCCCGCTGCAGCGAAGCCCTCTTCGACCATTGCATCTGCGGTTTGGCGAATGAGCGTTTCGTTGATGTCGCCCTTAAATAGGTTCCACGTCATCCACCCCATTGGGGGCGTTGGGGCTAATTGGTTGCGCGGGGTTTGTGCATGAGCCGTTATGCCTTGCATGCACAATAGCGAAAGGGCTATTGTTTTGAATAGGTTCATTGTTTGTTGTCTTTTCTGTATGGATATTTAAAAGTTAGAGCTTTAAGGCTACATTGTACTTTGTGGCCTCAAAACTCTAAACCTTGATTAACTTAACGTGCTACGGGAGTAATCACAAATGAGAAGCTGTGGTCTGCATAGGGAATTAAATACTTTTGCAACGGCCAAGCGCCCCAAGAGTCGATGCAACCCAATCCCATCTGACGTTGCGCAATGTGCAACACCGTGAAGGGACGTGGAGTTAAATCGCCCGCGTGCATTTGGTGTGCTTCCTTTACAGGACCACCGTCGAGATCGGAAGTGAGATTGTTGAGCGCTGTCATTTCTAACGGCTCAGGAGCTGTAAAGGTTAAGCCATCAGCGGCGGCATTGCTAATGCTCCACCAACGAATGTCGGTCTTGTTGCCCGTTTCTTGAGGACGAATGTAGGGCGAAAACTGCTCTGCTACGCTCTGGGTGTATTCGCCTAAGAAGGTCGAAGTGTGACGGTCAATGTAGTTCTCGATAGGACCACGACCGTAGTAATGAATGGTTTGGTAGTCCTGAGGCATTACCATTGTCATACCAAAACGAGGCAGCACGGGCTTGGCCTTTGCGTCTTTGTTAACCGTTAATTGTTGTTCAACAACGAGTTGTCCCTGAACGTTGAGCGTATAAGTAAGCGTGAGCTTTGCCTCAACCTCAGGCATGTCGTAAGTAGCAACGACTTGACGATTGATACCTTGTTCCTTCTCTGTGAAGCTGGTCAAGTTCATCTGCGGATTGCGCCATGCCTGCAATGCCTTTTGAATGCTTGCTCCATAATCATTATCTGTCGGGGCACGCCAAAAGTCGGGACGAAGTGAATACCCGTCTTCAAACATTGCATGGCCGTCAACGTCAAGATAGTCAACGAAACCGGTCTTCTTATTAAAGGTTACAGATGTTGCACCCGAAGTTAGTGTAAGGCACGCCAACTGTTCTTCTTTCGTCACCTTAGATGTTGCAGTCTTTTGTCCAACCACAGCGGGACGAACGGGCACTGCACTCTTCACGCTCGCAAGCGTAGGATAGATGTAGGGCGACAGTACCATCTCTTGACGAGCTACCACATAACCTGCCTTGAGCAGAGGTTCGTTCTTCTTTAAGCGATAGTCGAATTGAAGCACGTATTCTCCCTTTTGCTGCGGCAACTTAAAGCCCTCTAACTGAACGAGTGAACGAGACTGTGGCGCTACATGAATGTCGGCCACCGTACCTGCTGCCACTTGTTGACCATTGCAAAGCAGTGTCCAATTGAGCGACAGGTTGTCAAGCGTACGGAAGAAGTTTTCATTGTACACCTCTACCACTCCTTGTGTGCTATCCTTGAGCGTTGTCCACACGTTTTGATAGTAATAGCGCACCTCGTCGGCATGTGGATGGGCTTCACGATCGGGATTGAACAAGCCGTTGCAATTAAAGTTGTGGTCGGTTGCAGGATAGCGTCCGTAGTCGCCTCCGTAAGTATAGATTTGCTTGCCTTGCTTATTCTTACCACGTAGGCCTTGGTCTACAAAGTCCCAAATAAAGCCGCCTTGGAAGTGAGGGTACTTGCGCACCAAGTCCCAATACTCAGCAAAGCCGCCCTCGGAGTTACCCATAGCGTGTGCATACTCACAAAGTATCAGCGGCTTGGTGATATCTGTGCGCTTAGCATAGTTTTCACAATACTGATAGGGCAAGTACATTTCGGCATAAATATCAGTACCGCGCTCTAAGATAGCTCGTTCGTACTGAACGGGGCGCGACGTGTCGTAGGCCTTTACCATGTCATAGGCCTTCTCAAAGTTGATACCATAGCCGCCCTCATTGCCCAAGCTCCACGTTACAATCGAGGGGTGGTTCTTCAGTACATGCGTATTGTTAATATTGCGTTCAAGGTGCGTCTGTTCGTAACGTGGCACTTTAGCCAATGTCTTTTCGCCATAGCCCATACCATGTGTCTCGAGATTGGCCTCTGCCACTACATAGATACCATACTTGTCGCAAAGGTCGTACCAACGTGGGTCGTTAGGATAGTGGCTGGTACGAACGGCATTGATGTTATACTCCTTCATAATGCGTATGTCTTGCAACATACGGTCCATGCTAACTACGTAACCTCCGTCTGGGTCCATTTCATGGCGGTCAGCACCTTTAATAAGCACTGGTTGTCCATTGACGAGGAACTGAGCATCGCGAATTTCAATCTTACGGAAACCTACGTTCTGCTCAATGCTCTCTAATACCTTGTTGCCGTCGAGTAGGTCAATGCGTAAACGGTAAAGGTTAGGGGTCTCGGCTGTCCACTTCAGCGGATTGTTAATATTCCACTCTACTTCGGCCTTAGCTGCCATCGGAATGGTTTGTGTCTTTACCACCTTATCATTGGCGTCAAGCAAAGTCAGTGCAGCCGACTTGCCTTTGCACTGGCTGCCTTGCAACTGAATGCGAAGCGTTCCGTCGGTATAGTTGTTTGTCAAATCTGGCGTAATGAACACATCGCTGATGTGACTTTGCGGACGTGCATAAAGGTATACTTCGCGTGCAATACCTGTGAGACGCCAAAAGTCTTGCGCCTCGAAGTAAGAACCGTCGCACCAACGCATCACTTGCATGGCTATCAGATTTTCTTTCCCTGGAGTAAGGTAAGGCGTCACATCAAATTCGGCAGCAGACTTTGAGTCTTCACTATAGCCTACGAACTTTCCGTTTACCCAAACGCTCAAGTTAGAGGTGGCCGAACCTACGTGTAGATAAACCTTCTCACCCTTCCACGAAGCGGGAATGACTATCTGCTTACGATACGAACCTGTATAGTTGTTTTTCTCTTCTACATACGGCGGATTTGACTCGAACTGTGTGTCCCAAGCATAACCAACGTTACGATACACAGCATCGCCATGACCATTGAGTTCGAACAATCCTGGAACGGGGAAGTCCTCCCACGAAGAGTCGTCGTAGCCTTTGGCAAAGAAGTTTTGCGGAGCATCGTTGTGGTTCTTTGCGAAGGAGAATTTCCACTTGCCCTCAAGCGAGAGGTAACGCGATGACTTCGTCTTATCGCCTTCTTGTGCCGCCTTTACGGTTTCAAAAGCAAAGTAATCTGCATGGGGCGCTACCGTGCCCACTCTATTCATGGCAGGGTCTAACCAATAAGGCGTTTTGGCCTTTTGTGCACTACAAGCCAATACGCCTGCCGTGACTAAACTTAATAATACTACTTTCTTATGCATGATATTTATTTTAAGGGTTTTCTTAATTCTTAGTAATAGCTTTCAGCAAGGCATAGGCTTTATATAGACCTAATTGTCCAGCCTTGCTTAAGTCCGTCTTAGCCTTGTCTATCTGCCCCTCTCGCTTATAGAGTATGGCGCGATTGTAATAAGCCTCAGCCAAACGACTATCAGATGCAATGGCCAACGTAAAGGCTTCAAGGGCTTCTTTATTCGCGTTTTGTAAAGCCAACAAACAACCTATATTATAATGTAAATAGGCATTCTGCGGTGAACGCGATAATGCGTATCGTAAATCAGCTTGCGCTAAGGCCAAATGTGCTTTGCGTTGTTGTGCCTCAATGGTTGAAGCATTGGCACTATGCACAAGGACATTGCAACGTTGCATTCGAGTCACCACTGAAGTCGAGTCTATGCGTAAAGCCTTATTGACCTCATTCAAAGCTGAGGCGTAATCGTACTTTTCGAGTGCGATAGACGAACGAAACAAAGCTCGCTGCAAGGGAGAGCACTTGCTCTCTACGCGCTCAAGTTGACGTTCATCGTTTTGCGCGTTCTGCACACCATTGGCTTCAACCTCGGCCGTAAGTCCATAGACACGATACGAGGTGTCAGCCTTCTTAAACTGATTCATTTCGGGCATAAAACCCACCGAATGATAACCTTGCACATATAAATTATGGAAGGCTGGTGCATACATGCCGAGCAGTTCTTCAGCGATGTGTTCATTTTGCACTTTGCCGAAGAAACGGCCAAACACGTTGCGAACAGTGTCGGGGTCTTCTTGCACCAATTGTTTGTATTTATCTAAAGCATGGTCGGAACGTAAGCGAACCTTCTTCTTACTCAATGGACGCGCGTGTCCCATAGCGAGGTCTAAGTTGCGCCTTGCCACCACCGTTTCATCATTTTGCGCCCCTCGCACATTGCCTAACTTGCGACGCAACGCTGCTCGTTGCATATAGCCATACATAAAGTTGGGATAGGCCTTGATTAGGCTGGTGTAATCAGCTATCGCACCTCGATAATTGCCCACTTGCGCACGCAACTGCGCTCTATTATAAATGGCCAGCGTATTGTTTGGCTCAACGCGCAGAACAAAGTCAAAGTCTTGAATGGCACGATTTAAATCACCAACAAACGAGCGCAACAATCCACGATTGTAATGCGCCACAAAATGTTGTGGCTGCAGTTCTATGGTACGGTCGTAATCGGCAATGGCTAAGCCGAACTTGCCCAAGGCGTGTCGCGCCTGCGCACGCGCTACATAGAGTTCAAAGTCTGTGGGAGCAAAGCGTATGGCTTGCGTTAAACATGAGTCGGCTAAGGAATACTTCTCCTTTGCCAATTCATAACGGCCTTTAAAACTCCAAGCATTCCCCTCATTCGGATTCTTCACCAATAGTGAGTCTATCCACTTCATAGCTTGCAACGTGTCCTTCTGTTCCAAAAGGCTTTGCGCCTTTACCATATAGGTGCGAAAGTAGGTAGGCCACTTCGTAAGCATATAATCAAGGTCGGCATCGGCTTGTTGATACTGATTGAGTTGCAAATAGCACAGAGCTCGATTATAACGTGCCCCCTGATCGGTTGGCACATCGGTTATTACACGCGAATAGTCGGCTATCGCTCCTTTGAAGTTGTCAGAGTGGATACGGCACAGGCCACGCAATTGATACACTTCAACGATGAAGGGGTTGAGCGAAATGCTTTTATTACAATCGGCCTCTGCCCCACTGTAATCCTCGAGCGTAAACTTAGCGTAGGCTCTATAATAATAAGGTGATGACAAAAAGGGTTTGCTCTCAATCGCTTGGTTAAAGTAATGAATAGCTGTCAAATAATCATCAACACTCAACGCATTGCGCCCCATATTCGTCACCATTTCGGCATCGATTTGTGCATGAAGACGCAGAGGGCACAACATCACAACAAATAACAATACGGCAAGCGCATTCAACGAACGTTGCGTTCTGAATGCACTTGCCGTAATGAAATGTTTTGACAGAGAGAACTTCATAGTAACGCTATGTTTTCTTGTCACAATAAAGTTGCGGCTCTTATTTAGGACACTTTACCTTATAAGCGCAACGGAATTTACCTTTAAGCATTTGATTGAGCTTACCGCGAATCATTTGTTTGCGGAGCGGCGAGATACGATCAATGAATAAGTGAGCGTCTAAGTGGTCAAACTCGTGTTGCATTACACGTGCCAAGAAGCCTTCCACCCATTCATCGTGTTCTACAAAGTCTTCGTCCAAATATTTTACATGAATGCGCGTCGGACGACGAACGGGTTCGTTGATACCTGGCAGACTCAAGCAGCCCTCGTCCATCGACTTTGTTTCGCTATCGTCAAACTCCAATATGTGTGGATTAATGTAAGCCTTGTTAAATCCCGCATACTCAGGATAATCGTCCTTTAAAGGGTCGAGCGTAATAACCACCACCCGAATGGCCTTGCCAATTTGTGGGGCTGCAAGTCCAACACCATCACTATGGTACATGGTCTCGAACATATCGGCTATGAGTTGCTTCAAATCAGGATAGTCAGGCGTAATATCGACCGACTCCTTGCGAAGCACGGGCATGCCGTAAGTATAGATTGGTAGAATCATTTTAAGATGTTGCGTAAATAATAGATGTAAGAAGAATACTTATCACAAACGTCCCTCCATATAGTTTTGCAGAATAATGCATGCACTAATCTCGTCAACCAGTCCTTTGTCCGTTTGACGGCGCTTCTTACTTATTCCACTATCTAATATGGCACGATGAGCCAACACCGATGTAAAACGTTCATCATATAGTTCAACAGGAATCTGTGGAAACACTTTCTGCAGTTTCTCAACAAAGGCCAACACACGCTTTTGATTTTCCGAAGGTTGCCCATTGGGCTGCGCTGGCAACCCTACAACAAATCGTTCAACCGCTTCGCGCGACACATAATCCTTTAAGAAAGTTATCAAGCTACCCGTATCGACCGTTGTCAATCCGTTCGCTATGATTTGTGCAGGGTCAGTCACGGCTATACCCGTTCGCTTCTTTCCGTAGTCAATTGATAGTATGCGCATTGCAATCAGTTGCAAACGTGCGAATGTGCCATTGTGCTAACATGTTAATGCATAACGCACACATTAACATATTAGCACATTGACCTATTAGCACATTATTTAATCATATCGCAACCCATGTAAGGCTGTAAAGCCTTTGGAATGCGAATACCCTCAGGAGTCTGGAAGTCTTCAAGCAAAGCTGCCACGATACGAGGCAAAGCCAAAGCTGAACCATTCAGCGTATGACACAAATGTATCTTCTTATCAGCGCCACGATAGCGGCACTGCAGACGGTTAGCTTGATAAGTGTCGAAGTTAGAAACAGAACTTACCTCTAACCAACGCTTTTGAGCTTCGCTATACACTTCAAAGTCATAGCAAATAGATGAAGTAAAGCTCATATCGCCACCACAAAGGCGAAGAATACGATAAGGCAACTCTAACTTCTGCAACAAGCCCTCAACGTGTGCCAACATCTCTTGGTGTGACTGTTCTGAGTGTTCGGGCTTATCAATGCGCACAATCTCAATCTTTGAGAACTCATGCAAACGGTTCAAACCACGAACGTCCTTACCATAGCTACCAGCTTCGCGGCGGAAGCACTCGGTGTAAGCACAGTTCTTAATAGGCAGTTGGTCTTCGTTAAGAATTACATCACGATAGATGTTCGTTACAGGCACCTCAGCAGTAGGAATCAAATAAAGGTCGTCCACCTCGCAGTGATACATCTGGCCTTCCTTATCGGGCAACTGGCCTGTACCGAAGCCTGACGCCGCATTCACTACAGTAGGAGGCATAATTTCGGTGTAACCTGCTTCGCGAGCTTGATCAAGGAAGAAGTTAATCAAAGCGCGTTGCAAACGAGCACCCATACCTATATATACAGGGAAGCCTGCGCCTGAAATCTTTACGCCTAAGTCGAAGTCGATTAAGTTATACTTCTTAGCCAATTCCCAGTGAGGCAGTGCGTCCTTGGGCAATACTGTGTCGTGACCACCCGTCTTTACGACCAAGTTATCATCAGCGCAAGTTCCCTCAGGTACGATGTCGTAGGGAACGTTAGGAATTGTATAGAGCAAAGCGCGCTTATCTTCCTCAGCTTGCTTCATTACCTCTTCTAATTCCTTGCTTCTCACCTTAATCGTTGCCACTTCAGCCTTTGCAGCCTCAGCTTCTTCTTTCTTACCCTCTTTCATCAAGCCACCAATGCTCTTTGAGAGAGTCTTAACCTTTGCGTTCAAGGCATCTAACTCTGCTTGTGCCTCTTTGCGCTTATTGTCGAAGGCCAACACGCCGTCAATTGCTTCGCGTGCACCTTTAAAATGCTTCTTCTCCAAGCCGCGAATAACGGCTTCCTTATCGTCAGTAATTTGTTTAATAGTAAGCATAGCTTTCCTTATTATTGTTTTGTTATGTGCGCAAAAGTAGTAATTTTTTTTTAAACAACGTATATGTAGCACGAAACGCTTTTGCTATAAGGTTACGCAAAAAGATTTTACAAACTATAATAAAGCACAAAAGCGGTGGCTTTGAGTGGCATGGCATTGATTTATTTCGGACATTTGCAACATCAACGATTACTCATCAGAACTTGTACGAGTTCACAAAACGCAAAGCCCTATGAAACACGAACTCCCTACCCTCCCCTACGCGTTGCACGAGTTGGCACCACGTATGAGCCTTGAGACGCTTAACTTTCACTACGGCAAACACTTACAGGCTTACCTCGACAAGGTGAACCAACTGACGCAAGACACCGAGTTGGCCGACCTTCCGCTAAAGGATATTATCAAGCAGCAGTCCGTAGGTCCATTGTTCAACAATGCAGCACAAGCCTACAACCACATTCTCTTCTTCAAGCAGCTCACGCCACAGCCTACCAACATGAGTACCGCACTGACCCAAGAGTTAGCTGCGCGCTTTGGCAGCGTTGAGGCTTTCAAAGAAGCTTTTACTCAAGCCGCTATCAACCTATTCGGTTCGGGTTGGGTTTGGCTGGCCCGCGACAATAACAATGTATTACAACTACTCTCTTCGCCCAATGCCGACAATCCGCTTGTTCACGACATGCGCCCCTTATTATGCATTGACGTTTGGGAACACGCTTACTACCTTGACTATCAAAACCGACGCGCCGACTACGTTAATAACTTTTGGTATCTGATTAACTGGCAACGGGTTGAGTCACGCATGCAAAACGACTGCTTGTTGTACTATTAACGATTCCCCATACGAACAATTGCGGCCTCGCCCTATAATAATAAGGTGAGGCCGCAATTATTTGTATCTGTATCTTATTTGCGCAACGCGTCTTGCATAATAAGTCCTGCTATAGTAAAGCCAAATATAGCAGTTATATGCGACAGGCTACCATTTATCTGTGCTTTAGAACTGCACCACTCATGATTCAGCAATTCGGGGTCGCCGGGACCATTCTCTGCTTTTGGGCACAAGCAGGCTGCTGTGCCACAGGCATGGCTTTGACCTAAGTTGGGCAACAATTCTTCACTATAAACGCACTTAAACTTGCGCGATGGAAAAGTCTTATCGCGCTTAAAACGACGTCGTAAAGCCGCGCCTAAAGGACAGCCCTTCACTTTCCAAAACTCTGCCACCTCGACCTTGG
Organism: Alloprevotella sp.; assembly: GCA_050874425.1. Classification (GTDB taxonomy): domain Bacteria; phylum Bacteroidota; class Bacteroidia; order Bacteroidales; family Bacteroidaceae; genus Alloprevotella. The sequence goes on from JBNMKQ010000025.1 coordinate 18,118, forward strand.
TTGGGTCTAACTTTAAGGCAGCGCCCATTGACGAGAAAAACTTTGCCTTAGTTCGGCAAGCTCTTAATATAAGGAGTGCCTTGTCTTGCAAAGAGTCTATAGCATCGACAATGTAATCATAATTCTCAATACCAAACTCATCAGCCGTGCTTTCGGTGTAGATTTTCTGCAAAGCTGTGATTTCGGCCTTGGGGTTAATGCTCAGCAAGCGTTCCTTTAAAGCCTCCACCTTTACCATGCCCACCGTTTTCATTGTGGCCATAATTTGTCGGTTTACATTGGTAATGCAAACGCGGTCAGAGTCAACGATCGTAATATGCTTTATGCCCGAACGCACCAAACTTTCAGCGCACCAACTACCTACGCCCCCAACGCCAAATATAATCACGCGTTTCGTAGCCAACACTTCCATTGCGTCAGCACCCAATAAGCGTTCCGAGCGATTGTATATTGCTTTTTCTATTCCTGCCATGCCGTTGTGAGTTGATTAAAGTGATGAGCCAAAGCTGTCATTGAGTCAAATAAAGCATTCGCTCCTTCGTTGGTTAATGCTTCTTCAGGCAAAGGTCCCGTATTAACAGCCACCGTAAATATGCCTGCCGTCACGGCTGCCCGCACGCCTAATGGCGCATTTTCGACAACGATTGCCTCCTCGGCCTTCACGCCAGCCTTTTCCAATCCCATCAAATAAGGTTCGGGGTGCGGCTTACCATGCTTTACATCTTTGCTCGACACAATTAGCTCTGGAGTGAAATACCCTGGGAAATTATGATTTAAGCGATCGAGCAACGACTTCTGTCCACTGCCCGTCACGACAACAATCGTCAGCCCCGCAGCTTTTACCGTCTGCAACACTTCCTCTGCGCCTGGCATCTTAGGCGCTTCAGGACAAGCATTAAAGAGGCGACACTTCTCCTTATATATTTGCTCCACCTCCTCTTGCGTTGCCTCACGGTTCCAATAACGATGTGTCAGCAAGTTGATCGTTGAAGCGCCTGTTCGTCCTTCGTTCATATATACCTCGACAGGATCCATTGGCAAGCCGAACTCTGTACACACCTTTGCCCACGAAGTAGCGTGATGAGGCATGGAGTCGAATAGCACACCGTCCATATCGAACAGCACCGCCTTTAGCGCAGCTTTATCCTTGCCCGCTTTCTGTCGATAAGCATCTATTTGCTGCTTGAATGTCATATATAAAACTAAAATATAACAAGTTAACGAGTTGACAAGTTGACGAGTTCACGGGTAAGCTACACCTTATATATACACTTACCCGTCAACTCGTCAACTTGTTAACTCGTCAACTAACTTATCACAAGTTCAAATAAATTACTTCAACTTAGCTTGAATAGCCTCAGTCTCCTTTTCGTAACCAGGCTTGCCAAGCAAAGCGAACATATTCTTCTTATAAGCCTCAACACCAGGTTGATTGAAAGGATTTACCTCGAGCAGCAAACCGCTGATGCCGCAAGCACGCTCAAAGAAGTAAATCATCTGGCCCAAGTGGTACTCATCTAAGCGTTCTACGACCAAACGCATGTTAGGCACGCCACCGTCAACATGAGCCAACTGAGTGCCTAATTCAGCCATCTTGTTCACCTCGTCAACGCGCTTACCTTCGAGGAAGTTCAGTCCGTCAAGGTTTTCGTCATCGTGAGGGAAGAGTACCTTGTGTTCGGGCGTCTCAACCGAAACAACCGTTTCGAAGATAGTACGTTCGCCCTCTTGAATCCACTGACCCATTGAGTGCAAGTCAGTTGTAAAGTCAACTGCTGCAGGGAAGATGCCTTTACCGTCCTTACCCTCGCTCTCGCCATACAACTGCTTCCACCATTCGTTCATGTAATGAAGTTTGGGTTGGAAGTTGACCAAAATCTCAGTTTTCTTACCTTCAGCATAAAGTGCGTTGCGCACGGCTGCATATTGTTCAGCAGGATTTTCAGCAAAAGGCACTTCAGGTGCAGTCAACTTCTCCATATCGGCAGCGCCCTTTACCAAAGCCTCGATATCGAAGCCTGCACAAGCGATAGGCAACAAGCCTACAGGCGTGAGCACTGAGAAACGACCACCAACGTTGTCGGGAATAATAAAGCTCTTGTATCCTTCCTTGTCAGCTGTTACGCGAGCAGCACCCTTCTTAGCATCAGTTACGGCTACGATTACCTTGCGAGCCATTTCAATGCCACGTTGTTCTTCGCATTGCTTGCGGAGCAAACGGAAGGCTAAAGCCGTCTCGGTAGTAGTACCACTCTTTGATATATTGATTACGCCAAACTTACGGCCCTTCAAGTATTCAGTTAATTCATACAAATAATCCTCACCGATGTTATTGCCAGCAAAGAGCATAACAGGGTTCTTACCATCATTTGTCAACCATTCAAAGCTATTACCCAAAGCTTCAATCACGGCACGCGCGCCGAGGTAGCTACCACCGATACCTGCTACTACGATTGTGTCGCAGTTTTCGCGCAACACAGCAGCCGTAGCCTTCAAGTCAGCCAAATGTTCGGGAGTGATGCTTGATGCCAAGTGCATCCAGCCAAGAAAGTCATTACCTGCGCAAGTACCCTCTTCGAGTGCTTTTTGTGCAGCCTTTACACGAGATTCGAGTGCTTCAACAGCACCATTAGCTACAAACTGTGTAGCCTTGCTTACTTCTAAGCGAATATTCTTGCTCATAATATATTATAAGTATGTGCTAGTTTGTTTCGGGGGACAAAGTTAGTGCAAACCGAACGCAATACAAAATGAAAAATGGAATTTTTCATTTTGCATTGCTGAGGTGCAGCCTAACTTGCGAAGAAAGTTAGTGCAAACCGAACGCAATACAAAATGAAAAATGGAATTTTTCGTTTTGTATTGCTGAGGTGCAGCCTAACTTGCGATAGAAAGTTAGTGCAAGGTGAGAGA
>JBNMKQ010000026.1:0-20699 GCA_050874425.1 Alloprevotella sp.
AAATTGACTTTTCGGACAGTCTGGGGGGAGGGGGTTAGGGGGAGAGGCCGCATCAAATTGCAGTTTGTGCGAGAATGTTGGCCACAATGAAAGCAATATAAAGAAAACGTGGGTGCGCTTTGGGCGCATCCACGTTTTTAATTAAGATTCGTGTTCTGTTGTGTATAGAACTTTTAGCGATTTAAAGCATCACTTTGCTTGAAGTGGCTTGTGCGTTGCAAGTGACGGTAACGATGTAGGCGCCAGCAGGCATTTTGATTTTAGATGCGTTGTGGCGTGTGTTGATGCTTTGAAGCACACGGCCTTCAGTGTCGCTAACCAAAATGCGCTTGCTCAGTCCATCAGTGTTGGGCATGTTGACAACGATGTTGCCCTTTGAAGGAACAATCGAAAAGCCTTTGACAGAAAGCGGTGAAGCAATGGCCGTTTCCGTCTTCTTTTCAGAGAGGCGGAACACCTTGGTGGCATGTGTGCGAACTGTAGTGCTTAGTGTGCCCTTTGCCGTTTCGCTGAGTTTAGTGCCTTCCCACAAATCGCGTACAACGTATTCGGTGTTGGCATTGAGTGCAGGAATTTGGCTAAAGTCGAAAGTAAAGTCTTTGTTGGTATCCGACATGTTGGTAACAGAGAGAGCAATGTCGCCATTCTCACAATCCTTAGCAAATACTACCATGTCGTTAGCCTCAGAGATGAGGTCTGCTTGTTGGCCCATGCGGTCTTGGTTCAAGGCAATGAGTTCCTTGTTCTTCATGATCGCATAGTCATCTTCGGTGATGAACTTGCTGCGGGGGTCGAATGAGAGTGCCATGGGTGATGACCACATACACCACAAGGCAAACTGCGTACGATATTCATCTTGCGTCATGCCAGGACCCTTACCACCGCAGAGGTCGTTAGATGACTTACCTTTAGCGTGCAAGGCAGTGCAAAGCATATCAGCATCGTTGAAGCGGTTGACACCTTGATAAGCCGAGAGGTTCTTCATATCGCGAATGCTCTGAACAACACCTACGCCTGTGCCGCTACCCGTCCAGCAGTCGCGCACGTCTTGTGAGATACGCCAGCAACGGCCACCCACTTCAGCGCCCCACTTCCACGGTTCGCGTACACCCCACTCACAAATGTAAAGCATTGTGCCGTAACCAGCCTTTTCGAAAGCATCAGCAAGGGCTTTATAGCGAGTCTTCGCTGTTTCAACGTCTGAGGGAGCATTACAATAGTCACACTTTACCACATCAATCTTCCACTTAGCGTAAGTTTCAGCATCGATAGTTTCGCTACCATAAGAACCGAAAGCACCAGCACAGGTCTTGTTTGCAGCGTCCGTGTAAAGACCAAACTTCATGCCCTTGTTGTGTACGTATTCAGAAACGGGCGTGAGGCCATTGGGGAAGCGTATTGCATTGGGTTGGGGCGAACCATCAGCAGCACGGTTGTCAGCATGCCACCAATCGTCCATCATCACCGTGTTCCAACCACAGTCATAAAGCCCCTTGTCGATAAAGAGGTCAACGACTTGCTTAACGATGGCTTCAGATACTTCGCTCTGTACGGCATTCCATGAGAGCCAACCCATAAAGGGAACAGGGTGTTGGAGGTCTTTAGAAATAGTGAAGTCAACTTCCTCCGTGCTCGTTTCGCCGTCAACTTCAATATTAACGTTGTACTTATACTTGCCTTCAGCGCCTGCGATACCTTCAACGATGTGGCGCTTCTCGTTCCAACTCAAACCATCAGGCAAATTAGAAACAGAAAGTTTTGCTTCTGGATTAGTAGAACGAATCTTGTGCATAAAGCGAACGCCCGGTTGTGAGAATACCGTAGTAGCGCAAGCCAACTTAGAGCTAAGTTCCTCAGCGCTCACAATAGCGGGGCGAGTAGAGTTTTGGTCTTGGAATACGAGGTAAGCATTGGCCTAATCAACGTGGTCGCTACCATTGTTGCCGTCAGAGCCATTGGTGGTTTCGAGATAGAGGTACTTCCAACCATTTACGTCAACATCGATGTTCGCTGTGCGGTTGTTGGCTTTGATCGTACCAGTAGCTAAACTCTTCGTATTGCCGTCTTCGCCTTTCACGAAAACGTTGTAGTCGAAGTTACCATTTGCACCCGTTTCGTCATCAAGACCTAATACGGCATGGAAGGCTGTTACTGAACCATTCAACTTAATAATAATTTGTGAAGGGCCGTGTGTTCCGACACCGCTCGTATAGGTGTAACCATTGAGTTTGATGTCATTGCCATCGATGGTCTTGTTAACTTTAGGAGCATGGCCAGCCCAACCACTGGTAGTCTTGCTAATGTCAAGCGAAGAAAGTGGAATGTTCTCCATTCCTTCTTCAGCGGTAGGAATGTTGACGATTTTAGACTCATCCACCCACATCTTGTTCTCAGCAATCAGTTCGGGAGCCGTTGTCTCATACACAAAGTAAGCATCGCCTAAGTCAACGTGGTCAGCCCAGGCTTGTGCACCCTTGTCAAAGTTGATAACGAGATAGGTGCTACCAGCAATGTCAATGTCAATCGTAGTGGCATCAGCTTCAGCACGTGTAATGGTGCCGCTTGCCTTAATGGTAGCCGTCTTATTAGCGTCATAAGTCGTAAAAGAGTAGTTTACAATGCCGTGGTCGGCTTGATTTTGTGCGCCGTCGTCAATGCCAATGATAGCATGGAACTTCGTAGCACCATTTACCTTTACTACAAACTTAGAGTCGGCATGCGTACCCACACCACTTTCGTAGGTGGTACCTTTAATAACGAGGTTGCCTCCCAACGTGTTGTGGTTGGCGCGGACGGCCGTCTTGCCATTGTCGTTAAAGTAAGTAACTGTGCTCAGGTCGAGCGAGTTTAGCTGACAGATGTTATCTCCCGTAGTTGGGGGAGTAATTGTTTGCGCATTTATCGCGCAAATCGAAGCAAAAGCCAGCAAAAACGTTGATAGAAAACGTAGGCTTCGTTTCATAGATAAAAATAGATGATTTGTTAGAAAAAAAGTTCTGATGCAAAGATAGTGCAAGGCGAATGCAAAACGTCAAGTTTACTTGAACGTTTTGCTGAGTCGATGCCTATCTGTTGGCAAAGATAGCGCATATTTAAGGATAATGCAAATAGGGCGAGTTGTTTATCTGGTTATATGATGATTTGTGTGAGTAAACTGCAATTGGGCCTCACCCCCTAACCCCCTCCCCCACAGGGGAGGGGGGACAAGTAGCCTTTACTTGCTGCGTTTATAGTTGAGAACCAACAGAGAACTCAAGAAGTAAGAGTAACTTATTCCCCCTCCCCTGTGGGGGAGGGGGTTAGGGGGAGAGGCCCCATTAAATTGTAGTTTACTCACTCAATTCGTCAATCTTCACCAAATGAGCGACAACAAAGGTGAGGGCACAAAGTACCATGGCAACGATGAAGAAGTTGAGATAGCCAATGGCTTCTTGTAAGTAACCTGCTACCATACCTGGCAACATCATGCCCAAGGCCATGAAGCCTGTGCAGAAAGCATAGTGAGCCGTAGATGATTCACCTCGCGAGAAGTAAATGAGGTAGAGCATATAAGCCGTAAAGCCAAAGCCGTAGCCAAACTGCTCGATGAATACGCAAGTACTAATGCAACTCAATGTTTCGGGTTGGAAGTAAGCTAAGAAAATGTAGACCGCATCGGGGAGGGTAATGCTCAAAACCATGGGCCAAAGCCAACGACGCAGTCCGCCATGTTCGGCAGCGATGCCGCCTAAAATGCCGCCTAACGTCAGACCAATAACGCCTACCGTGCCTTGCACCCAACCCAGTTCGCCAGTGGTGAGTCCAAGACCTCCTGCGTTGACTTTGCCTAACATAAAGAGTGGACAAATTTTCACGAGTAAGGCTTCGGGCAAACGATAGAGCAGAATAAATAGCAAGGCTACAACGATTTGCTTCTTCTTAAAGAAACTGATAAACGTGGCGATGAAGCCTTGTGTAACGTCTCGCCAATCAACGGCAGTGCTCGTGGCATGGTCGTTGTTATTGCGAGGCAATAAGAATGAGTGGTAAAAGAAAATAGTAATAAAGAAGACAGCGGTAGCTCCAAAGGTAATAGCCCAAGCCTGCGAGGGTTGCATGTGTGACTCCAATGCACCAGCAAACATTATGAGCAGTCCCTGGCCGACGATACTTGCAATGCGATAGAACGTAGAACGTATGCCCACGAAGAAGGCCTGTTGCTGCTCGTTGAGCGCTATCATGTAAAAGCCGTCGGCAGCAATGTCGTGCGTAGCACTGCTAAAAGCCATGAGCCAAAGCATGGCAAGCGACCATTGTAAGTAGTGAGGCACTTGCATACTGAATGCCAGTCCGCCTAAGGCAGCCCCGATGATAAGTTGCATGGCGATAATCCACCAGCGCTTTGTCTTTAACAGGTCGACCACAGGACTCCAAAAGGGTTTGATAACCCAAGGAAGGTAGAGCCATGAAGTGTAGAGGGCAATTTGCGCATTGCTAAGTCCCATGCGTTCGTACATCACAGTAGCCACCGACATGACAATGACATAAGGAATGCCTTCTGCCGTATAGAGCGTGGGAATCCAAGCCCACGGATTAATTTTGCTTTTCATTGGTAGGGGTTATAAGTAGGTATTCAAAATTAGTTTATATTTAGATGTCCACTATTAGCTTATATCAAAAGCACTCTCTTGGAGCGCATTTTGTTCCTTTGCTCTCGATCGCATGGCCCGCTATGCTCACTCGAACAAAGAAACAAACTGCATTCCAATAGAGCACTTTTGATATAAACTAATTATGAACACCTACTTACAAGAATGTGCAAATGTGTGAATGCTTCAATACACAAGTCATTACACATTTGCACATTTATAAGTTTAGTACAGAAAAATACGTTTCGTTTTATTTAGCATAGCTAACAGAGCGCGTTTCGCGAATAACGGTAATCTTAACCTGTCCGGGGTAAGTCATCTCGTCTTGAATGCGGCGTGCAATGTCGGCACTGAGTTTCTCGATTTGCTTATCGTCAATTTTGTCAGCTCCTACGATAACGCGGAGTTCACGACCAGCTTGAATAGCGTAAGTCTTGGTAACTCCCTCGTAGCTTGAGGCAATCTGTTCCAAATCGTTCAAGCGCTTGATGTAGGCTTCGACAATTTCGCGACGAGCACCTGGGCGAGCACCACTAATCGCATCACACACCTGTACGATAGGAGCTAAGAGTGTAGTCATCTCCATTTCGTCGTGGTGAGCACCGATAGCGTTGACAATCTCTGGTTTCTCTTTATACTTCTCAGCCAACTTGGCACCATAGAGTGCGTGAGGAAGTTCGCTCTCCTCGTCAGGCACCTTGCCAATATCATGTAACAAACCAGCGCGTTTTGCCTTCTTGGGGTTCAATCCCAATTCAGCAGCCATTACAGAGCAGAGGTTCGCCGTTTCGCGAGCGTGCTGCAGAAGGTTCTGACCATAAGAAGAACGGTACTTCATCTTACCGATGATACGTACTAATTCAGGGTGTAAACCATGAATACCCAAGTCAATAGCCGTGCGCTTACCCGTTTCGATAACTTCATCGTCCACTTGCTTCTTCACCTTTGCTACCACCTCTTCGATGCGAGCAGGGTGAATACGTCCGTCGGCAATGAGCTGATGAAGGGCGAGACGACAAATCTCGCGGCGTACAGGGTCGAAGGCACTGATGACAATAGCTTCAGGCGTATCGTCTACAACGATCTCAACACCCGTAGCAGCTTCCAAGGCACGAATGTTACGACCTTCGCGGCCGATGATGCGGCCCTTCACTTCGTCGTTGTCAATGTGGAATACGGTTACGCTATTTTCGATAGCTGTCTCTGTAGCTACGCGCTGAATAGTCTGAATTACAATGCGTTTTGCCTCTTTATTTGCAGTAAGCTTTGCATCGTCCATGATGTCGTTGATGTAGCTCTGAGCGTTGCTGCGCGCTTCGTCTTTGAGAGAGTCAACGAGTCGTTTCTTTGCCTCGTCGGCAGAGAGTCCGCTGAGTTCTTCCAACTTTTCACGTTCTTTGAGTTGAAGTTTCTCCAACTCCTCCTCCTTGCGAGCGAGTGTTTGTTGTTGGTTATTCAAGCGATTGTGCGTGTTGTCAAGCTCTTGCTTGCGGCGGCCCAACTCGTCTTGACGCTGGTTAAGACCTATCTCGCGTTGCTTGAGTTTATTCTCAACTTGTAGAATGCGTTGGTTGCGTTGTTGAACCTCCTTTTCGAGTTCAGCCTTTTTGTTGAGGAACTTCTCTTTAACTTCGAGTAGTTTCTTCTCCTTGATGACATCAGCCTCCTTGTTAGCCGTGTCAATCATACGCAGATACTTCTTCTTCAGTACATATCGGAAGAAGCTATATCCTGCACCGCCACCGATAATCAAACCGATGACTAAGAATATGGTTTCAAACATTTTTTAAAAGATATATAGGGTTAGTTGGGTACGTTAGGCATTGTGTGTAAGACGGAGCGTTAATACTCCTCAAATGCGTTGTACCCTAAGGGGGAACTATTTCTGATGCCCTTTCTTTAGGTAAGGCATCTATTTATTATTGTCAGATAGCAATTGGCCTATTTCCTCGCTCAGTCTGTTGACTGTCGTCTCGTAAGGTGATTCGTCCTTTTGGTTTTGCAACTGAATTACCTGTACGGCAAAGTCGAGTAGGGCGACCGACGTGTAACGCTCGTAGCCGAGGTGTGGGTACGACTGTTCGTAACGTCCGAGCTTGTCGTTAATCATGCGAGCTGCACGGCGGTAGATTTCCTCTTGATCACGTTTAACGGTGATAGGGTAGACCTGTTTACCGATGAGCAGTTGAATGACCAATTTATCGCTTTTATTATCTTCCATGGTCTATAGCTGATTACGTTACGCGTATTATACGTCTAATAATGCGATACACTTGTCCACTTCGCGTATGAGATGAGCCAATTTAGCTCTTGACTCCTTCACATCGTCGCCACTAACTTCAATCATGCGTGCTGTCTTGAGTGTACTGTAGTCACGTTTCAGACTGGCAACAGACTCTTGCGTCTCAGCGAGTTGTTGCTGACACGTGTCGAGTTGGGCTTGGAGTTCAGCATTCTTTTGCTTCACCTCTTGGTAGGCCATCATCAGCCCCCTGACCCTTGCCTCAAAGTTGCGAAGTGCTACTTCCTGTTCGTTCGTCATAATACGTTAGTAAATGAAAGTGCAATGACTCGTATGGTGTGAAGAGATTTTAAAGCCTTTTCGTTCAGCCATGTGAACAAGGTGAAATGCTTTATGGCGAGAAAAGGTGCGCGAAAGCGAACTTTAGTATGAAGTGGAAGGCTCTTAATTGGCTCTTAATTGGCTTTTAGTTGGTTCTTAGTTGGTCTTGTCAGTAAGTAAATGGTAACTTTTTAACCTTCTAACCTTCTTTTTAACCTTCTAACCTTCTAACCTTCTAACCTCTTAACCTCCAAACCTTCACCACTCAATTACTTATCGTCGTTATCAGCTGGTTTAGGTTCCTTCTTAGCTAAGATAACAACATTGTAAACGTAAGTGGTCATCCACTCAGCGCTATAGCCTAATTGTTGTTGGTACTGACGTACAGCGAGGCAAGCCTTTCTTACGCCTTCGTCCTTCCAAGAGTTCTTGGTCAGCACTTCATTAACGGCCTTAGCTGTCAGATTGCGCAATGCTTGTTGGAACATGCTTGGAATGCGGAACTTCCACTTCATAATGTTGCCCATGAGCATCATCAGCTCTTGTGAGAAACCTTGGAAGAGGAAGAGATAGTTGCGCACCTCGTTGACGTTGCGACAGTGGCGCTTAATGCTTTGGTCAATTTCCTTAAAGAAAAAGTCCTCAATGCCGTAAATCTCCATGAGCATCTTACGACATTTGTTCTTCTCGCCAATGCCGAGTTTGTTATTGACTGTCTGTACGTGAAGCGTCTGCTTAAACACGCGTAAGTCGGGGAGTGCCGCTAAATTGCTAATGCCTAAGTTGGCCGCCATAACAGCTTGGTAATAAACACGTATCAGCATCATGAAGTCTTCCACTCCGCCTACGCGCCAACCCGTTTCGTTTGCTTGTTCTTTATGCTTGAATAGTTTTGAAAAAAAACTCATAATAAAGATAATTGTATATAATATTAGGACATTTTGAACGCTTTTCATGGTGCAGAACAATGGTGCTCGCTGCACAAGTAAAGCGTTCGCTACCTTATGCAAAGGTAACAAATGGGTTGCGAAATGCCAAGTAAATATGACGCTTTTTGGTAAAAGAGCCTAAAATATTTATATTTTGTATGTTTTTGAGCCTCAAAGAATTAGCGCGAATGAGTTCAAGTGATGGAAAAGATGTACTTTTGCAAGGCTTTTCTTTAAGTAGGTGTTCATAATTAGTTTATATCAAAAGTGCTCTATTGGGATGCAGCTTGTTTCTTGGTTTGAGCGAGCATAGCGGGCTATGCGATCGAAAACCAAGGAACAAGATGCGCCCAAGAGAGTGCTTTTGATATAAGCTAATTGTGAACATCTAAATATAAACTAATTTTGAACACCTACTTAACCAATACGTACGATATGTTATTATTACCCAATTGTAAAATAAATATAGGACTCAACGTGGTAGCGCGTCGCGCAGACGGCTATCACGACTTAGAGACCGTGTTCTATCCCGTGCCCTTGCGCGACAACTTAGAGTTGAAGCCGTTGGACGAGGACGTGGACTATCGCTTTGTGCAACACGGCGTGAAGGTAGACGGTGAGGCAAAAGACAATTTAGTTACCAAGGTATATCTGTCATTAAAAGAAGAGTTTGACCTGCCTGCGCTCGACATATTCTTATACAAAAACATACCCTTAGGAGCAGGCCTTGGCGGTGGCAGTAGTGATGCGGCCTTCATGATGCGAGGAGTAAACGAATACTTCAACCTTGGCCTCACGGCAGAGGATATGGAGCAGCGCGTGGCGAAGTTTGGCGCCGACTGCGCCTTCTTTATTAAGAATATGCCTGCTTATGCTACCGGTATAGGTGATAAACTCTCGCCCATCAATCTTTCGCTAAAAGATAAGTACATTTTGTTAGTCAAGCCCGACGTGTTTGTATCAACCAAGGAAGCCTATGCACACGTAACGCCACGTCCCGCCGACTATCCTTTGCTCAAAGCTATAGAACAGCCTATAGAGTGTTGGCGCGAACGCATTGTTAATGATTTCGAGCAGTCCGTCTTTCCCAATCACCCTGAATTGGCAGCCATTAAGCAGACGCTCTATGATATGGGTGCTTTGTATGCCGCGATGAGTGGAAGTGGGAGTACATTGTTTGGCTTGTTTGACCGCCCAGTAGAGGAGGCAAAGAAAGTGTTTAGTCAGCACTTTGTGTTTATGCAAAAGTTAGCGCGATGATATATTACTTTTCAGGTACGGGCAATTCGTTGCAGGTGGCGCAAGCGTTGGCGACCACGTTGGGCGACACCTTGTACAATATGACATCGAGTGAACCTCTGCCAATGCTGAAAAACGACGAAAGCGTAGGTTTTGTCTTTCCCATTTATGCATGGGGATTGCCGCGTGTAGTCGAAAGTTTTGTGAAGCAGTTGCCGAACGCGTGTGGCGAACGTTACGTTTATGGCGTATTTACCTGTGGAGACGATGTGGGGTATACCGATAACCTCTTGCGTAAAGCGTTGTGCAAGAATGGTTGGCACTTGAATGCCGCTTATTCTGTGCAGATGCGCAATACATACGTATGTCTGCCAGGATTTGACGTAGATACGCCCGAAGTAGTAGAACGTAAACGCGTAAATGCCGAGAAGCGCTTGCCACACATCGCACAGTGCATTGCGCAGCGAGCCAAAGTCAGCGACGAAGAATTAACGCGAGGCACTGTGGCTTGGCTCAAGAGTTACGTGTTGCGTCCCCTCTTTAATCGCTTCTTAATTGACGATAAACGCTTCTGGACGCAGCACGTGGCTTGCACAAAGTGTGGGCGATGCGTTCAAACGTGCCCGTTGCAGAATGTATCCTTTAGTCATGAAGGAAATGTAGTGTGGAAAGGACACTGCACACACTGTTTGCGTTGCTATCATGCGTGTCCGCGTCATGCCGTAAACTACGGAAAATTTACGCGCAACAAGGGTCAAGTAAAAATAAATGTCTAATTTTGTCGGCCGAAAGTAGCGGAGCACCTTGTTCTGCTGCATAAAACAACAATAAAAAAAGGATATTTGTTATGAACAACGAATGGTTTGAGTGTAAAGTAAAATACGAGAAGACGATGGAAAACGGCTTGGTAAAGAAGGTAAACGAACCTTATTTGGTGGATGCCTTGAACTTTACCGAAGCAGAGTCACGCATTATCGAAGAGATTACCCCTTTCATGACGGGCGTATTCGAGGTGAGCGACATCAAGCGTGCGCGTTATGCTGAGATGTTTGAAGCTCCAGGCGACGATAGTGCCGACAAGTACTTCCGTGCAAAGCTCATCTTCATCACCCTTGATGAGAAGAGCGGTAAGGAAAAGAAGACCTCTCAAAACGTATTGATACAAGCTGGCGACCTTCGCGATGCCGTAAAGCGTTTGGACGAAGGCATGAAAGGTTCAATGATGGACTACACCATAGCCTCAGTTACCGAAACAGCCATAATGGACGTATACCACTATGAAGTTCGTAACAAGAAGGCTGGTGAGGACAAACCAGAGTACGAAGCTTAATTAGTATCTCTTAATCAAGCTATCTGCGCAAAAGCAAACATTTCCTTACACGTACTTTTTGTAGCGAACAAAAGGTGCGTGTAATTTGTTTAAGTCATATTATTGTTATGATACACCTAAAGGAAATAAAGGCTACCATTCGTCCGGGTGTAGAACTGGTGGCCGTTTCAAAGTTTCACCCAGCCTCGCTCATACAAGAGGCTTACGACGAGGGGCAACGCATATTTGGCGAAAGCCGTGCGCAAGAGTTGCAAGCCAAACATGAAGCATTGCCCAAGGACATTGCTTGGCACTTCATAGGCCATTTACAACCCAATAAGGTAAAGTACATCGCTCCTTACATCTCGTTGATACATGCCGTAGACAGTATGAAGCTATTGCGAGAAATAGACAAACAAGCAGCCAAACATGATCGCGTGATAGACTGTTTGCTTGAATTGCACATAGCGCAAGAAGCTACGAAGTACGGACTCTCGTTAGATGACTGTCGGGCATTGCTCCAGGCTGGCGAGTGGCGTGAGTTGCACCACGTGCGCATTGTGGGACTGATGTGTATGGCTTCCAATACGGACGATGAAGCGCAAGTGCGCAGTGAGTTCCACCAAACTTATAGTTTCTTCGATGAATGTAAGAAAGCTTACTTTGCGGACGACGATAGTTTCTGCCAACGTTCGTGGGGTATGTCGCACGATTATCAAATAGCTATGCAAGAAGGCGCCACACTCGTGCGTGTCGGCACGGCGATATTTGGTGAGCGTGAGTATTAGCCATGGTTACAAGCGAATAGGACGAATTAAAAAGCATTGAAAGTCTTTGGCTTTCAATGCTTTTATTGTATCTGATTAGAGTGAAAGGTGATGAAAAACGATTCATTCTGTGAATGTTTTTGCTTTAAATAAGGTAAAAACTATAGTTTAATAATTAAAAGACGTTGTAATTTCGAGGAAAAAGAGGCGCACTTTCGACGAAAAAAAGGATTTTTTCGTCGAAGAAATGAAAACTGGTCGTCGAGAGGTTGAAAATTCTTCGTCGAGAGCGTAAGAATTATGTGTCGTTAAATTGAATTTTAGTCCCTTCTTTCGTGTTTTTCGTTCTAGAAGGATAGGTGCGGAATGTCAATATTTCGGATTTTTCCCTAAAAGGATGGGGCCTCTCCCCCTAACCCCCTCCCCCACGGGGAGGGGGAATAAGTAACCTTTACTTGCTGCGTTTCTAGGTGAAAACCAACAGAAAACTCAAGAAGTAAGAGTGACTTATTCCCCCTCCCCTGTGGGGGAGGGGGTTAGGGGGAGAGGCCCAATTGCCGTTTATCTAACAATTTGATTTTAGTTACTTTTTCTTTGTTGTCTTTTTAGCCGTAGACTTTTTAGTCGTTGTCTTTTTCGACGTACTCTTCTTAGTAGAAGTTTTCTTAGTAGAAGTCTTCTTTGTTGTAGCCTTTTTGGTAGTAGTCGTAGTGGTGACAGGACGGTAGTACTTCTGAGCTGTGGGCAGCCACTTGTTGATATTGGCAATTCGCTTGCTATCAGAAGGGTGGTCGCTCAAGAAAGCAGGCATAGAAGAAGTACTACTGGCAGCCATGCGTTGCCAAAAGCTAACGGCAACGCTGGGATCGTAACCAGCCATGGCGGCAA
The DNA here is from genome assembly GCA_050874425.1 of Alloprevotella sp. Lineage (GTDB taxonomy): Bacteria > Bacteroidota > Bacteroidia > Bacteroidales > Bacteroidaceae > Alloprevotella. The sequence continues at coordinate 12,324 of JBNMKQ010000026.1, forward strand.
AAATTAATCCCATGTAGTCAGCTTCGCTCTCGTTGTTGCGAGAATACTTTAGGCTACCCAACTTTGTACCCAAAGAGAAGGCCGTCTGCGTAAGGATAGAAGTGGTGTTGCTCACACCCGTAGCGCCCAAAACGGCACCTAATACCTTAGCGCCAGCTTGTTGCTTCACCTTCGTGCTGAGTTGCTCAGCTGAGTGTTTGGCTACTGCATGAGCAATTTCGTGGCCCAAAACAATGGCAAGGGCACTTTCGTTTTGCGTAACAGGTAAGAGTCCTTCGTAAACCACAATCTTACCGCCAGGCATACAGAAGGCGTTGGCCGTGTTGTCTTGTACGAGGTTAAACTCCCATTTGTAGTCTTGGATAGCATCGAGTCGGTTGTTCTCTTTCAAGTAAGTTTCGACCGCGGTGGCAAGGCGTTGACCTACTTTCTTGACTAGAGCAGTGTTGGTAGCATCGGTTGAAATTTTGGCTGACTTCAGGTAGCTTTCGTACTCTTGATTGCTGAGGCTGAGCACTTGTTCGTTGCTCACCCAGAGTTTAACTTTACGGCCAGTTACGGGAACGGTGTACTTCGTTTGTGCGCTAACGGGAGCTACCATGAGTAGCATTAGCGCGAAAAGTAAGAATTTGAGCTTCTTCATTGTAATAGTAGTGTTTTTATGTGTTTTTATATGTGTGCGAATAGTATAAAAGCCACCCCCTAAAGTTGGACCTTCTGGGGGTGGCTTTATTAAGAGTTATTTATGTGGGATTAGTTGAACCAACGTACGTAGCAGAAGTCTTGACGGTTAGGCAAGTGTTTGTTCTTCGGATACATACGATAAGCCACCTTGTAAGAACCAGCGAGGTCGACACTTGAAGTAAGTTCGAAGGTGTAGAGGTTGCCTTCGTGCTTTACAACGTTCATAGGCATAACAGAGTAAATCTCTTCGTTGCCTTCAGTGCCGCTGATGATAACCAAGTCAATGCCGATAGCATCGTCGAGGCCTTGTTCGTCAACTACGTGCTTAACAGAGAAGTCCTTACCGCTCACCAAGGTGCCGTTTTGGAGATTTTCGCTGCGTTCGCTGCTAACAACGCGAATGTCGTTCCAGCGTTGAGCTACGCTCTCCTTCCAAGCTGCGATGCTCTTAGCCAACTGATTGTCGTTAGCAGCGAGTGTCTTGTAACGTGCAGCTTCGGGGTTGTAGAAGCGATCGTAGTAGTCGTCCAACTGACGCTTCATGGTGTAGTGAGGAGCAATGCTTGCGATAGAGTTCTTTACAGTGCGTACCCAATTCTCAGAGTAGCCCTTGCGGTTGCGTGCGTAGTAAAGAGGAATAATCTCTTGTTCAAGCATAGAGTAGATAGTAGAAGCGTCAAGTTTGTCTTGGTGACCTTGGTTTTCGTAAGTGCGGCGGTCAGTCAAAGCCCAACCTGCGCCTTCGCGATAACCTTCGTACCACCAACCGTCGAGTACGCTGAGGTTGACAACACCATTCATCAACGCCTTCTCGCCAGATGTACCACTGGCTTCGAGCGGACGAGTCGGAGTGTTCATCCAGATATCAACACCAGAAACGAGGCGACGAGCCAACTGCATGTCGTAGTTGTCGAGGAAGAGAATCTTACCCATGAACTCAGGGCGCTGAGAGATGTCGTAAATCTTCTTAATCAAGCCTTGACCAGCACCGTCAGCGGGGTGAGCCTTACCTGCGAAGAGGAACTGTACGGGGTAGTCGGGGTTATTGACAATCTTAGCCAAGCGGTCGAGGTCAGAGAAGAGCAAGTGAGCACGCTTGTAAGTAGCGAAGCGACGAGCGAAACCGATCAAGAGTGCGTTGGGGTTGATCTTGTCGAGCAAGCTAACAACGAGTGAGGGATCGCCTTGGTTGCGCAACCAGTTCTCACGGAAGCGAGCGCGAATGTAGTCGATGAGCTTGTTCTTCAAGGTAACACGCGTGTTCCAGATAACTTCATCGGGCACATTGTAAATCTTCTCCCAAATCTTTTCGTTGCTCTGGTCGTGGATGTAGTCCTTGCCTAAGTATTTAGCATAAACGGCTTGCCATTCCTTTGCACACCATGTGGGGAAGTGAACACCGTTGGTAACGTAACCAACGTGGCTCTCTTCGGGGTGAGGATTGTAAATGTCGAACCATTCGTCGTGTGTGCGTTCAGCGTGATCGAGACGGCTGGCAGCAGGCATATAACCCGGCCAAATGCCCTTGAACATTTGCTGACTTACGCGGCCGTGTAACCAGCTAACACCATTCACCTCTTGGCAAGTCTTGCAAAGGAAGGTAGACATACAGAATTTCTCGCCCTTATCATCGGGGTTGGTGCGGCCTAAGCCCATGAAGTCGTCCCAAGAGATGCCCAAACGAGCGGGGAACTGATTCATATACTTATTGAAGAGACCCTCGTCGAAGTAGTCGTGACCAGCAGGCACGGGGGTGTGAACAGTGTAGAGTGAAGAAGCACGAACGAGTTCGAGAGCTTCGTCAAAGTTCAAACCGCTTTCAACGTAGTCAGCCAAGCGCTGAACGTTGCACAATGCAGCGTGGCCTTCGTTGCAGTGATAGATGTCCTTCTTAATGCCTAATTGCTTGAGGGCTAACATACCACCGATACCGAGCAAGTACTCCTGCTTGATGCGGTTTTCCCAGTCGCCACCATAGAGAGAGTGAGTGATGCGACGGTCGAACTCAGAGTTCATCTCGTTATCCGTATCGAGCAAGTAGAGTTTGATACGACCTACGTTAGCTACCCAAAGAGCAGCGTGAACCATGAAGTTGGGGTAGGGTACGTCCACTACCACTTGGTTGCCCTCCTTGTCGAGTACGCGCTCGATAGGCAGACGGTCGAAGTCTTGTGCTTCGTAGTTGGCAATCTGCTGACCGTCCATAGAAAGGCTCTGCGTAAAGTAACCATAACGATAGAGGAAGCCAACGGCTACCATGTCGACGTTGCTATCAGAAGCCTCTTTCAAGTAGTCACCAGCGAGGATACCCAAACCGCCAGAATAAATCTTAAGCACGTGGCTCAAACCATATTCCATGCAGAAGTAAGCTACAGAAGCGCGCTTAGCATTAGGCTTAACGTCCATGTACTTGCGGAAGTCGTTGTAGACCTTGTCCATGCGAGCAATGGTCTCTTCGTCCTTTGACAACTCCATCAAGCGATCGTAGTCGATGCTGCGAAGAAGGTCGATGGGGTTGCACTTAACCTTCTTCCAAAGGTCGTTGTCAAGGCTGGCAAAGAGCTGAATAGCCTCTGTGTTCCATGCCCACCAAAGGTTGTGAGCTAACTCGTCCAACTTTTTCAAAGCCTCAGGAATGTGGCTTTTTACGTTTACCACCTTCCATGAAGGTTGGTTGGCGTTGCTGATTTTAATGTTCATTGATTATGAAGTAGGTTTGTATTATTCATTAGTTGATGTTCCTAAGGCTGTGCGCAAGGCAAAGTCGTAGGCATCGTAATAGCATTTGATAAAGTGCTTCCATTGAGCCTTGTTGGCCAAAGAAGCAGCGTGGTTGCGATAGGCAGTGCGCTCTTTGCTTGAAGCGTTGGCGTAGGCCTTTACCGTGTTGCAGATGTCGTGAGCCACCTCGAAGTAGTTGCTGTCGTCACGATGAATAACGCGAACACCATCGGAGAGTTCACCTTCGTGTCCTACTACCTCGTTCACCCATTGGCCGAAACCACTCAAATCGGTGGTGACGCAGGGCGTGTGGAAAGCGCAACTCTCAAGAGGCGTGTAACCCCAAGGCTCGTAGTAAGAGGGATAGAGCGCTAAGTCGTTGGCTGCCAAGAGGTGGTAGTAGGGCATATTGAAGATGCCGTCATTGCCTTCAAGGTAGCAAGGGACGAGTACCACCTTCACCTTGTCGGTAGGACGATTGTCAAGACCTAAATGACGTATGGTGTTGACGATGCGATCCTCGTCGAGGTTGTGTAGGTTGTGCGTAATAATGGGGTTGGGGAGTGGGGCGCCACTGCCAATGGGAGCGTGTTTGAGTGCTTCTTGCAAATCGGCGCGTGGGCCTTCTAACCAACAGGGCACTTCGATGAGCGCTAATACCTGTTGTTGGCTATCAGCTTGTGCGTTGAGTTGAGCACGGAGTTCAGCCATTGACTCTAAGAATACGTCAAAACCTTTGCAGCGGTAGTCATTGCGGCCACTGGTAGAAACGATTAAGGTGTCGTCGGGCAATGTACTTCCAGTCAAGGCACTGGCAACATCGAGAATGCGGCGACGTGCTTTTTTGCGCACTTCGGTGAATTGACGGCCCTTGGGCACAAAATCATTTTCAAAGCCGTTAGGCAAGACGACATCGGCGGGCTTATCTAATAACTGCTTGCACTCGCGGTCGGTAAAACTGCTGACCGTAGTGAAGCAGTCGGCATGCCAAGCGCTTTGCTTCTCGATGCTATGCTTGGCGTCCATGTGTAGCTCTTGTGCCATTTGGTCGCCATTGTAGCCGTCGAAATAAGCATAGAGTTGCTTGTCGTTACCACAAATAGAACGACCTATGCTTGTGGCATGGGTCGTAAAGATAGTGGCAACTTGAGGTTGGTGATGCTTTAAGAAGAGCATACCTAAGCCTGACATCCATTCGTGGGCTTGATAAATGACTTTGTCCGTCTTGTTGAGGCACAAAGAAACGACTGCTTCAACAAATCGGCCTGCTGCGTATGAGAACATGGAAGCTTCGTCGTAGTCGCCATAGGCATGTAGTGAATCAACGCGAAACAGGTTCCATGCTTCAGCATAAATATCATTTTTAATTTCAAAGAAGGGGGCAAAATCAACCAGCACAGCTACGGGCTTGCCGGGTACCATCCAACGACCAATTCTACACTTTAAGCCTAAATCTGCTGCAGCCTCTTTCCATTTAGGCAACAACCGCTCATCTTCACAAAAATCAACATTAGCCGTGGGCTGTTTCAAATCAGGACCAATAAAAACAACTTTGTCCTGATACTTAGACATTAGCGTTTTGGCACGCGATGAGAGCACGGTGTAAATGCCGCCCACCTTGTTGCAAACTTCCCAACTTGTCTCGAAAATGTAGTTGGGAACTAAACGTTCATTCTTCATAAAAATCTGTAATAATCATTGCAAAGGTAAGCCATTATGTATGAACTGCAAAGTAAAATGTCAGTTTCTTTTAAATTCTTAATGACTTCTTTACAATTGACGCTTGATAGATTTATAGCGCCAATGGGAAGGAAAAAGTTATTTTGACGATACTTTTTGTTCCACTTTTAGCGCCAAACACCATGTTGTGTAACTTTTAGCTAATGCGATGAGGCCAAAACTTATGGTGTTGATAATGAAAAATAGGGGTGTGAGTAGGGCTGACGTTGCGATATGGTCGCCCATATAGGCCGACTTATTGGCAGCAAAACAGCTTAATCCGTAAGTGGCTTGTGGTAAGAAGCATACGATAGTAATCGCAGCAACGGGTATGCTCGTTAGCAGGAGTAGAATGAAGGGGTGACCTAATGCGTGCTTAAAAGTATAGCAAATGGCTTGTTTGAAAGTTGTAAAGTAAATACCTATTTTTAGGGTGAATAGGTAACATGCCGCGTAGGCGTAAATCGCGATGATTGGTATGAAAACTAACATCCATAATTTCCACTTTATTCCTAAAATAATAAAGGGACAACAGAGTAGTGCTGCGGTGAGCGTAAAGCCGAGGTTGCTCAAGAATACCCGCTTCATGCTTTGGTAGTCAGGCTTTTGTAGCGTAAGGGTGGGCTTGGCACTCAGACTATTGTGGTCGGCATAGTGACGTATGATGGCGAATAGTTTAGCCGTTAAGCAAAGGTGACCGATGATGAAAAAGAGTGCTGATAGAGTGAGGTAAATGGCATTGCCTACGTTGGGGGTGGCCACCCATTGAGCTATTTTGACATCGCCATCAGAACTCAAGAATAGGTAAGCAGGGAGAGCCTGCTTGCAAACGTAGCGTAGCATGAATTCAAAAAATAAGGCATCGGCTATACCTGCAATCAGTAGAAAGGGTGTGAGAGCTAATAGGTAACTCTTCCAATTAAGAGCTATTATTTTCCAAGCATCGGCCATGTAGCCTTTGATGCTTCTTTCTTTGTAAAATGGTATTTCGTTTGTTGCCATAATATAATGTAATTTCGTTTTCTTGGCGCTAAGTTACAAAACTTTTCAGAAAACAAAAGCGCGTAACACAAAACCTTTTGCGTTACGCGCTATGCGCTTTATTGTTTTGAACACGAATGCCGTGACTTTATGTTCTTAGGTGCATGGTGGGTGGCTTACTTCATGCAACCGATAATCTCGTGAACGTCTTTTATACCATGATTGTCTAACCATTCGTTAATGCCATTAATGACGCGAATGGTAGTAGTGGGGTTGATGAAGTTGGCGGTGCCAATTTCGATGGCTGTAGCGCCAGCCATTAAAAATTCAATAGCATCGGTTGCGTTCATGATGCCTCCTAATCCAACTACAGGAATGTTGACAGCACGAGCTACTTGCCATACCATACGCAATGCGACTGGTTTGACGCAGGGGCCGCTAAGTCCACCAGTGCCGATGCTGAGGCGTGACTGTCGGCGCTCAATGTCAATGCTCATGCCCATGAGTGTGTTGATGAGCGAAACACTGTCAGCACCTTCCGCTTCAACCGCCTTGGCAATAGACGCAATGTCGGTAACGTTGGGTGAAAGTTTGACAATCAGCGTTTTGTCATAGCGTCTACGTACCGCGCGCACTACACTGGCAGCGCCTTCGCAGGTAACGCCAAAGGCCATGCCGCCGTCTTTGACGTTAGGGCAAGAGATATTGAGTTCAATGCCAGGAATGTGGTCAAGTTCGTTGATGCGTGCTGCACATTCGGCATAGTCTTCGGGTGAAGAACCAGAAACGTTGACTAATACGTTGCTTTGAATGTCCTTGAGTTGTGGATAGATATGTTCACAAAAGTAGTCTACACCTTTGTTTTGCAAACCAACGCAGTTGAGCATACCCGAGGGCGTCTCAGCCATGCGAGGGTAGTCATTTCCTTCGCGTGCATGAAGGGTTGTGCCCTTAACGATAAAGCCACCGAGTTGATTTAAATCAATGAAGTCGGCAAACTCGATGCCGTAGCCAAACGTGCCAGAGGCCGTCATTACAGGATTTTTGAGGTCGAGTCCTCCTACTTTTACGTTTAATTGAGCCATGACAATTGATTGGTGTTAAATACGGGACCTTCTTTACAAACACAGAGGTTGTGGCCGTCGGCCATCTTTTCAACGCAGCAAAGACAAGCACCTAAGCCGCATGCCATTAAGTTCTCGAGCGATGCTTCGCAAGGAATGTTGGCCGTTGCGGCCCAACGTGCAACAGCTACCATCATTGGTTTAGGACCGCAGGTTGAAACACTATCAAATTTTTCGCTATTGAGAATGCTATGGTTAGTGACAAAGCCCTTTTCGCCTTTAGAACCATCTTCAGTTGTAACGTATACACGTCCGTACTGCTCGAACAAATCAAGCTGCATCAAGTCAGTAGCACTACGACCACCTAAAAGGAATATGGGTTCGCAACCTAAGTCCTTCAGCATCTTGCCAAAATAGAGTAGGGGAGCAGTGCCAACACCACCGCCTACTAAAAGAATTTTCTTGCCGTCGCAACTCGGTAGGGTGAAACCGTTGCCGAGGGGAAACATGCAATTAAGCGTATCTCCAACGTTGCATGCCGCCATACTGCGCGTTCCGTCGCCTATGGCATGGACGAGAAGCCAAAGTTGATTGTTGTCGTAGTCGACAAAGTTGACGGAAATGGGACGACGTAAGAAAGTGGTGGGGGAGTTCTTAACTTGTACCTCAACAAATTGTCCCGGCATGATTTCGGGTAAGAGGCCTGTTTGTGGAGAGAGTTTGAGCAGAACATATCCTTGGCGGGGCGTTTCAACTTCGACCACGCGCAAGTCTTCTACATATTTTTTCATTGCGTAGGATTGTTACGTTGTTTTATTTGTGCAAATGTACACAAAACTTTCTGTTTTGGCGCATAAATACGCTTGAAGTTGTTTGTTGTAGCGCGTGGATGGCTATTTTTATTCAGGTGCCTTAATTGTTGATAGTCAAGGCTTTTATTGCGATTACGTGTGATGCGCTCGTAAAATATTCTGTAAAAAAGTGCTGAAAAGTTTTGCAGTATCGTTAGAAGTTCGTACTTTTGCATCGCTTTTGAGAAAAACAACGGGCGTTTAGCTCAGCTGGTTCAGAGCATCTGCCTTACAAGCAGAGGGTCGGCGGTTCGAATCCGTCAACGCCCACGTTTTCATCTTTATAAAGTTTTTCTCAAAGTATCTTATTGCAAGGGCGTTTAGCTCAGCTGGTTCAGAGCATCTGCCTTACAAGC
>JBNMKQ010000027.1:0-20483 GCA_050874425.1 Alloprevotella sp.
AACTCCAATTTGTTAATCCGATAGCTTACAATCTGCAACGAAATATACGTATTTATGATATTTATGTCTTACATTAAAGTATAATAGTTCCAAAACGAAAGTTTCAAAAATCAAAAATGGAGTTTTCGGACAGTCTCCCCTAAAAATTCACCTACGCGACAATCCCCCTATCTTTGCATGGGTAGAGGACGCCTACTTTCGCTTCACAGGTGACCGCGCCCAAGCCCAACTCGTAATGCAACAAAAGCGATACCTTCAGCGCCACTTCGAATGGTTTGACACCGTAGCGACTGGGAGCCAAGACACGCTTATCACACCTGACTACAACCCCATTCGCAAGCGCACTGTACGCGATGCCAACGGACAGGTGGAAGGCTACGTATGGTGGGGCAACACCAGCGGTATGGACAATACACCTCGCGGACGCGACGCTGGCGGCTACGACAGCATTCTGTGGGTCGATGCCATCTGTCAGCAAGCCCTCTCGGCACGTTGTATCGCACGCATGGCACACCAATTAGGCTTGAAAGCCGAAGCACGCCTTTGGCAACAACGCTACGACACACTGCGTTCCACTATCAACCGCTTATACTGGGACGAGCAAGACGGCTTCTACTACGACATTAGCCGCAACTCGCACCGCCCTTGCCGCATCAAGTCTGTAGGATCGTTTTGGGCTCTTTTAGCGGGCATACCTTCCCCCTCACAAGCTAAGCGCATGATCAAATATTTGGAGAGCGAAAAGTTCTTTGGCGGACGTTACCCCTGGAACTCCATTGCACGCGATGACCCCGACTTCAATGCAGCCACGGGGGACTACTGGCGCGGAGGCGTTTGGATACCAATGGCATATATGGGTACTAAAGCACTCGAAGAATATGGTTTTTATGCCCTGGCCGACACGCTTGCTCGTCGCACGGTCATGCAGCAATTGCGCACTTATCAACAATACTCTCCCCACACCATTTGGGAAACGTATTCCCCCTCGGCCGACCTCCCTTCTACCGAATGGGGACACCGTGTACGTCCTGACTTTTGCGGTTGGTCAGCCTTAGGGCCTATTTCTTTATTCATCGAAAATGTTTTAGGCTTTCGCGAGGTCAATGCCCTTACTCACACCATTAGGTGGGACTTAAACAAGCAGCAAGGACTACAAGGCATTCGTAAGTTACGCTTTGCTGACACAATCTGCACATTAATCTATAGCCCCAACTCCGATAGTATCTTTACCGACACCAACCATCCTTTTACGCTCATCGTCAACGGACATAAGTATCATGTGAAAAAAGGCGGGAGAAACGTTAAGCTACAGCACGATTAAAATGGCTCTATAACGAATAGTGGGGGTAAAACTGCAATTCGTCGAACAGAACAAAAAAGATTAATGAATCGATTAACGAAAAAGATTAATGATAGATTAATGAAACATTAATGTTTAAAACTAAGCGCGAAGCGCGTAACGTAAAGGGTTTTGCGCTACGCGCTTTTGTTAACATTAATGTTTCATTAATCTATCATTAATCTTTCCAGTAATCTTTTTCGTTAATCTTTTCCATTAATCGTCTCATTAATCTATTTTCGTTAATCTTTTCATTAATCTTTGTCTGTTCGACAAATTGCAGTGGGTCTATGTTGATTCGTGTGGGTAAACTGCAATTTGATGGGGCCTCTCCCCCTACCCCCCCTCCCCGACCGGAGAAGGGGGGAAGAAGGTTAGGGGAAGAGGCTAATTTGCCATTTATATGTCAACAGAGTTCTAAAAATGTTATACAGATTGTTGGCATGAATGATAAAATATGCGTATCTTTGCAAACAAGATTGAGTGAGGGGCTTTCTAAAAAGTTCCTCACTCATTATTTTACCACTCAACAACAACGAATGATTGACAAGAACTTTGTAAAGAATTTGGTGGAACAGTGGTTGGAGGGGAAAGAATACTTCCTTACCGATCTAACCATTAGTGCAGACGACCGCATCGTAGTAGAAATCGACCACGAAGAGGGCGTTTGGATTGAAGACTGCGTTGAACTCAGCCGGTTTATCGAAAGCCACCTTGATCGTGAAGAAGAGGACTTTGAACTTGAAGTTGGCAGCGCTGGCATCGGACAGCCATTCAAAGTACTCAAACAGTATGAAATTCATCAGGGTGAATGCGTCGAAGTGCTCACTACAGAGGGGAAAAAACTGCAAGGCACACTTGGCGATGTTACACCCGAAGGCTTCTCACTCACCTTCGAAGAGAAAGTACGCGAAGAAGGAGCTAAACGTCCCAAACTCGTCGAACGCACCGTTCACTTCAACTTCGACCAAGTGAAACAAACTAAGTACGTAATCGATTTTAAGTAAAAGCTTATGAGTCTCTTGGTTGATAAGTTGACAAGTTAACAGGTAAGTAACCTTAATACAATAGGTGTAAATCCTGTTAACTATCAAAACAAACTTACTCACTAACTTGTCAACGCGTCACCCCCCTAAAACTCGTAAACAAAAAAATAAAAGCATGGCTAAGAAAAAGCAAGAGACAGCAAGTCTCATCGAGACCTTTGCTGAGTTTAAGCAAAATAAAAATATCGACCTCACTACGATGGTGGGTGTGCTCGAAGAGAGTTTCCGCAGCGTTATTGCCAAAATCTTTGGTTCGGACGAAAACTTCGACGTAATCGTTAACCCCGAGAAGGGCGACTGCGAAATCTATCGCAACCGCGTAGTCGTTAACGACGACGAGGTAGAAGACCCCAATAAGCAAATCTCACTGAGCGAAGCACAACAAATTGATGCCACCTATGAAGTGGGTGAAGACGTTTCTGAAGAAATCCACTTCGCCGACTTCGGCCGCCGCGCCATTCTTACGCTCCGTCAGACTTTGGCCAGCAAAATTCTCGAACTCGAACACGACGCCTTATATAATAAATACAAAGACCGCGTGGGCGAGCTCATCACTGCTGAAGTTTATCAGACATGGAAGAGCGAGACCTTGCTCATGGACGAAGAGAAGAACGAACTCTACTTGCCCAAGTCACAACAGATACCTCGCGACTTCTTCCACAAAGGCGATGCCGTAACAGCCGTTATCGACCGCGTAGACAATTCTAACGGCAATCCTAAGATTTACCTTTCACGTACAGCGCCTGCCTTCTTGCAGCGCCTGCTCGAAAATGAAATTCCCGAAATCGCTGAAGGTCTTATCCGCCTTTGCCGCGTAGCACGCATTCCAGGCGAACGTGCCAAGATAGCCGTTCAGAGCTATGACGACCGCATCGACCCCGTAGGCGCTTGCGTAGGTGTTAAGGGTAGCCGTATTCATGGCGTCGTACGTGAGTTGCATAACGAAAACATTGACGTTATCCCCTTCACTACTAACACGACTCTCTTCATTCAACGTGCGTTGAACCCCGCACAGGTTTCACGCATCGTGCTACACGAAGAAGAGAAGAAGGCCGAAGTTTACCTCCGTCCAGAAGAAGTTAGTCTCGCTATTGGTAAGGGCGGTATGAATATCAAACTCGCCTCTATGCTTACAGAGTATACTATCGATGTATTCCGCGAAGTAGAGGGTGAAGAGAATACAGAAGAAGACATCTACCTCGATGAGTTCGCTGATGAAGTAGATCAGTGGGTAATCGATGCCATTAAGTCTATTGGCCTCGAAACAGCTAAGGACGTGCTCAACGCTCCACGCGAGATGCTTATCGAAAAGGCTGACCTCGAAGAGGATACTGTCGATGAACTCTTGCGCGTACTCCGCGCTGAGTTTGAGGGCGACAACAATGCCCCCGCTCCTGCTGCCCCCACAGCCCCCGAAGCTCCTGCAGCTGAAGCTGCTGAGCCTACCAACCAACCTGCGTCTGAAGAAGCAGGTGCCGAAAGCTAATGTTCCAAAATGAGTGTTGGCTCCTTCGGCCTCACTCCCTAAAAAGAAGGTCTTAGTTTTTAGGTTATGAGGGGATAAGGTTACCTTACGTTGATAACAAGTTGATAACAATGAAATTAACAATACTAACTTTTTAACCTCCTAACCTCAACTAAACCTCCTAACCCTAAAAGAAACATTAGCCACTATTAATCACATTGCATGAGTATCAGATTAAATAAAGCAATCAAAGAATTTGGCGTTGGACTACAGTCTATCACCGACCTCTTAAAAGAGAAAGGTGCACCTGTCGCAACCAACGACCCTAATCAAAAGCTTGACGATAAGCAATACGAACTCTTGAAGAGTGCCTTCAGCGCTGACAAGAATTTACGCAGCAAGGCTGAAGAACAATTACAAGATCGTCAAGAAAAAAAACGCTCAGCCAAAACAGCGCGCAAGGCCGAAAGCCAAATGGTTGAAACGGTTGTGCCTGAAGTGAAAGGGCCACACATTGTAGGACACATCGACCTCGATGCTGCAGGACAAGCTCCAGCTGCCAACAATGCTACGTCTCAAAAATCTGACAATAATAAAAAAGACAATAAAAAGAAGCCCCAGGCTGACGCAGCCGCTGCCACAACATCTCAAGCAACTAACACTAAAGCCGAGACCGAGGAAGCAGTGAAGGCATCTGCCAATGACTCAACTCCTTCCAACAACCCACTTATGACCCAAGACAAGAACGGCAATCAACCCAAAAACACTCGCCCCTCAGTTGAAGAACGCGCTAAGGCTATTGGCGAAGAAGAAAACGGCGTATTTAAACTCCGCACACAAACCGAAATTTCTGGTCCCAAGGTGCTTGGCACCATCGACCTCAGCGCTATTAACTCAACCACACGCCCGAAGAAGAAGTCGAAGGACGAGCGCCGTCGCGACCGTAATAAGAATAACAACGGTGGCGGTCAGAATGGCGGCGGTCAGGCTCAAGGCAATGGCAACGGCCAACGCAAGAAGCGCAACCGCATTGGCACTGAGCGTGTAGACGTTAACAATGCCGCTAATCAGCCTAAGCAGAATGGCAACAACAACGGCAAGAAACGTAACAACAATAACGGCAACAATAATGGCAACAATGGTGGCGGCAATAACCAAAACCGCAACAACCAAAATGGCCAAGGCAACAATAGCAAGAGCAACAACAAGAATCGCAATCGCCGTGCCAAGGAGCAACAAAAGCCCGAGGTAACGGAAGAAGACGTTGCTAAGCAAGTAAAGGAAACGTTGGCACGCCTTACCAGCAAGCAAAAGGGCGGCAAGGGTGCTAAGTATCGTAAGGAGAAACGCGAACAGCAACACGCACGTGCGGAAGAAGAACGTCGTGAAGCAAAAGCTGAAAGCAAGGTATTGAAGCTCACCGAGTTCGTTACTGCTAACGAATTGGCACAGATGATGGACGTGCCCGTAACGAAGGTTATCGGTACGTGTATGAGTATCGGTATCATGGTCAGCATCAACCAACGTATGGACGCTGAGACGATCGACCTCGTGGCTGAAGAGTTTGGCTTTAAGACCGAATACGTTGCAGCCGACGTACAAGAGGCCATTGCTGAAGAGGTAGATGCGCCTGAAGATCTTGAACCGCGTGCTCCAATTGTTACCGTAATGGGTCACGTTGACCATGGTAAGACTTCATTGCTCGACTACGTACGTAAGTCAAACGTTATCGCTGGTGAAGCAGGTGGTATTACACAGCACATCGGTGCTTACAACGTAACGCTTGAGAATGGTCGTCACATCACCTTCCTCGACACTCCGGGTCACGAAGCCTTCACGGCCATGCGTGCACGTGGTGCACAGGTGACCGATATCGCTATCATCATCATCGCGGCCGACGACGACATCATGCCTCAGACCAAGGAGGCCATTGCTCACGCCACAGCAGCCAACGTGCCTATCGTATTCGCTATCAATAAGGTTGATAAACCTCACGCTAATCCTGACAAGATTAAGGAAGGATTGGCTGCCATGAACTTCTTAGTTGAAGAATGGGGCGGTAAGTACCAGAGCCAAGATATTAGTGCTAAGAAGGGTACGGGTGTGAAGGAATTGCTCGAGAAAGTATTGCTCGAGGCCGATATGCTCGAACTCAAGGCTAACCCCAACCGCAAGGCTACGGGTACGGTCATCGAGTCATCACTCGACAAGGGTCGTGGCTATGTAGCTACTATCCTCGTTTCGAATGGTACGCTCCACCAAGGTGACATCGTATTAGCTGGTACTAACTATGGCCGCGTCAAGGCATTGTTCAACGAGCGTGGCGCACGCATCGACAATGTAGGCCCCTCAATGGCCGCTACTCTCCTCGGCTTCAATGGTGCACCTCAAGCTGGTGACCAGTTCCACGTAATGGAAACGGAACAAGAGGCACGCGAGATTGCCAACAAGCGTGAACAGTTGCAGCGCGAACAAGACCTCCGTACACGCGAAGTCCTCACTCTCGAGAAGATTGGTAAGCGACTCAAGATGGGTTCTTACCACGAACTTAACATCATTGTTAAGGCCGACGTTGACGGTTCTGTAGAAGCTTTGGCAGACTCGTTCATCAAGCTTTCTACGGAGAATATCGTAGTGAAGGTAATTAACAAGGGCGTAGGTCAGATTAGTGAAAACGACGTTACCCTCGCTGCCGCTTCTGAGGCCATTATCATCGGTTTCCAAGTACGTCCGTCACAACAAGCTCGCAAGTTGGCCGAACGCGACGGTGTCGAAATCCGTCAGTACTCAGTCATCTACGATGCTATTGAGGACGTTAAGGTAGCTATGGAAGGTATGCTCGAACCCGTTATCAAGGAAGAGGTTACTGCCAACGTTGAGGTACGTCAGGTTTACCACATCTCGAAGGTTGGTTATGTAGCAGGTTGCTACGTAATCGATGGTAAGGTGAAACGCAGCGACAAGGCACGCCTCATTCGTGACGGTATCGTTATCTTCACGGGCGAGATCAATGCTCTCAAGCGCTTCAAGGACGACGTGAAGGAGGTTAGCACTAACTTTGAGTGCGGTATCTCACTCACCAACTGCAACGATATCAAGGAGGGCGACATCATCGAAACCTTCCAAGAGGTTGAAATCAAGCAGAAATTACAGTAATTTAGACCAAAATCAATAATTAGTAAACGGGTTGACAAGTAAGTGAATAACTGACTTGTCAACCCGTTTTCTTTGGCTTTAAACGAAATTAGAAACAAATATAAACTGCAGGCCTCACCCCCCTACCCCCCTCTCCTTGAGGAGAGGGGGGTAGGGGGGTGAGGCCCAATTATTTGCAACAAAAAAGGCAGTTAATCATTGCTGACTAACTGCCTTACAATTCAGTCGGGGTGACTGGATTCGAACCAGCGACCACACGCCCCCCAGACGCGTACTCTAACCGGGCTGAGCTACACCCCGAATTGCGAGTGCAAAAGTACTACTTTTTATTTAACTGACAAACTTATAGCCAACTTTTTTCGAAAAAAATATTTTATTGTACTTTTGCAACGACATAAAAAAGACAAACATGCAACTATCTACTCAAGCCAAAGGCTACTTATACGGACTCATTGCCGCCGTAAGTTATGGGGTAAACCCTATATGCGCCAAAATACTTTATCGTGACGGTTTTAACTCTAATAGCGTATTGTTCTACCGTTTTCTATTCGGCTCCATATTATTAGCGAGTTTAATGGCTTTACAACGCAAAAGCTTTGCTATCACCCGACGCGAAGCAGGCATACTCTCGCTATTAGGCATTGTCTTTGCCGTATCATCACTCACCTACTTCTTAAGTTTCTATTACATGTCGGCAGGGGTAGCAGCAACGCTTGTCTTTGCCTATCCAGTGTTTACCGCTATACTCATGGCCTTATTCTTTAAAGAACGGCTAAAATGGCCTTCACTCATCGCCATAGCACTCACCGTTGGCGGCATCGCATTATTATATAAAGACGATTCTGGACGCCCCATAGCCTTAGCAGGCATCGCACTCATCTTAATCTCCGCACTGACCTATGCCTTATATATTATCATTGTCAATCGCAGCGGCATTGTAATGTCAAGTGTAAAACTTACCTTTTACGCTATGACAAGTTGCTTAGTCTGTCTTACACTCTATGCTTTATTCACCCCTACAGGCGAGTTACTACCTCTCCATGCCCCCATTGATTGGACTATGGCCATTATGTTAGGCTTAGTGCCTACGGTCATCTCTTTAGTGTTTATGGCCATGGCCATTCAGTGCATAGGCTCAACGCCTACCGCCATTATGGGAGCACTTGAGCCTGTCACCGCTGCCGTCTTAGGCATACTTATCTTTGGCGAAGTGCTTACGCCTCGCATTGCCTTCGGCATCGCACTGATACTCTTCTCTGTAACGCTGATTATACTCGATAGTAAGCTCCGCATTGCACTATCCAACACCAAAGTTGTACGCAAAGGACGCATCATTATCAAACGCATTCGGTGGAAATAAGCAAATAGTAAAATAATCGCCACTTTTCTGACAAAAAGAAAATATTTCAGCCAAAAAATAACTAACTTCGCAGCGAATTTAAACAAGAACAATAAGTTATATTAGAAAAAACAATGAAAAAGATACGCGCAGCAATTGTGGGCTATGGCAACATTGGCCGTTACACCCTTCAAGCTCTTGAAGCCGCTCCCGACTTTGAAGTAGCAGGCATCGTACGCCGCAAGGGCGCTGAAGATTGCCCCGAAGAGTTGAAGAAGTATGACGTAGTAAAGAACATACGTGAATTGAAAGATGTTGATGTTGCCGTGCTTGCCACTCCAACCCGTAAGGTTGAAGAGTATGCAAAAGACATTCTCGCATTGGGCATCAACACGGTTGATAGTTTCGACATTCACACACAGATTGTTGACCTTCGCCGCTCACTCGATGCAGTAGCTAAGGAACATGGTGCTGTAAGCATCATCTCTGCAGGTTGGGACCCAGGTTCTGACTCTGTCGTTCGCACCTTGTTACAAGCCATTGCTCCTAAGGGCATTACCTACACCAACTTCGGCCCAGGTATGTCAATGGGTCACACCGTAGCCGTTAAGGCCATTGAGGGTGTAAAGAAAGCTCTCTCAATGACAATTCCTACAGGTCAAGGCATTCACCGCCGCATGGTATATATCGAAATCGAAGACGGATATGACTTCGAGAAGGTTGCAGCTGCTATCAAGGCCGATCCTTACTTTGCATCTGATGAGACACACGTCAACCTCGTGCCTTCTGTTGACGATGTAATCGATATGGGCCATGGCGTTCACCTCACTCGTAAGGGCGTGAGCGGCATCACGCAGAATCAACTCTTCGACTTCAATATGAAGATTAACAACCCCGCCCTCACAGGTCAAGTTTTAGTATGTGTAGCACGTGCTGCCATGCTACAACGCCCCGGTTGCTACACCATGGTTGAAGTGCCCGTTATCGACCTCCTTCCTGGTGATAAGGAAGAGAACATCAAGCACTTGGTATAGTATAAGTAGGTGTTCATAATTATCTTGAACACTTGTTTAGGCTCTATAACGAATCATGTGGGTAATATTGCGTTTAATAACAGATACAAATGCAATTTGATGCGACCTCTCCCCCTAACCCCCTCCCCCACAGGGGAGGGGGAATAAGTCACTCTTGCTTCTTGAGTTTTCTGTTGGTTCTCAACTAGAAACGCAGCAAGTAAAGGTTTCTTATTCCCCCTCCCCTGTGGGGGAGGGGGTTAGGGGGAGAGGCCCCATCAAATTGCAGTTTTACCCACACTATTCGTTATAGAGCCCTTGTTTAACTTGTTCAGCATACAAAAATAGCTCAGCGAAAGGACATCAACTTCCTTTTGCTGAGCTATTTTCGTAAATAGGTGGTAAGGCTATTATCCCTTCGTGACAGCACCAATGAGGGCATCGATACTCTCGTTGGTAGGAGCTTCGGTAAGAAGTTCGCCTTTCAACTTCTCAGCCGTATCACTCACAGCATTCTTGGTATCAATCGATAGGTCCTTAATCTTGGCGGGATCGACAGAAGCATCAAGGGGCTTACCTTCTTCGTCGAATGACTTTTGATAAGCTTCCAATACTTTCTTTTGTTTGTTAATATCCTTCTTGAGCTTCACAATAAGCATAATATCACTTACGCTCATGCCAAGTCCCGTAGCCACACCAACTAAGGCGCCCTTACCACCGCCTGATAAGGCACCAATGCCCGCGCTCAAGCCTACCTTACCAGCAATGGTAAGAATAGCTTTATTAATTTCTTTGCTTTGGGCAGCAGCAGCCTCAGACGTTACTTTTTGTCCCTTTTGATTGACCAAATAAACACGATACGCCTTGGTTCCGTCGGCATTGAGCACGTCATTACCTGCCTCATCTTTTAGATAGACCATTTCGCAATGATAGACGGGAATATCATCTTTATTCAGTTTGTTTGATGTTGTGTCAGCTGCTGTTGTTGTGTCGTCTGAAGACGATGAGGTGACACTACTTACGGCCGCTTTTGCCTTCTTCAAGAAACCTTGGGCTGAAGCCTCAACCGTACACATACCTGCACCCATCAGAATGACTAACAGTGCTTTTGATAATAATGACTTAAACATATACCTATTGATTTAAAAATTATTTATGATAGAGTTTTACACGGAACTGACGTTTTACAAAAGTGCCTTGTGCCTGGCTCATGACGTCTTCAGCATCTTTGTAGAAGATGCGTACCTTCACATTGTCATTAGCTGGCAAAAGGAAGAAACCGCGAGGGAGCGCAGTACGGCGCATTTCGGCATCTACTACGCCTTGGGCATCAGTCACGCCAAGTAGCGTAAACTTTGCGCCTTGCTCCTTCATCAACTTGCGAAACTTGCGGGGCGAGTCATAACTTTGAGGCGACGGAGTTTTATTACCACTATAAGCCCACACTTCAACACCCGCAAAGGGGCCACCTTCGCCTACGCTCACGCGATTGGCCGTTAAGTGCACGACGTTAAAGCGCAGCGTGAAAGGCATGTCCTTGATAAACGTTTCGAGTGCTGTGATTGACTTAGCATAGTATTCACAAGGATTGTACTTGTCAAGCACCTTGAGATATTCTACCGCAGCAGAATAGTATTCGGCCACATCGGCTTGACTAACATTACCCGCTTCCTTCAAACGCTTGAGTTTGGTAAGCGAGGCTGTTGTATATCGCGTGTAAAGCGAACAACTATCGCAATCGCTCATATTGGCCTGAATTGTGGGCTTCAAACTATTAGGTGCATCTTTGGCAGCCAAGGCTTGTGCGAAGGCTCGGCGTGCGTCATCATAGTTGCGCAAAGCATAAAGGCGGCTACCCTCTTCGAGGAAACCAGCACACTTCGACACGTGTTCACGCACAACAGTACGAAGTTGTAGTACGCCATAGCGCATCTTTACACGAGGTTGCAACTCGCTAACATCAATGTTCAAGTGGTTCGTCTCGGGACCTGACACATCGATAGCAAAAAGGCTACTCATAAGTTCTCTCTGCTTATTGATTGCCGCCTCTAATTGGTCAACGCGTTCGAAGTCTGCATCGCTACTCTTTTCATTGAGCGCAGCATTACGTTCTCGATATTCGCGTTCGAGTTGCGCTAAGCGTTCTTGCGGTTGACGAATATTGGCTATGGGAATCTGTATCGTAGTAATCTTAATCGAAGCATCCCCCAATTTATCTTTCGTAGTGATAGAGGCTTGAAGGTCAGGGTGAACATTTACTTTCAGCCCTGCAATCGTTGAACTAACCTCTACTTCTGCCAACTTTTCGTCAGGCACAATATCATTGCCCTTGTTTTGCGACTCCATAAAGATAGGGGTGCCAACTTCCTCTATCAAATAAGCACGTAACACGCCCTTACGCAAGGTCATGGTAAACTTGGTGAAGTTGACATCACCACGCCGTCCAATTTCGAGCGTAGGGTTGGGAGTGGAAGCCATATTGACGAGCACTTCGTATTCGTAATACCCTAATTGGCGCTTACCCAATCGTGTGATAGAGTAATCTTTGGTGTTGGTAAGCGTAATAACAAGGTCGGCATGTTGTGAGAGAAGAAGCACACCACATTCTGTAGGGTTGGCCGTAGCTCTGTCTTCTTGCCCCATAGGCGAATAAGATATATATTTGGACTGCGCCCAACCTATAATCGGTAAGAGAAGTAGCCAAAAGGCTAAGAATAAACGTTTCATGTGTACTTATATCGTTTATTAGTGATATTCACATCTTACAAATCGAAGCCACCGAGCGTGGTAATGCTTTCATCGGGCTTTTGACGCAGACCTCCTACGTATTCAGGTTGCCATGTACGCACATGAATAATAGGATCGCCACCATTCTCAGGGAATTCCCAAAGGAGGAAAAGATAACCCTCATCACTATAATTGCTTGATTTCCATGATTGGCGCATACGCACACCGAACATATTCTTATTCTTACGTGAACGCGTAATGCCTGAGCAACCCGTGGTTTCACCATTCTCACCTATCTGTGAGAACTTAATGTCTATCCACTTATTGCGTAAGAAAGCACGTCGCAAATTGCTAATATATTGTGCTTTATTTTGCTTCGTATACTGCACTTTAGGCTTGAAGCTAAATTGGTCAGTACCTTGGCGCGCAATAACCACCTTACCCGTAATGATAAGGGCATCGTCACTAAACATCTTTTCAATCGTATTGATGTCCTTTTGATTATAAGCCGTGCGGAAGCGCTCTACATATTGCAGTATAATCATACGTTGCTCTTTGCTGGCCACGTCGCCACAGCGTTCCATACTTTCAGCGGTTTGCGCATCAAGGGCAAAGCGGAAGTCAGTAATGTTGCCACTACGGTCAAATTCTACGACAGCCTCTTGGTAAGTGCCGTTACCAAAATCTTCATCTTTAGGCGTAATGATAAGAGGAATGTGGCTGGCCATCATCGTACCATTCTTAAATATCCACAAGCGATCTACCACCTCGTCGTCGTCACAATAGAAAGGAGTAACAGCCCATATACGCACCAATGACTTCTTTGAAAACTCGTCCATGGCCATATTCTTTACCGACACATCCTCATTGGCTTCCTGTGCTCGGTTTATCTCTGTCAATAATTTGGCCAGATTGCGCTCTGCATTTTCTATAGCCGATGTGTGATTTACCCCCTCGTCAGTGGTAAACACGACATCTACGGCCTTCATCGTGGTAACACAGAAAAGCAACAGAAGGGTGAGCACGATTTGCTTTAAATAATTCATCTTTTTCAAATTCGATATGTTAGATTAAAGGGGATAAGAATATGTAAAAGAAACGTTCACATATTATTTTACTTTAAATGCAAAAGCCTTGCAGCCATGATAGTTCTTTTCAGAATCGTCATTGCCCGTACATACGTTGACCCGTTGCATGCCTGGGGTAAGCAGTGCTTGTACACGCCCTTGTTGATCGTAAATAACCAAATAGTACTGTTCGATGCTTTCAGGGAATTTGTTCGTAACGAGTTCTACAATATCGCCCAAAGTTTTGTATGCTTGCGCTTTGGCTATCATGTCACTGTAGGTACGAAGAGTGGCCAACGTTTTTACCACTTGTGGATAAAGCGAACGGCTCCCCGTTTCGGTAACATCCTGCGTGTTGCTTTGCGTAACCACTTTTTCTTCCTTCACCGCTGGCTCTTCTGCTATAGGTTGAACCGTAGTGATTGGCTGCGAAGTGGAAACAGTTTGAGCCTCTACTTCAGACTGAACAGGTTCGGGCACTGTAGTGGTCTGCGAAGTGGAGTCTGGCAGAGCTGGAGTAGAAGTTTGTACAGAAGTCGATGTCTGCACATTTCTATCAGACATAATGTTCGTATTCTCTACCAAATCAGCATTATTCGCATTTTGTATATCGCTCTTGCGAATGTACATAAAGCAGCGAAACATATTGCCACGCGTTGTAGAGAGCGTCGTAATGCAACTTGTTTTATTATTGACTAAAAACTTTTGCGATGCTTGCAAGTTCTGCTGCGTGGCAGCCCATTTGTTTATCTCTTCATAGAGCAAGTCCTCGGCCAACATCTTTGCATCTGGCTCTGTGGTAGCCGTAATTTCAGCATAGATATAGTCCGAAGTATTCTTCTTTATCTGATTAATCTGGGCTTTAACGTCTGTTACTTCTTGCCCTACTGCGCAGAGTGAGGTGAAGAACAAAGGGAGGGCCAATGCGAAGGTTTTAATTCTCATAGTTAGGATCTTTGTAGTCGGTAATTTCAAAGAACTTCTCTGTCACATTTTGCAATGGGATATAGGCATAGACTTTGGCCGTGAGTGGTGCAGAAGTGTCGCCACTGAGAAGAGATAAGGGGAAGGTGAAAGGGATTACATGGTTATAGCCCAACTTTTCGTTCAATACAAAGAGGGTTCCTGTCAGCTGATTGTTCGTTTTCTCCTTTATACCGATATAGACGCAACTATCCTCTGAGCGGAAATAGGCCAACAACTGTTGAAGGGTAACGTGCAACTTCTCATGACGATAGCCATATCGGTCGATTACTAAGTCGAGAGGTATCTGCTTGGGAGAATATCCCGTCAGCATCAACGTACACACCGAACGCACGGGGCTATGAGGACTTACGTCGGGCTGCCACTGCGAATCGTGCATGCGCAGATAAATTCGACTGCCAATGAGGTGGCTCAGATAAGAGCCATAATTCTTTTGCTTGAGCTGGTCTGAACTTTCCTCATGCACTTGCGCCCAAGGGGCGAGAGCCTCGCCCATGTCAACACACTGAGGCATACGTTGCACATCTCTCGAAAAGATGTTTTCAAGTTCTATGGCATTACAGCCCATCATCAACTGACAGTCGGTAGGAAACGATAGCGTCAGTGGTTTGCCATCAACCTGCCACGTAACTGTATACAACCGTCGCGGTGTATAGTTGATAGACAAGGGATCTGTCTCCTTCAGCCGTGTCATCATCGATACACTCCCCTCCTTCACCACAACGCGATCAACGTCCATGCGTTGTTGCGTAGTCTTTCCGTCCAAATGAAGGTCAAGTTCCAAGAGGTAACGTTCGAGGAAGTCGAAGAGGGCTTGGTTTTCATAAAGCGCAACGATTTGATTATGAAAGATTTTGTAGCCAATATGGCTTA
Organism: Alloprevotella sp.; assembly: GCA_050874425.1. Classification (GTDB taxonomy): domain Bacteria; phylum Bacteroidota; class Bacteroidia; order Bacteroidales; family Bacteroidaceae; genus Alloprevotella. The sequence continues at coordinate 15,010 of JBNMKQ010000027.1, forward strand.
CATCGCCCAAAGCATTGGTGCGCACTCTCAACTGACGTCCCTTGTACTGCCAAGTGGAATCATTGTCTGTCATAATGCCCAAAGAGTCTGGCAAAGACAAAGCCGTGGCCTTAGCCATGCGTTGTAACAATTCGCTATGATAGCGCAGCTTCGCTACACCTTGTAACGTAGCAGCAAAGAACATGAACAGAAATACTACCTTTCGCATAACTTTTTTTAAAATGAGGGAGTAATGTTAAAGGTTACAAGGTTATGAGACTTTGAAGTCCCATAACCTCCAAACACGCGATCTAACTTTTAGCTTAAGGATTAACGTACTTTTTGTCACCATCGTGTGACCAATAACCGGGTCCACCTGAGATGCGTCCATCGCGGAACTCTCCCTCATAGCTATCTCCTGCATGAGCTACGATAGAAGAATTGATGGTATAAGTAGTTGAAAACTTCACCGTGCCATGACCATGAGGCTTGCCGTTACGCAAGTCGCCCGTGTAAGAGCCATAAGCTACACGCACGGTGCCATAAGGACGATTGACGGGTTGAGAGGTCTGAGTTTTTTTAGTTGTTCCAGTGCCCTTCGCTTTTTCTACGGTCTTCGGTGTATTCACCTTTTCTTCGGGCTTAGCGGGTTCTGTCTGTTCAGTTGGAGCATTGTCTGTTGTAGCAGGTGTTGCCGCAGGCATTGTATCCTTTTCAGCTTGCGCCACTGCTGCAGAGTCAACAGCAGGTTTCTCCGTAGTCTCAGGCGTTTGATCAGTAGCAATAGACTTTGCAGATTTCTCATTGCCAGAAAGCGCGAAGTAGGCTCCGCCACCACCAAGAACAAGTACAGCGGCTGCAATGGCTACGTACTTACCCCAAGGAGTTGATTTGGGAGGAGGACATTCCTTCAAAGGTTTGCCACACTCAGGACATACAAAGTCCTTGCGTCCTACGATTTCAATGCGTTCGTGATTTTTGCTCTTTTCACACGAATCGTTCAAGCACATGCCCCAACGCGAACGTGTGCGATTATGATTGTTTGTTGTTGCCATTTCGTTTTTATGTTATGGGGTGTTCTAAAAATTCTGGCGCGTTGATTTGTGCCCTATCGGAAGTGTATTTTTGAAAGCAAACGAAGGAACATAGCGGGCTATGTGACTGAGTTTGCTTTCCAAAAGACACTTTCGAGAGGGTGCAAATCAACCGACAGAATTAGAACATTCTAAAAACAGAATTTTTAGAACACCCCTTATATTTCGTTTTGAGGTGAAAAGGTTAGGAGGCAAAAATACATCATGCTGATAATTAACAAAACATACTTTTTACCTCATAACCTTATAACCTTATTATTACATCACAGAGGGAGATGCGGGTAGAGTATCCTCACCTACAGGTCCTGTCTCAACAGGAGGCAATGAAGATGCAGGGGCAAAGAGAGGCTTCAACACCTCAACCGTACCTGCTGACTGCCATGCTGCCATACCCTTCATCCACACGGTTGTTCTTTCTGAGAGTTGTTTGCCTTCGACCAACTTCTTACACGTCTTCCAATCGTAAGGGCCATAGTTCTTACCTGCTGCATTGATGTAAAGTGCCACTTCGGGGTCTGTCTCAACAGGAGGTAGCGATTGGTTTTCGACAGGAGGAAGCGATTGACTGTCAACAGGTCCTTCCATTACTGGTGCCGTATCGGGCTTCACGCTTTGCGATTGTTGCACCGTCTGCGCTTGCTCCAAAGGCTTTTCGTTGACAAACAAAGAAGGATATTGCGTGCCATCACCCTCTGAATGGAGCAGAATAGCATTGCCCTCGTCGGTAGCAGGATTGCCCGTGTGTAAGAAGCGTTCATAGCGTTCTTTGTAATTCTTCAACCACTCTACACAGCGAAGAGGGAAACAGTACTGAACACTGATGATAGACAATTCGTCTTTGCGCGGACTCTTGCGGTTGATTGTAATTATCGTACGACCTACTGACTGATTGAACGAGTTCTTAAATGCCTCCTCCAACTTATCAGCGAAGCGCTTTAAGCTTGGATTATCATCGGGCGAAGGAATTGACACCAATATAACCTTCTTATTAATGCTGGCAGGATTGGTTGGTGAAAGGTTGCCCTCATTATTGCGCAGATGCAATTGTACTTGCTCTTGACTGAGAGTTGCATAGACGCCACTCTGACGCACAATATTCACGGCAAAGGCCTTTATATCATCATCGGTGCGCAACTTTTGCTGCAACTGAGTCAAGATGTTAAGCCCAAGCACTTTCTTTTCGCTATCAGCTCTCTCTTCATGCTTCGTGCGAACGACTTCGGCTAACTTCGTATCAAAAGCATCAGTAATGTCACTCACACTGATTTCGTCGGCTAAACGGCCAAAGGTATAAAACTCAGGCGGAAGAATTTTCTCACGAATTTGGCGCGCAATGTTGGGCATATCAATCTTATCGGCCTTGAGGTCGCTCTCGAATTGTGCCATAGTTTCGTCTTCACTCACCTCAATGATAGCACTCTTCATATCCTCCAGCCCCTTGTTTACCTTACGCTGTGCGGTAACCAAGCGTTCTGTTTCGGCTATAGCCTCACTAATGCGCATACCGAAAGCTGAAATATCCTCGTCCAACTTGCCAAACTCTATGAATACACGAGCTGTCAACTTTTTAGCAAATTCAAGAGCCACGAGCATCGTCTTTGACGTATAGTATTCAGTCAAGATACTTTGGTGTTCCGCATAGCGACGTGCACCAATACCGACCATACGTTGTAGTACGCCCAATCGGCTCCACTCGCTCACATTGGCTTGGCGGTCTGCATCACAATCTTCGTAGTTGAGTTTCTCTTCTTTCGTAGCCTCTTCGAGTTCCAAACGGATTTCGCCCAAACGTTCGTTGATGAGTTTGGCCACCTTTTGAAGTTCAAGAATTGAAAGGTCACCCGTCTTCCACTTTTCGAAAAGTTCCTTTTCTACGTGGCTGCGTATTTCCTTCGCTATTTCGGGAATAACGCGTTCCTTGGCTGCGAAATAGTTTTCAACACCCGTCTCGCGGAAGAAGTTAACGTAGCTTTCGTTCAAGATATTGTCTAACTCATTGAGCGGACAACTGGCTTTCTTAGCATCTTCAGCCCAATTGATAGCCTTGTCGTGCCAATATTCATTAAATGAGCCATACTCTTGGTCGTTGGGCAATACCTTCTTTTCGAGCGTTAGATGACCAAGGTCGAGCATCCAGTTTTGCAAATTCTCCTTATTGAGATATTCGCTACGGAAGTCGCGATTGCGCTCTTCGTTAGCATAACCTTGATTTTCGCGCCAATTGTTATATTTGAACTGGTAGAGTACGCTCTCACCTACCGTATAAGTAATGTGTTTCAAGACGCGGAGTTCGGGATACATCACGCGCTTGATACCAAACGAATTCACCTTCTTTGTACGAGCAATGGGAATAGCACCTGTCTCGGGGTCGGGTTGTCCATTCTCGTCATACTCGTAAGCGAAGTCGTCCATGTTTTCGTAGTTGTAAGCACGTATAAAGTCTTCGTTAATTTTGTCATCTTCCTTAACAAAGAACACACGAGCGAACACGTAGTCACTGACAATCTTGGGCAACTCCGTAAGCGAATTAACCGTCACCCCATTCTCATTGACATTGCTATAAATGGTTACACCATCAGCTACACCCTTTACTTTATCATTAAAGTAGTCAGCTTCGCCATAGCCCGTAACGTCCTGTGGTTTCCATCTACCAGATTGAAGAGCATTCAGTTCGTTTACCGCAGCATAACCATTTTGATAATAACGACCTTGATCCATATCTGCCTTTGGCAAGTTTCGCTCTGGTATCATGGCAAAAACGTGAATGACCGCATCGGGGAAGGCCTTTCGGCTTTGTGTAATCACATCAATTACCGAGCCAGAACCCGTTCCACCAGCTAAACCCGCAAATATATGTATGTGCGTTTTGCTCGCATCGCCCGATATAGCCGTTACTCTACTATAGGCATCGTTCAAGCTATTTACATAGCCTATCGCATTGGCTGCAAAGAGCAAACGACCCGCACGGCGCTTTTGTCCGGCAGCCTTGCCTAATGCGCCAATAGCTGAACGCACAGCACTTACGTTATTGACAATGCCTTTAACCGAAGGATAATTGTCTATATGATCGAGTATGGCTGGTACGTCGATAGCCTTGATATTGAGAAATTCGTTATTGGTGAATGACGCATCTTGGCCCAACACGCGGAAGTCAGCTCTTGCACGACCTCCCTGTGGCATCATCTCGTCGGTTGAGTCGACGTAGAGCAATGCTACAGGTTGCTTTTTGCGTTGTTCGGCATCAGGGAACTCCTCAAACATACGCATTTTAAACTCGCGTAATATCTTACCACCTGTACCGCCCAATCCAACAAGAATGTGATTGCTATTGCAATAGGTTTCGTTCATATAGTTTGTATTTTTAGATTTATGATTACTCCGTTCTCTTTTCCTCTCTACTACTGTCTGTATCGGTTGCGACGCATATTGGGGCGTGATGTACTTCGGTCGCGTTGACGACTGCGGTCCACCCCTCGTCTACTCATCTCTCGACATCTGCTCGTTCCACTACCTTTCGAAATGGTGTAATTGGCGATAACGGCGGCCACTACAACGAAGGCTAAAGCCCACAACAAACGTCTGATGATATACTTCGTTAAATAATTATTTAGTTCCGCAGTCATTGCCTTCGGGAGTTCCACCAACGAGTGTCCCGAAAAGTCAGCACCTTCACAATAATTGCCGAGTATAGGGTGATTGCGTACGATTTCGTTCATCACTTCTTGCGTTTCTGCATGATCTACTATCTCGTTGAGTGTAGCTTCCCCACTCGTCACCATTTGCTGAACAGCCTCAGTGGCCAAGGCTTCAAACTGATTGGCTTTGTGCATAATAGCGAGTGAACCACATATTAAAGTACACTGAAACATTAAGAGTACACCCAAAATACCTCCTACTATGTAGGTTGACAATGACATCACAGCATCCTTCCACCAACCTTTAATAAGCAAGAAGAAGAGTGCCATACAAATAGCACCGATTACTACCCCCCAAAGCAAACTTCCTATGGAGTAGTATATAATATTTAGAAAGGTTGATAGCATATCATTCAAGTATTGTTAGAACTATCTTGCAAAAATATACTCTAATTTTTAGGAATATATCATTAAAAATAATGATTTTTATATCAATTATCCATTAAATTGATAAATCAATCTATCATTTTCGCGGGTCTATGTTAATTCGTGTGGGTAAACAGCAATTTGTCGAAGAGAAGTGCGCCTACGTAACGCGTGCTTTCTAGCACGCGCGACCTAATGTTGCAAACTCAAGAAAAAAGGTAACTTTGTGAACGAATAGTTCACCAGTGAAATCCGAAAACATCCGTGTAATAGGATTACAACAAGAAATATCCGTGTCTCCGTGAAATCCGTGAGAGATATATAAGTGGTTAATACTCAA
>JBNMKQ010000028.1:0-19430 GCA_050874425.1 Alloprevotella sp.
ATAAGATAGGCTGCGGCTCAGCAGAACGTTCAAGCTAGCTTGACGTTCTGCATTCGCCTTGCACTATCTTTGCATAAGATAGGCTGCGGCTCAGCAGAACGTTCAAGCTAGCTTGACGTTCTGCATTCGCCTTGCACTATCTTTGTCCTAAATAACCTAACAAAATGCGAAAGTACCTTGTATTGCTGCTTGTTGTGCTGTTTCCCTTTTTAAGCACGTTGGCTGAAAAATGGACGCCTGAAAACCTCCCGATGCCTTACCTTCGGGATGCAAGACTGCATGTGTGTAACCCTGATGGAGTGCTTTCGGACGCTATCGTTGACTCATTAAACGTATTGCTCACTCAGTTAGAACGCGATAAAGGCGTGCAAACAATCGCTGTCGTTGTAAAACAATTAGAGGGCGACGACCCTTACGACTTTTGTATGCAGTTAGGACGTAAGTATGGCATTGGCTCGAAAAAGCTGCGGACCGGGCTTATCGTACTATTGGCTACAGAAGATAGAAGTTACCAAATATTGACAGGTAATGGATTGGAAGGTACACTGCCCGATGGCATTTGTCGTAGAATACAAAACAAAGTAATGGTGCCTGCATTGAAACGAGCAGATTGGAATGGCGCAATGCTCAGTACGATTAAAAGCATTGATGGATATGTGAGAGGTGATGACTCGTTAACTGCAGAGGCTGACGACGACGATGATGCTGCTTCTGCTGCAGCTGCATTAACGGGCTTGCTTATCATGTTAGGAAGTATTGCCTTTTGGGTGTCGCGCAAGAGGTGCCCGAAATGCGGAAAGCGCATGAAAAAGATAAGTTCCAATCGCGTGCGGCACCCCTTGTCACACACATGGGTCTATTGTACAACGTGGCGTTGCCCTAAGTGTGGTCATACGGCCAAGACCTATACCGACGACATTGCACGCAGTAATGATGGTGGGTTCCCTCCTATTATAGGTGGCGGGGCGTCACACTCGTCGGGGGGCTCGTTTGGAGGCGGTGTCTTTGGCGGTGGCACATTTGGCGGTGGGGGTAGTGGCGGCCGTTTCTAATGGTTGTTATATCTAACCCCAACGGTTTGAATTCTTTTTATAAAAAATATTTTCTGAATTATGAAGAAAGGAACTATTGCTCTGCTTGTAGTGGGCGTGTTTATTTTAGCTTTAGTAATGGGCACGTTGACCACTTATAATGGACTTGTGTCAAAAGACGAGGCCGTTGCCACAGCGTGGGGTAACGTTCAGTCGCAATATCAGCGTCGTGCGGATTTGGTACCTAACTTGGTGAACACCGTAAAGGGGTATGCTAAGCACGAAAGCGAAACGCTTGAAGGTGTCGTAGCAGCACGTGCAAAGGCTACACAGATAACTCTGGACGCAGACAACCTAACGTCTGAAAAGTTGAAACAATATCAAGCCGCCCAAGGTGAGTTGTCGCAAGCTTTAGGCCGCTTAATGGCGATACAGGAGAATTACCCACAGTTGAAGGCCAACGAAAACTTCTCAGAATTGCAGGCGCAACTTGAGGGTACTGAAAATCGTATTAATGAAAGCCGTCAACTGTTCAATTCGGCTGTGCAGACATACAATGTGAGTGTACGTCGTTTCCCTGCTAATATTGTAGCAGGTATGTTCGGATTTGAAAAGAAGTCGCAGTTTGAGGCTGAAAGTGGGGCTGAAAAAGCACCTAAAGTAGAGTTTTAAATAGTAGGGGCAAACACCATTAACTTTTGATGTGTGCCCCTTTGTCGTAATCATAAGCAAAAAGAAATACTAATATAAGAATCCTCATGGATAGCAAACAACGTTACATGATGCGCGGTGTGTCCGCCATGAAAGAAGACGTGCATAACGCCATTAAGAACATTGATAAGGGTATATTCCCACAGGCTTTCTGCAAGATTATTCCTGACATATTGGGCGGTGACCCTGAGTATTGCAACATCATGCATGCCGATGGCGCTGGCACAAAGTCAAGCCTTGCCTATATGTATTGGAAGGAGACGGGCGACCTCTCTGTTTGGAAGGGCATTGCTCAAGATGCCTTGATTATGAATACCGATGACTTGCTCTGCGTGGGTGCGGTTGATAACATCTTGGTAAGTTCGACGATTGGCCGTAACAAGATGTTGATTCCGGGTGAGGTAATTTCGGCTATAATCAACGGAACGGACGAATTGCTGCAACAAATGCGCGATATGGGTGTAGGCATTTACGCAACAGGTGGTGAAACGGCTGATGTTGGCGACTTGGTTCGTACAATTATAGTTGACTCTACTGTAACTTGCCGTATGAAGCGTAGTGACGTTATTAATAATGCCAACATTCGTCCTGGTGATGTGATTGTGGGACTCTCGTCATGCGGCCAAGCTACTTACGAGAAAGAGTATAATGGTGGCATGGGCTCAAACGGCTTGACCTCTGCTCGTCATGATGTGTTTGCCAAATATTTGGCTGAGAAGTATCCTGAGAGTTACGACCACGCAGTACCTGAAGAGTTGGTATATAGTGGTGGTTATAAATTGACAGACGCCGTAGAAGGTTCGCCCATAAACGCTGGTAAGTTGGTGCTTTCGCCCACACGTACTTATGCTCCCGTAGTTAAGAAGTTGTTGGACGAACTTCGCCCTGAAATTCATGGTATGGTGCATTGTACGGGTGGCGCACAAACAAAGGTGTTGCACTTTGTGGGTGAAAACTGCCGTGTAATTAAAGACAATCTGTTCCCCGTGCCTCCTCTCTTTAAGGCGATTGCAGAACAGAGTGGAACGGATTGGGCCGAAATGTACAAGGTATTTAACATGGGACATCGCTTAGAGGTGTACGTGCGTCCTGAATTGGCAGAACAAGTAATTGCTATTAGCAAGAGCTTTAATATTGACGCCCAAGTAGTAGGCCATATTGAAGAAGGCCCGCGCTCGTTGACTATAAAGAGCGAATTTGGTGAGTTCAATTATTAAGTCGCCTAAGTGGGTGTCTTATAAAATGGTGTTGGGACGCAGAGTTAGGGTTCTTTAAACTCTGTATCCCAACATTGTTTGGTTATAAATATTATTACAACGTAGATGAACACATTATTAGATAAATTGAACGGACTCGTGGCTCGTTTTGAAGAGGTAAGCACGTTGATTACTGACCCCAACGTAATAGCCGATCAACAACGTTACGTTCGTTTGACCAAAGAGTATAAGGAATTAGAGGATTTGATGGCGGCACGCAAAGAGTATGCGAACTTGCTATCTAATCTTGAAGAGAGTAAGGATATGCTACTACATGAGTCAGATCCTGATATGAAGGAAATGGCTCGTGAAGAAGTGGCTGCTTGTGAAAAACGAATTCCGGAGTTAGAAGAGAACATTAAGCTGATGCTTGTTCCCAAAGACCCTGAAGATAGCAAAAACGCTATTCTCGAAATACGTGGCGGAACGGGAGGTGATGAAGCCGCCCTGTTTGCTGGAGACTTGTTTCGTATGTACTCAAAGTATTGCGAGCGCAAGGGATGGAAGTTGGAAGTTTCAAGTGCCAGTGAGGGGGCTGCAGGTGGCTTCAAGGAAATCGTATGTTCTGTAACGGGAACAGACGTTTATGGCACCTTAAAGTACGAAAGTGGTGTGCACCGTGTGCAGCGCGTCCCCGCCACCGAAACGCAAGGACGTGTGCACACTTCAGCTGCCACGGTTGCAGTACTCCCTGAGGCCGAAGCTTTTGATGTTGTAATTAACGAGGGCGAAATTAAGTGGGACACTTTCCGCTCAAGTGGCGCTGGTGGACAGAATGTAAATAAGGTCGAATCGGGTGTACGCTTGCGCTATAATTGGAAGAACCCTAATACGGGCGAGGTTGAGGAAATTTTGATTGAGTGTACCGAAACGCGTGACCAACCCAAGAATAAAGAGCGCGCTTTGGCTCGTTTGCGTACCTTCATTTATGACAAGGAGCACCAAAAGTATGTTGACGATATAGCTAACAGACGTAAAACATTGGTGTCGACAGGTGACCGATCAGCAAAGATTCGCACCTACAATTATCCCCAAGGTCGCATTACCGACCACCGCATTAATTACACAATTTACAACTTACAAGCGTTTATGGACGGCGATATCCAAAACTGCATAGACCACCTTATCGTAGCTGAGAATGCAGAGCGCTTGAAAGAGGCTGAAATGTAGCATTTCGTTATGTTACGTTTTTCATTCTTATTATTGTGTTGCGTTGCGCTCTCTTTTACCGCTTGTCGTAAAAGGGACGTAACCGCACAAAGTGAAAATGGTGCCTTTGCCAAAGCTAAGACAAGTGTCACAGGACCGGTTGTTGATAGAATAATGCAGTCGGGCGAACTTATTATTGGTACAATAAGTGGACCAGACACTTATTTTGACTATCAAGGGCGTGGTATGGGCCTGCAGTATGCGTTGGCTGAAGACTTTGCTTCAACCTTAGGAGTCGGAGTAAGAGTAGAGTTGGCTTCGGATAGCTTACAACTCGTTAAGATGTTGAAACAAGGAGAGGTTGACTTAATTGCGTATCCTTTGTCGTCGTCATTCTGTCAAAAAGAACATATTGCAACAGCCGGTGCCGTAAGCGAAAAGACGAAAAAGAGTTGGGCAACGCTTGCGAATGTGAATGATTTGATTGATGCCTTAAATGATTGGTTTGGTGATGGGGTAGAGTTGAAGGCAAAAAAGCAAGAAAACGATTGGATGCATAATCGTAGGGTAGTGCGTCGTAAAGTGCGCGCTCCTTTCATATCGCGTGAAAAGGGGATTATTTCTACCTACGACTCGTATTTTAAAGAGGCTGCCCGTAGAGTAGGCTGGGATTGGCGTTTGTTTGCTGCTCAGTGTTATCAAGAGTCGGGTTTTGACCCTAATGCCGTGTCATGGGCAGGGGCTTGTGGTCTTATGCAGCTAATGCCTTCGACTGCAGCGCAATATGGTTTGTCGCGTAATCAAATCTTTGGCCCTTCTGAAAACATAGCTGTTGCAGCTCGCCATATTCAGCATTTGCAGCAACAGTTTGCATCGATTAGCGAACCGCAAGAGCGTGTTAAGTTTGTGTTAGCTGCCTATAATGGTGGATTAGGTCATATACGCGATGCGCAAGCTCTGGCACGTAAGCATGGTGGCAATGCCAATCAGTGGTCAGACGTGGGCTATTATGTTCGCAATTTGAGCCAACCGCAGTTCTATCGAGATCCAGTCGTAAAATATGGCTATATGATAGGAAGCGAAACTTATGGTTATGTACAAAGCATTTTTGACCGTTGGCGTCAATATGGTGGAAATGTACATAGTTTGGGTGTGTCTTCTGTTGAGCTATCGTCTTCAGCTAACAAGATAAGGTCTGGTAGTGACGGCGGACGTATCACTCCTCATAAGAAAAACCGGTATAGCAGAAGTCACGAAATCCTTTCGCCCGAGGAATTGCAAAAACAGGCGCAGTGAGAGTGCTGCATTATTATATGTATGTTGTTTGTCTTTTCACAAAAAGATGAAAAATAGTAATCAAAAGGCATATTTTGCAATTGACCTAAAGTCTTTTTTTGCTTCAGTAGAATGCGTAGAGAGAGGACTAAATCCTCTCTCTACGCATCTTGTCGTGGCTGATAAAAGCCGAACGGAAAAGACTGTGTGCTTAGCTGTAACTCCTTCGTTAAAAGCATACGGTATAGCTGGTCGTGCTCGATTGTTTGAAGTCGTGCAACGCGTTAAGGAAATAAATCGTGATAGATTAGTTCGAAGTCCGCGCCATCAGTTTGTGGGGAAGTCTTGTTCCCCCATTGACTTAGAGACTCATCTTGATTGGGAACTTGATTATATAATAGCTCCACCTCGCATGGCTTATTATATTGATTATAGTACGCGTGTGTATAATGTCTATTTGCGTTATGTTCAGCCTAAAGATATTTATTCTTATTCTATTGATGAGGTGTTTATTGATGCTACTGATTATTTAGACTTGTATAATATGTCAGCGCATGCTTTTGCTTTAATGTTGGTAAAAGAAGTTTTGCGTGAAACGGGTATAACAGCAACCGCAGGTATAGGAACCAATTTATATCTTGCTAAGGTGGCTATGGATATAGAAGCTAAGCATATAGATGCTGATAAGGATGGGGTGCGAATTGCAGAATTAGACGAGATGACGTATAGAAAGCGTCTATGGGACTATAAACCTATTACTAAATTTTGGCGTATTGGTCATGGCATAGCGAAACGATTGGAAACTTATCATGTTTACACAATGGGCGATTTGGCTCGCCTATCTGTCAGAAATGAGGAACAACTCTTTAAGTCGTTTGGTATAAATGCAGAGTTGCTGATTGACCATGCATGGGGAGTTGAACCTTGTACTATTGCTGACATAAAAGGCTATCGGCCAGAGCAGAAGTCTATTAGTCGCGGACAAGTGCTACATGAACCTTATAATTATGAAAAGACGGTGGCTGTGGTGCGTGAAATGGCAGAACAAATGTCGCTTGAGCTTTTTGATAAACAAATGGTTGCAGAACAACTTACGATTGATGTCGGTTATGATTGTGAAAGCTTACGATTGCCAAAATTTAATCAAGTATTTTGTGGCACTTTGGTATGTGATCATTACGGTCGCAAAGTGCCCAAGCCTGCGCATGCTACAATGCAGATTGACAATAATAGTACTTTTTCAACGGAACTTGTTGTAAATACATTTATTAGTCTGTTAGATAAGTGCGCGAACAAAACCTTGCTCTTCCGTAGATTGAATTTAACCGTAGGTAGGTTAAAGAATCGTTCCGATTTGCATAAAAAGCAGAGAACAGTACAACTTGATTTGTTTGCTGATTATAGTGCATTGGAAGAAGAAAAGCAACAAGCAGAAAAGAAACAGAAAAGAGCTGCTAAGGTACAAGAAGCCGTGTTACACATTAAAAAGGGCTTAGGAAAAAACGCAATATTAAAAGGAAGTAACTTCGCAGAAGGAGCAACAATGAAAGAACGTAATATGCAAATTGGTGGGCATAAAGCATAGTTCCCCAGTTGTGTTTAATCTGCACCGCAAATTGAATAGTAAAGTTCGTATCAAGTGCTTGCTTTTTTAGTACAAATTGATTATTCTTGCGGAGTATATCCAAATATTCTTGTTTGGAAACGCCCAAAACTTTTATTGGTGTCCGATAAAACTTATGTGATCTTTTCGACCTATAAGTTTATCGGACAGCCGATATAACAAACATACAGATATACTAACTTTGTGTGGTGATAAATGTACTAACGGATGTTAATCAAAATCATAGTCATCTGGTTGTACTTGATTTCTCCACTTGATGTCAGAAGTGTACTTAGCTGCGATGTTTGCCAATCTGTCGAACAAGTCATATTTAGAAACAGTTGAATCACGAAAGAATCTCCTGTTGATTTTCCAACAGAACTCGTTCAAGTACAATTTGTAGGATTTGGGCATCCACATCTCCATGTATGGCTGCATTCCATCTCTGCAACGACCAATGACAATGTGAACCCAAGGCAAGGTGGATTTAACCACCTCATCAACGTTTCCACTTTCCGTAATAGCTATGTGTTCAGTGAAATAATCTGCAAAGTTATTATGAGAAGTTGAGTTGTCGGTTATAATTACAGTATCCTTTACGACATGCTTACGGACAATATCGTCTATAGTTTTCGCAGTCAAGTCATTGATTACCAACAACTTTATGTAATGTACGACTTTCTCGACAGATTTACCTTTGGCTTTTCCCGACAAACGCTTGACCTTCTCTGCGGCAGTTTCTGGAGACTTTTCCCAGTAGTCAAGAAGCATCTTATCTGCCGCTTTGTTTTCAACTATTATAATCACCTTTGCTTGCTTTTGGCTCCCAACACCTCTTTTGAGCATTTCATTTTTAGAATCTTCTGGAACACGTATGGGGAAAATGCTTCATCAAGTTCAATCCCATCGCTGAATGGTTATAGGTCCATGACTAAAGTGGGATTTCGCCTGGGTAAAACTTCAAGTTTAATCGTTGAATGTCCGTTTCCAAGCTGGAAACCAGCATCAGTGAGTGCTTTACTACATACTTCGTATGCTACGGAAGGACGATTGTTTTCGGCACTTAGGTGGCAGAGCCAAATGTGCTTGATAATCCCCGGAGTGAGGTGTTGAGCCAAGAACTGCGCCGTGGCTTCATTGCTGATATGACCCGTGTCGCTTGAGATGCGATTTTTGAGGCGCTGAGGGTAGCGTCCTGCTTGGAGCATAGCGGTCGAATAGTTTGACTCAATCACGAGGTGGGTTGCTTGACTAATAATAGAAGGCATCTCGTCAGTAAAGTGTCCTACATCAGTTAGTAGGACGAAGCGTTGCCCCTCGGGCGTGCAGACAATGTAGCCGTTATTATCAGCACTATCATGAGGCACTCCAAATGAGGTGATACGGAAGGGGCCTAAGTCGAAGGCTTCGCCTCGAGTGATGTTATGTTGCAGATTGAGAGGCACTTTCTTCGATACGAAGTGATTACGCTGAATGGATTCGTGTACGCGCGCTGAAGTATAGACCGGTATGCGAAAGTCGCGTGAGAGTGCTCCTACGGCCTTTACGTGGTCGGTATGGTCGTGCGTTACGAGTATGGCATTGATTTGTGCTATAGTGAGTCCGTAGTCGGAGAATAGCTTCTTAAACGAGCGTATACCTATGCCTAAGTCGATGAGTAGGCCATAGCCATCGTAGTTGAGATAATAGCAGTTGCCACAACTGCCTGAACTTAATGATATGAATTTTAGCACGGTGTGAGATTGGGGAGTTTAATGGGTTTAATTAGTTGGTTCTGCAAGAATTAGTGTGAATTAACAAGCGAACTTGGGCTTTAGTAGACCATGACTTGTACTATCTTTCGCTTTTGGTTGTGCACAGACAATTTCTTTAGATTATAGTGAGGCCATCATGCTTCTTGACACCATTCTTTGAATGTTAACTCACACGAATTCTAGTAGAACCAATTAGTTTATAAATTTAATGGGTTAATGGGTTTAATAAGTTTTATGAGTTCAGTGAGTTTAGCGAGTTTGATGAGTTATTTCTAGTACGTTTCCCCATTAAACTTATTAAAATGGTAGCCCAACGGCAAAGTGGAAGGTGAAGTCGCGATTGAAATTAGGTTGGGTGATAGGGTAGTGCTTTCGTCCGTGAGGGATAGTAGGATCGATAGCCTTCATGCCACCGTCGAAGCGGAGTATAAAGTAGTTGAAGTTAAGACGAAGGCCTAAGCCATAGCTGACGGCTATCTGCTTGTAGAAGGAGTTGAAGTGAAACTGCCCTTCGTCCATGTCGGCATAAGCGCGTGTGTTCCATACGTTGCCCGCGTCGACAAAGAACGCGCCATGTAACTTCCAGAACAAATAGGTGCGCCATTCAACGCTAAAGTCGAGTTTGAGATTACCCGTCTGATTGATAAAGTCTATCTTGCCGTCCTTTCCCTTGTAAGCGCCGGGACCTAAGCCACGTACGCTCCAACCACGCACACTATTGGCACCTCCCGCAAAGTAACGTTTCTCGTAAGGAAGAATGGTAGAGTTGCCATAAGGAAGCCCCAAGCCAAGGGCAGCATGGAAGGCTATAGAGTTGCGGTCGTTAAGCACAGTGCTCTTGGCAAAATCGAAGTCCACCTTAGCGTATTGCGAGTAGGCAATACCAAAGAGATTGTAGCGATTCTCGCTGTCGCGCTTGCTATGCGTTAGCTTGGATAGTCCGTTGAGTACGTTTCCTGCCAATTCTATGCCAAACTTTATCTGATATCCATTGGTCTGATAGATGCCTGTAGGTAGACTATTGGCGTTGCGTAGCGAGTTGTAAGTGAAGTTATAACCCGTCTTGACAATGAAGAGATTTTCGTAACTATAACGTAACACGGAGTAGTGAGGATCGTCGCCTTCAAGGTAGTCGCGTCTGAAGGTGTCAGATATCCAAGGCATGTAGACGTAATTAATCGAAAGTAGGTCGAAATGGTGTTGCCACTGCTGACGATTGGCAGCATGCCAATTGTACGCCCATGTGCCTGTTAATACACGACGGTGAAACTCAGGGCGATCTTGCGTGTCGTACATAACCTTAGCCTCAGAGTTGGCCTTCAGACGGCGCTTGGTGTTGATACTGATATAAGGAAGTAAGAGCGTAGGAAAGCGCAGATTAGCCTCCGCACTCCATTCGGTATAATTCTGATTGTTATATCCCTCAAGACCTGTAATGGCTTCGTAGGCACCACGTAGCTTGAGCGTGAGCAACTCTGCATTGCGAAATAAGTTGCGATTGCTATAACTAAGCGTGGCTGCAGCTCCGAGGTTGCCCGAAGTGTTGGTACCTTCAATGTCAAGTCCGATAGAATGAGGCTTGTTAGGGTTAAGTTGGATGTTGCAATCAAGAGAGTCAACCGTCCCAATAGTGGGCGACACGTGTATAGTCGTAAAACTCGTAGAGGGCAGAGCGTTGAGATTGGCATAGGTGTTTTGTACTTGTGACTCGCAATAGGTAGTATCGGGACGTAGACCTATATGGGAAGCAAAGAGCCGACGGCTCAATCGAGGCTTGCCTTGATAGGTAATATTAAGTCCGTGGTAATACGTACGCTTATAGACGCTGTCTGTCTGATTATCAGGATTGGCGACAGTAATATTGATATTACGATAGCGCTGTACGCGATAGGCACGCAGAGAGTCAGTCCCAACAGGCAGTTGTAGGCGCATGGTAACGACGGCTGCGGTTGAACCTCGGAGGGTATCGATGTCGAACGAGATAAAGTCTTTGTTGACGTAATAGTAACCTCGATTGTGAAGTGCGGTGACAATGCGTGAACGTTCGTCAGAGAGTTTGTTGAGATTGAGATGCCCTCCTACGTGAAGTAGGCTTTGTGTAGCATCTGCTTCATAGGCAAGGCGTATACTATCGTTGTCAAACGTTTGGTGATATTGGTGTAGGTAGTATTGAGGTCCTGGGGTGAGTTGATAGATAATGCTACGCTTGTGACGATTGTCGACAATGATTGTGTCGCAACGTCCATGAAGGTGGCCATTGCTATAAAGGGCTTGCTCAATGTTTTGCTGACTGTAGAGTGTAAGCGAAGGGTCATATATAACAGGTGCTTCGCCTATTTTACGTAATAGTTTGGAAAGGCCACGATTGCCCTTTATAGAGTCGCTTTTAGAAAGGCTGTATATGCCTAAAGGTACTTTAAATAGGGTGAACCATTTGGCATTAGATTGTTGCTTGATATAGGTTTTATAGTCAGCCGTTTTAAAACCTTTCTGAGTTGACGTAACGCTTACGTTTGATAGGACCTTTTCGTTCTGTTTAAGAAACTTATGGCTACTGCATGAATGTAGATCTATAAGTAGAATGACTGCAACGCAATAAAGACCTGCTAGTCGGTAACTGCAGGTCGGTAAGAGTGTACGTATATGTCTGATGATTTGCATAATCAGTGCAAATGTAACGTTTTTGTATTGATTTTGCAAGCGTGATATTGTTTATGTAAAGGGTAGTGTTGAAAAAAAGAAGGAAAGCTTCGATGATTGCAATTAAATTCGTATATTTGCGTTTAGAAAAATAATGATAATAGATGACGGTAACGAAGCAAAATATAAAAGATGTTCATGCACTGAGCTTGAAGAAGCATCGTGATGCGACGCAAACGTTTGTAGCAGAAGGGCCAAAGGTAGTGGCGGACTTGCTACCGCTGATGCGTTGTAAGGTGCTATATGCTACACAAGACTTTTTAAATGGATTGCCTTCAGGACTAACGTGTAACGTCGAGTTAATTGAAGTCGTGGATAAGAATACGTTGGGACGCTTATCGTTACTATGTGCGCCTCGTGACGTCTTGGCCGTGTTTAAAAAAACACGTGTGGAAAGCTCGGTCGAAGCAGTAAACGAAGAGCTGTTTTCCTTACCTCAACTGTCGCTTTGCTTAGCTTTAGATGCGGTACAAGACCCTGGCAATTTAGGCACGATCGTACGCCTTGCTGATTGGTTTGGCATTGAACATATATTTGCTTCGACTGATACAGCCGATGTGTTTGCGCCTAAGGTGGTGCAGGCTACGATGGGAGCTATCGGTCGCGTAAGGGTACATTATTGCAATTTACCTCAATTGCTGCGCCAAATGAATGGTGTGCCTATCTACGGCACGTTCTTAGATGGTGTAGGCATTTACGCTGAGAAGCTTACACAGAATGGCCTTATCGTTATGGGTAATGAAGGTCGGGGAATCTCGGCTGAGGTAGAGGCTTGCGTCAACAAGCGGCTTTACATTCCACCTTACCCCGTGGGGCGCGCTACGAGTGAAAGCTTAAATGTCGCTGTTGCAACGGCTATTGTGTGTGCAGAGTTCCGACGCGGTGGACGATAATGTAAAAAGGGATATCTGAAGATTTACTAAACAACCATAGAAAATCGTGTTGAATAATAGTATAACAGGGGTAGACTGGTGTCTGTCGGTGCTCTGTGTGGTAGCATGTATCGCACTATTGCTGCTTTATTGGTTGCGGTTGCGACGCTTTTGCTTGCTCGCTAAGCACGCGGATTGGCAACTTGAAGCGCAAGCCGTCGAAAGGGCTACACATGAGGCTTTGATCGGAGGCTTAAGTGATGAGGAAAGGGTGCTGACGATTGTGGTGCCTGTGGTGAATGAGCGCGATCCGCTTGAACCACTGTTGCGCAATCTGATTGCCCAGAAGTATAAGGGGGAGTATGAAATCATAGTGGCAGACGAAAATCATACGGTCGAGATAGAAGAATTGTGCGAACGAATACATCGCAATGACTTTAGCCGGCTGCGCTATACTTTCGTGCCAGACTCATCGCGCTATATTGAACGTCGCAAGTTGGCTATCACTTTGGGTATGAGAGCTGCACGTGGTGAATGGGTAATGGTGTTGAGTCCTGACACACTGCCCATAGACGATCAATGGCTCTACCACGTATCGCAGTCGCTCATTGAGGGCAATGATATGGTAATTACTTATTACAACTACGAAGACGATGGGTCGTTGGCAGCACGACGGGCTATATTCGACCGCGTTTGTGACCTAGCCACTCGCATAAAGGCTTTAGAAGACGGCTTAGTGATGGGTTGTTTGCCGTCAGCTTGGGCTATGCGTAAAAGTTGGTTTCTGAGTGAAAGTGGCTTTGCCGATAGTGTGAGCTTGGCCTTTGGTGAAGAGGCTGTGTTTGCTTGTTTGCATGCTAGCACCGAACGCACTGCACTGCTCTGTTCGCCCTCAACGCGCTTGGTAGAGGCTCTGCCGTCTGCTGACGTTCTGCAAACGCGCCGCATACGAGCGTGTGAGGTGATGCACTTCTTGGCGCAACCCTTACGGAGGTATAGACATCAAGACATATGGGCTGGTATCGCCACCTATGCTTTTGTATTGTGTCAGTTGACTTACTTGATAGGGCGCTTGATGATAGATATACATCATTGTGCCTACACCTTGGTTTTATTGCCTGCCGACGTTATCAGCGTGGCATTATGGGGCGTTGGTTTGACGTTGCCTATTGTTTTGGTTCGCTCAGGACTACGCACTCTTGATGAACGTAAGTATGGCGCCTATATCTACCTATACGAACTGCTTCGCCCATTATATGCTATCGCTACAGAATGGGAACGTAGTATACATCAACATGACTTTGAACGAAAATTTATATAATTCAAGAAATAAAGAATTTTACTTGTCAACCCATTAACTTGTCAATTCGTTAACTCGTTAACTCAAAAAAAATCAACCGTGCCTAAAATTTCAGAAAGAGCTATACATATGCCCGAATCGCCCATTCGGAAACTTGCACCATTGGCTACGCAAGCCAAAGAAAAGGGTGTTCACGTATATCACCTCAACATTGGTCAGCCCGACTTGCCTACACCGCAAGCGGGACTTGATGTGTTGCGACATATTGACCGCACAGTGTTGGAGTATAGTCCGAGTCAGGGGTTCCGTTCGTATCGTGAGAAGTTGACGCACTATTACGAACGTTATGATATCCACCTTGATGCAGACGATATTATTATCACTTCGGGCGGCTCAGAGGCGGTGCTGTTTGCCTTTATGTCATGTTTGAACCCTGGCGACGAGATAATTGTGCCCGAACCGGCTTATGCGAACTATATGGCTTTTGCTATCTCGGCTGGTGCTCGCATTCGTACGATTGCGACAACAATAGAGGAGGGCTTTTCGCTGCCTAAGGTAGAAAAGTTTGAGGAACTAATCAATGAGCGCACGCGTGCTATCTTGATATGTAACCCTAACAACCCCACTGGCTACCTTTACACCCGCCGCGAGATGAACCAAATTCGCGACTTGGTAAAGAAGTATGACCTTTATCTTTTCTCAGACGAGGTATATCGTGAGTTTATCTATACAGGGTCTCCCTATATCTCAGCTTGTCACCTTGACGGCATTGAACAGAATGTGGTGTTGATCGACTCTGTGTCGAAACGATATAGCGAGTGTGGCATTCGCGTCGGGGCGTTGATTACTAAGAACAAGACGGTAAGACAGGCCGTTATGAAGTTCTGTCAGGCTCGTTTGAGCCCGCCCTTGATTGGCCAATTGGTGGCAGAGGCTTCATTAGATGCAACGCCCGAATATGCACGTGATGTGTACGAAGAGTATGTCGAGCGTCGTAAGTGCTTGATTGATGGGCTGAACCGCATACCAGGCGTTTACTCGCCCATACCTATGGGGGCATTTTATACGGTGGCAAAACTCCCCGTTGACGATGCTGAGAAGTTCTGTGCTTGGTGTTTGACGGACTTTGCCTATGAGGGCGAAACGGTGATGATGGCTCCAGCAGCAGGCTTCTATACCACTCCTGGGGCAGGGCGCAATCAGGTGCGCATAGCCTATGTGTTGAAGAAAGAAGACTTGCAACGTGCGCTCGTCGTTCTACGTAAAGCCCTTGAGGCTTATCCTGGACGAGAGGAGCAGTAAAATGTGCAAATGCATGGTGGATGTGCAAATGTGAGAATGTGCAATTGATTGAATAATGTTTTAGTAAAGCAGCGTACAAAGAAGACTATTTGCACATTTAAACATTTGCACATTGATATTACATATATGGAATTTAATAAGAATTTGTCGTGGTTCTTAGCGCTTCGTTTTTTTAAGAACCAAAGAAGAAACAATGATGATAATGGCGGTAAGGAGGGACGTAAAGCGTCACCTCCTGCACTGCGCATAGCCATGGTGGGCATAGCCATTGGATTGGCTGTGATGATTGTGTCGATATGTGTGGTGAAAGGATTCCAAAGCGAGGTGAGCAGCAAACTGTCAGGATTTACCTCGCACATAGAGGTGATAGACCTTAACTCTCTCGGTTCGCCCGAAACGTATCCTTTGGCCTTTGACGATAAGGTAATGGCCGAGGTAAAGGCGGCTCCAGGCGTGAAGCAGGTGCAACGCTTCTCGCAGAAGATGGGAATCTTTAAGACTGAAAACGACTTTGCGGGTATAGCTCTAAAGGGGGTGGGTGAGGATTATGACCTCGACTTCCTAAAGCGCTACATCGTAAAGGGACGAATGCCACAATTCTCGAGCAAGCGAAGTAGCAATGAAATCGTTATATCGCAAACGTTGGCTGATAAGTTAGGATTAAACGTTGGCGATAAGGTGTATAGCTATTACTTTGCCAACACCATTAAGCAACGCCGCTTTAAGGTAGTGGGCATCTATAATACCTATATGAAGCAGTTTGACAACACGTTTGTGTGGACTGACCTTCATACAGTAAATCAGCTCAATCGTTGGAACTCGGATCAATGCAGCGGCTTGGAGGTGCGGCTCCTCTCGTTCGACTACTTGCCCACGGCGCAACATTACATCGTGCAAAAGGTGGGTGGAAAGCATGATCGTTATAATAAGTCCTATTCGGTGTTGGGTATTCGCGAAAATCCTAATACGGCTTCGGTGCTTTCATGGCTGGAATTGCTTGACTTAAACGTAATGGTAATACTTATTATCATGATATGTGTGTCGGGCTTTACGATGATTAGCGGTTTGCTGATTCTGATTTTGGAACGTACGACTACAATAGGTGTGCTCAAGGCACTTGGCGCTACTAATAGTCGCATACGTCACACATTCTTGTGTTATGCTGCGCTGATTGCAAGTCGTGGCATGTTGTGGGGCAATGTGATAGGCTTGGGCATCGTTTATGTGCAAAAGCTATTCCATATCGTTACGCTCGACCCTGAGGTGTACTACATCGGCTACGCTCCGATTGAGGTAAATTGGACTTGGATTATAGGCCTGAATGTGGCTACGCTCGTGGTGACGATGCTGGCATTGGTTGTACCGAGTTTCCTCGTTTCGCGTGTGCAACCTGCTAAGGCAATTCAGTTTGACTAAGGCGCATTTTAATTGCAGTTTGTACATATCATTCAACGCAATTTTACCTACTCGAATCAACATAGGCCCTCTTTTATCCACACTATTCACTATAGAGCTATAATAAAAAAAACGATATAAAGCTGATACATGGCTACATGAGCCGTGTATCAGCTTTATGTATTTAATAATGGCTTGTAAAAATTTATCACTTCAACAAGTCAGGGCGCAAGCGCTTGGTGCGTTCGAGACTTTGCTGCAACTCCCATTCCTTGATTTTTGCATCGTGGCCTGAGAGGAGGATGTCGGGTACTTTCCAACCCTTGTAGTCGGCTGGACGAGTATAGACGGGGGCTGCTAAGAGATTGTCTTGAAACGAGTCGCTTAACGCGCTCTGCTCATCGCTCAACACGCCTGGCACTAAACGCACTAAGGCATCGCTAATGATGGCTGCGGGGAGTTCACCACCGGTGAGTACGTAGTCGCCAACGCTAATTTCCTTGGTAATGAGGTGTTCGCGAATGCGGTAATCGATGCCCTTGTAGTGGCCACAGAGAATGATGATGTTCTTCTTGAGCGATAGTTCATTGGCCATGGGTTGGTCGAACTGTTGACCGTCGGGTGACGTGAAGATGATTTCATCGTAGTCGCGCTCGCTCTTTAACTTGCTGATGCAAGCATCGATGGGTTGGCACTGCATGACCATACCGGCGAAACCGCCAAAGGGGTAGTCGTCAACTCGACGATGCTTGTCGGTGGTATAGTCGCGAAGGTTGTGTACGTGTATTTCAACAAGCCCCTTCTTTTGTGCTCGCGCTAATATGGAAGTGTTGACGAAGCCGTCAAGCATTTCGGGCAATACGGTGATGATGTCTATTCGCATAAAATGTGAGATTGTTCTTTCTTTTTATGATGCAAAAGTACAAATTTATTGTCAGAATTGTGTAAATTAGCATTGTAATTAGGAGTTGTCACTTGTTAACTTAAAGTTGTTAACTTGTCAGCTCGTTAACTCGTTAACTTAAAACAATGACTGAGGAAGAAAGAATATTGCAACTGCGCCGTGAGCTGCATCAACATAATTATAATTACTATGTAAAGAGTGCTCCTACTATTACTGACCAGGCTTTTGACGGCTTAATGGCTGAACTTATGGAGTTGGAGCGTAAGCATCCTGAAATGGCTGATGCTAACTCGCCGTCAGTACGCGTGGGTAGTGACTTGAGTCAGGACTTCGTACAAGTGGAGCATACTGTGCCTATGCTTTCGTTGGGTAATACTTACTCGCGAGAGGACATTGAGGACTTTTACAACCGCGTACGTGAAGGACTGAATGGTGAGGAGTTTGAAATATGTTGTGAACAGAAGTTTGACGGACTGAGCATTTCGTTGATATATGAAGACTTTCGCCTTGTACGTGCTGTGACACGTGGCGACGGTGTGCGTGGTGATGATGTGACGGCGAATGTAAAAACTATTCGTACGATACCGCTTGAACTACCACGTGACTGTGGGGCACCTGCTAACTTTGAAATTCGTGGTGAGGTATTGATGCCGTGGACGAGTTTTGAGCGTTTAAACGCTGAACGTGAGGCACGTGAAGAAGCATTGTTTGCTAATCCGCGTAATGCTGCTTCGGGTACGTTGAAAAGCAAAAGTTCGGCGGTGGTAGCACATCGTCATCTTGATGCTTACTTATATTATGTAATGGGGGATAGCATAACTGAACCTACGCACTATGGACGATTGGAGTTGGCGCGCAAGTGGGGCTTTCAAGTGTCAGACCATGCGAAGTTAGCTCGCTCGGTAGATGATATATTGGCTTATATTGACTATTGGAACGAGGAACGACGCAATCTGCCGATTGCTACGGACGGTATCGTATTGAAGGTAAATTCGTTGGCTCAACAAGCGCGTCTCGGATATACGGCAAAGAGTCCGCGTTGGGCGATTGCTTACAAATTTAAAGCTGAAAGGGCTTGTACTCCTCTATTAAAAGTGACTTATCAAGTGGGACGCACGGGGGCGGTTACTCCCGTGGCAAACATGGAACCTGTACAGCTGGCGGGAACGGTGGTGAAACGTGCTTCATTGCATAATGAGGATATTATCAATCAACTTGATCTTCATGAGGGGGACCATGTATATGTAGAAAAGGCTGGTGAGATTATTCCTCAAATTGTGGGCGTAGACTTGGAGGCTCGCAAGGAATTAGGTGATAAGTTGGGACCAAAGGTGACATTTATAACGCATTGTCCTGAATGTGGCGCTGAGTTGGTACGCTATCCTGGTGAGGCGGCACATTATTGTCCTAACGACACGGCGTGCCCGCCACAGTTGAAGGGACGAATAGAGCATTTTATCAGTCGTGATGCTATGAATATAGATTCGATTGGGCCTGAAACGGTGGACGATTATTTTGAACGCGGTTTGATACACGATGCTGCTGACTTGTATCAATTACGTGTAGAGGACTTGTGGGGATTTGATGCGACTCGTATGCGTTCGGCACAGAAGGTAATAGACGGATTAGAAGAGAGTAAGAATGTGCCGTTCGAGAGGGTGCTCTTCGCTCTTGGTATTCGCTTCGTAGGTAAGGTAGTGGCTAAAAACATTGCTCGTCACTTTCAATCGATGAATGCGCTTTTTGAGGCTACGATTGACGACTTACTGACATGTGAGGGCGTAGGCGATGTGATAGCTTCGAGCGTTCGCACCTTCTTGCGCGAGGAACGTAACATTGACCTCATCAATCGGTTGCGCAAGGCTGGACTGCAAATGGAAGTGGAGCAAGTGACTTTGGCTTCAACGGCTTTGGTGGGTAAAACGGTGGTGATTAGTGGCACGTTTGAACATTATTCGCGTGACGAATATAAGAAGTTGATTGAAGATAACGGCGGTAAGAATACGGGGAGCATTTCGAAGAAGACTTCTTTTATCCTTGCTGGCGAAGGTATGGGCCCTTCAAAACGCGAGAAGGCGGAGAAACTGAATATTCCTATCGTTACGGAAGAGGACTTCTTGGCGATGATTGGTGGAAAGCAGGAAACTACAGATGGAGTTGGCTTATCTGAGCCGAAAG
>JBNMKQ010000029.1:0-19338 GCA_050874425.1 Alloprevotella sp.
ACATTAGGCCGCGCGTGCTAGAATTATCGTGCAAGGCGAATGCAATCGAGTTTGCTCGAATTGCTGAGCCACAGCCGATAATGTCAAAGATAGTGCAAACCGAGTGCAGAACGTCAAACTTGTTTGAACGTTATGCCGAGGTGCAGCCTATCTTATACAAAGAAAAGCACGCGTTACGTAGGCGCGTTTGTGGCGCGCATCTCTTCGACAAATTGCAGTTTACCCACACAATTCGTTATAGAGCCCAGAATTTTTAGAACACCCCTTAAACATTTCTACAACGAATTGTGCGGGTAAAAATGCTTTTATGTCAAATATAAACTGCAAATTAGCCTCTCCCCTACCCCCTCCCCGGTCTGGGGAGGGGTTAGGGGGAGAGGCTAAATTGCAGTTTATAAACGTCTAAGAAATACAATCTTAGCCCACCATTTCTTTACAGACTCATGTTATTCTACACAGAATGTAGCGACATAATGCGCTGCGTCCTTTTGGATGTCAATAGTGTATTCCCCGACCTCCATAACTTGAACGGGCAGAGTAATGTCTTCGCCAACCATGTGTGAATAGTGATTGAAAAAAAGAACGGTGTTGTTGCAGCTTAATGTCACTTTTATGTTAGGAAACGTTAGGAAACGAATTATCTGCAAACAATACAACTAAACGACCATTTTGAATCATTGCATGAACGTTTGCGGCAACATTGTTTGGGGAACGTTGTAGATTGGGCTTTATGTCGTATGAGACATTTACCTTCTTAAACGGGATATTGGTTATGTTAACCGGCTGAGCAATTGTAAATGCAGCAGTAACCAATGTTAATGAAGTCGTTATCATCTTTACTAATTTAAATTAACATGTCAGTGCAAAGGTAATAACTGTGCTGCATATAGGCAACCCCTTGTGACATTCATAGAATGTGCATATTCTTGATTATCAACGTAATACGTACAAATTTCACATTAAATCATGCTTAAAATGTCACAAACATCCTGTAGTCCTTCCTTATCTTTGAGCTTGTTCAATGTACGACTTTTTTGTTTTCGAAAAGCTTCATCAGATAATGATAGTACATTAATAATCTGTTCTTTTGAAAAATTATTATGTATAAGCACACAGATTAGCTGCTCTTGCAGTGTTGCCTCATTTTCTAATTTTGATATAAAATCTTTATCTATGATTTTATAACACGAAATGAATAATTTTCTGCTCTTATTGTCGTATAAAGCACCTTTTTCGTTTTGGAATACACGAAGCAAAATAGCTAACCCCTGCTTTATTTCTTCTATAGATTTTTTTGATGCCTTTTTCTCAACTTTGTTAGATTCTTCTATCACTTTGATTTGTTGTTGTAACTTAGTGATGATGTCATTCTTTTCTTTAATGGAGGTTTCCATTGTCTTATTTTTATTACCAAGTTGGCTTACATTTATTTCTAATGAGTTAATATTATCTTTTCCCCTTTTATTCATTACAATCATAAATGAAGTCAATATCAACAACACAATACAACCTATAAGGCTTGTATAGAGTTTATGATGAGCTTGTTTAGTCATTAGTTCATCGTTTACGGAATGTTTATATGATTTTTGAACGCTCTCCACCTTATAAGTTGTTATGGCTGCTTTCAGTTTAAAATTGAGACTATCTATTTTTTTTGAATAGAAATAGGCCTTTTTAAATTGGCCTTTCTTTTGCGCATCGCTCTTTAAAAGCTGATAGATCTCTTCTTTTAGCTCATTGTCGTTGGTAGTAGATATCTTGCTTCCCCAGTAGTCAATGTTCTTTTCATCTTCTTTATATACTGCTACTTTTAGCATTCCAAACATTGCTAATTCATTGTTGGGATTTAGAGATAATGCCTTACGATAATAGGAACTTGCCTTGTTAAGATCATGATCGACAAAAAAATTACCACTATTACAATAGATGGCAGATTGGCTTTCCTTTTGAGGCATATAATTGACAAAAGACAATGATGAATCAACGTATGGCGCAGCCAACCCTCTCTTGCCTAAAGCCTTAAGGCATATAGCCATGCCACTATAGTAAAAAGCTTGCAATTCTTTGTCGTCCAGTTGTTGTGCTAATTTTAAAGATTTCTTTTCGTAAATTAAATGTTCATGATAATTTTTGCTTGAAAAATACAGACTAGTCATCGATCCATATAATTTCTTTATTAAAGAAGAATCTCTTACGATTTCATTCAAGTTTTCCGCTTTCTTAAAGTCAAGCGCGCTAATCTCCGCTTTACCTTTATTATCAACATTTATAGCTCCCCGATAATAGTATGCTTTTTGTAAGAGTCTATAGTTCTCCTCCTTTTCATAAAACTGAACGGGGAAATCAAGTGTAGAAGTAGGTTGCTTTTCATAGCGCTTATAGATTATAATACTTTTCAGTAACACATAATACGCACTATCTGCCAAGCTATGCAATGAACTCGGTTGAATTGACTGCACGATTCTTTGAGCAGAGTCTATATTCGTTTCAAGCAGATTGTCAGCATTACACAAATCCTTATGTGTTTGCGATTGG
Organism: Alloprevotella sp.; assembly: GCA_050874425.1. Classification (GTDB taxonomy): domain Bacteria; phylum Bacteroidota; class Bacteroidia; order Bacteroidales; family Bacteroidaceae; genus Alloprevotella. The sequence continues at coordinate 2,536 of JBNMKQ010000029.1, forward strand.
CAACATAATAGGAAACTTAATGAGATAAAAGCAAAAGTAATATTAAGGAACTTGTACTTCATAGGTTTATGCTAATTGCGGATTCTTTTATATGCAAAAATTATGCAAGGTGAGAGCAGAACGTCAAGTTTGCTTGAACGTTAGTAGCTTATCTTGTGCAAAGATAGTGCAAGGCGAATGCAGAACGTCAAGCTTGCTTGAACGTTATGCTGAGCCGAAGCCTATCTTCTGCAAAGATAAGATAATATGTGATAACTCACAATAAAATACAACAAATAGGAAAAATCTAAAAGAATGTTTTTAGACTGTTAGTAAATATTAAGGGATCGACAAAATATGGTTCTTCCACTTTTTACTGCAAGTTCCTACTACTTACCAACGAAAAAGCAGGGAAACCTAAAAAAAGTTTGTGACATTTTAGGGGTATTTCTAGATATAGTATTCTTAATTAACCATTGATTTTCAAATGTTTACATTACATCAAAATGTCACAGAGAGAATCCTATCACTTGTTCATAAACATTCTTTATCATAATTTTGCGAACGAAATCCAATGCTTCGGATGTATACAAAAATCAGTACATCTGATGTTTAAAATGAAATTGAAATCCTATTGATTTGTAAAGACTAGAAGTAAGAAAGTAATGTAAGTTCAAAAACAAGTGGATAGCAAGGACAAAACATAATCATTAGTAATTCTTTGTACCCCCAAGTAAGCCTTTAGACTTTACAAGGCTACTACTTATTTGTAACATAAACGTAGTAAATATGTAAAAAAAATGCAACAACAATGCTATACCTTTGCATCATCAAACCTATAATACAAACGAAATGACCTTACTCACACGAATCCTTTCAGAATTGAAAATTCCATATACGAAAAGCTTTTCTGAAGACCTATATAAAGAAAATCCATACTGCTATACTTTGTATGGCTTGCAACAGATGTTGTCAAGATATAATGTCAAGACTACCGCCGTTAAACTTCCAAACAAAAGTGAAATGGCAAATCTTGATACGCCCTTTTTGGCAGAAGCATACAATGACATTGTAATTGTAAAACGAATAGCCAAAGACGGAAGAATTATATATGATTGGTATGGACAGGAGATGAACAGTGATGCTAAAGATTTCGAGAAGGAATCTACAGGGGTCATTATGCAAATCTTTCCTGATGAGTCATCAATAGAACCCGACTACAAAATTCACAAGCAAACCGAGAATATAGGCAAGGCAGAGTATGTGTGTATGGGGCTTCTTTTCTTGTTGTTACTTGCAGTATTAGGTTGGAATAATAGTGGGAATGCTATATCCATAGCATTTGTGCTTACCAATATGATTGGTGCAACTATATCGTATTTGATTATCCGTAAGACATTGAATTATGATAGTGCACTTGCCGATAAGATTTGTCAAATGTCAAAAACTGCAACTTGCAATGATGTTTTACAGTCCAAAGCGGCAAAGTTGTTCAACCGTTATGGTTGGGGTGAAATAGGATTGGGCTATTTCGCTATTTCAGCAGTTTCAGCTTTTGTAATGCCTAACCTAACTCATGTACTGTCAATCTATTCTATTATAGGAATATTGTTCCCTTTTTGGAGCTTATGGTATCAGAAGTTTAAGGCAAAACTTTGGTGTCCTTTGTGCCTATGTACTTTAGTAGTGCTGGTAATACAAGGGTTCATCGGATGCTATAGTTTATCAAATAGATGCATTCACATAGACACGGAAACCATTCAAGGTCTTATCATGGTGGGAGTAGCTTACGCTTTATCAATAATGGCGATATGTAAATTCGTAGACTTGTTGCGCAGTAGAAATGAGGCTATGCAAATGAAGTATAAGCTTGCTCAAATAAAATATAAACCAACGATTATCGGTGCATTATTGAGTAAGGAAAAGAGTTTTGATTGCAGTGAGAATACTTCACACATAGTTTTTGGCAATAAAGATGCTAACTACAAATTGACCATAATGAGCAATCCATATTGTCAACCCTGTGCTGAAATGCACAAGTACTTACAAAGACTGTTGGATGCTGGTTGTCAGATCCAATATGTGTTTAATTACTTTTCAGAAGAGCTGAGTGATGTGAACAAATTGCTCATTGCTGCCTATTTCAAATATGGTGCGCAAAAAGCTTGGAAAGTGTTTTCAGATTGGTATGCTGGCGGTAAGGTCAAACAAGCTAAATTCTTCAGCAAGGAAATAGATGCAAACAATACTGTAGTAGCAGAAGAATTTGAGCGACACGAAAAGTGGATAGAAACAACGGGGTTCTCAGCAACTCCAACTCTATTATTGAATGGTAAAACGCTACCCAGTATATATAATGTGGAAGATATAGCTTTCATGGTCGAAAATGGTTTATAATTATGCATTGATGAGATACAATAGAAACAATTACGCGATATTCACGAAGGAAGAGAAAATACTGAACCGCTTGATTCTTCATGCCAATGATGTTCCGAGTGCAATAGGTCTGTTAGATGGCAAGATGGGCATAGCATTAGTTCTTGCCCACTATGCAAGATGTAGCAGAAAGAAGAAAGTTGAACATGCTGCCGATTTTTTAGTTGAGAGTGTAATGGATCAGCTAACGAAGACTGTTTCTATTGACTTCGCAAATGGATTGAGTGGAATCGGTTGGGGCATCGAATATTTGATACAAAACAACTACATGAAAGGCTATGGGGCGGACATTCTTCAAAACCTTGACGAAAGAATCATGCAATTCGATGTAACCCGGATCAAGGACTGGAGTTTAGAAAAAGGCCTTTTAGGCATTCTGCATTATGTGCTTTATCACTTGCAGGGAGCGAATAAAAGTGGATCTACTGTGTTTGATGACTCATATTTAGCATCTTGGAAATCCGTATTAGAGGATAAGAAGTTGTTGTATAACCAACTGCAAAAAGGACTTCATAAAGAAGTTGATTTTTACAAACCTGATTTGCGAATGTTTATCAAACAACAATCACGAGTTGATGCTAAGAAACTCTCTTTAAAAGAAGGATTAGCAGGTAGACTTGAGCTACAAATGCAAGGTCAACTGTTAGTATGGATTTAAGCATAGCCTCAAATGAAACAGATATATCTCATTGACGAACATATAAGTTCTAAACAGAATGGAGTGGGCACTTACGTGCGGCACTTCGCCCGAATGTTCGATCGCGCAGATTACAATGTCAATATACTATCCTTTAATGCAGAAGTAAAGGAGTTGTGCATATCCGTCAATGACGGCATTCGTAGGTATGATATACCATATTGTGCTCAAGGGAACTTCATGAAAGCAGGAGAACTGATATGTCCTTTACTCTCACTTTATATTGAAGACAAAAAGGACAATGTATTCTTTGTGAATCATTCGTCCTGCTCAGACTTTTTGAAGGCTGTTCGTGTAAACTTTCCAAAGTCAAAGATAGTGTTTACGATTCATGACCAGGGTTGGACTTCACCGCTTTTAGGTAATTCAGAAAGTTTGAGAAAGATATTAGAGCATCGTAAAGTTGATAATATTGACAACGATACAGTTCGGTATGTCAGGAATTCCTGTAAAGAAGAAAAGAAAATGTACCAAATAGCAGATGCAGTAATCTGTTTGTCGCATTCAACCTATCAACTCTTGCATGAAGTATATGGTGCGTCAACTAACAAATTGTACTATATACCCAATTGCTTTATAAAAAACTCCAATGGGATTGCCCTTAGCAAGAAAGAAGCAAGGACAAAACTTAACGTCAGCGAAAAAGAAAAAATACTCTTATTCGTAGGACGCCCAACAAAAGCCAAAGGCATATTTGAATTGCTTAAAGCATTCGAGCAAATATGTGCTACATTCAAGGACATTCGCCTTGTGGTGGCTGGTGAGGTACATTCATTAGGAGATTTTTCAAAGTTAACTCCAACAAGTTCTTCCCACATCATCTATACAGGGTTACTTAATCCAGAACAATTAAATCTCTGGTATGCCGCAGCTGATATTGGAATTTTGCCAAGTTATACGGAACAATGTAGCTATACAGCACTTGAAATGTTGCATAACATAGGTGTAGTGGTATCAACAGATGGTTGGGGATTGAATGAAATTTTTCATGACTCCCAAAATGCAATAGTAGCCCAGACTTCTACCATTAACGATGCTTTTACTCAAGAATTAATTAAGACTATTGAAACAGCCCTTGCACTTGATTGTGAAAGCGCAAGAGAATTACAAATAAAGAGTAAAATGACATGTGACGGATTTTCGAATCTTAAATTGCACGCTCATAAGTACAAACAGTTAGTAAATCGCATAACAAATGGATAATAACATGCCTTTGGTAAGCATTGTACTTCCGATGTATAATGCTGAGAATTTTGTTGGAGAATGTATTCAAAGCATACTCTCTCAAACCTATACAAATTTTGAACTTTTAGTTTTAGATGATGGCTCAACTGATGGCTGTATTAAGGTAGTGGAGAGTTTCTCTGATTCGAGAATCCATTTGATTAGACGCGAGCATGACTATATTTCAACTCTAAATTGTGGATTGTATGAGAGCCATGGAAAATATATAGCTAGAATGGATGCAGATGATATTATGTCTCCTTTAAGAATAGAAAAGCAAGTTGCCATAATGGAATATGATAAAGATATAACTATATGCGCTTCTTATTCAAAAGTGTTGGGTGATGACACAATCATAGAATCACCTATTAAAGGTCATATAATAAACTTTCAGGCAATGCTTTTGTTAGGAAATATAATGTCTCATTCATCTGTAATGATAAGAAAAGACTTTTTATTTGAAAATAACCTATCATATTCTCAAAACTATCCTTATGCTGAAGATTATAAGTTATGGGCAGATATAGCAGGTCGCGGAGGGACTTTATTCGTTATTCCTATTCCATTGGTAACTTATCGCATTTCTGATACGCAAGCGACACATTCACATCATGAGGAACAAGTGAATACAACTGTTCTTATAAAGAATGAAGTGCTTATTGATTTGATTGATAAGTCAAAATCAAAAAGCGAACTATCAAAACTATTAGAGCAACTCTTGCACTTCAATAATAAGAATCTGATATCAGATGCTACTATATTTTCGTTATTCTACGACCTATTCTCAAATATAGCACTTAATACCAAAGACAATATAGGGTGATTATCACCATTTTTTTAAAACTTTAAATTATTTACATTATGAAACGAATCAAACCTATCGTTTTGAAAGAAACAACCTCTCTCTCCCCAGAAGAGATGAAGTTGGTTTTTGGAGGAAGTTCTGCGGGATCTGGCGGCACTTCAGGTCTAACTTCTTGCGCAACCACCTGCGGAAGTCAGCGAGGTGTATCAATTGTGGACTGCAAAGGCAGCTGTACTGCTTTTGATGGTCTTGCAGTTGTTTGTAGTGGTCCGAATCATGTCTTGAAGAAGTATTGTAACGGTACTTCATCGTTTGTTTAATGGTTTCGTTCCACTAAGGAAAGCCTTATGCGAGTGTGCGATTTATTATTGCACACTCGCCTCCTTATAAGTTTTTTTTAAAAAGGTGTAAGTAATTACGCTTTATTTCTCGTTTTTTTAGAACTTTGCAATCAAATGCTAATATAAGAAACCAATTAAATCAGTTTTCCTAAAAATAATTAAATTACTATGAAAAAGATTCTTACGTTTCTCTTCTTATTAATAATGACTTCTATAGCCTTTGCTCAGAATATAGTGCTGACGGGCGAAGTAATCAATCCAATTACCAACGAAGGACTACATGAAGCCAACGTAAAGGTACTGAATGCAGCCAACGATAGCGTGTTGGCTGTAACCAAAGCAAAGCTCAACATGATTGTGGAGGAAAGAAATGGCAACTCAACGGGATACCTCGACAAGAATAGTGGTGCCGTTTTTAACCTCAAGATATCTTCGTCATATCAAGATGTAGTACTGATAGTTAGTGCGTCGGGGTACGATAGCGTAAAGAAGAATGTACATATCGATTCAGAAAAGAAACGCATCGATATGGGAACGATCAACCTTCTTCCCGCTATGAAACAACGTAATCTCAACGAAGCTACGGTTACAGCGACGAAGATTAAGATGTATTATAAAGGGGATACGTTGGTATACAATGCTGATGCCTTTAATATACTCAAGAATGAATCACTTCGCAAATTGGTGCTGCAACTACCTAATACCAAGATTGAAGAAGGTGTGATTTATGTCAATGGTAAAGCCATTGAGAGTTTGCTATTCAGTGGAAAAGACTTTTTCAATGGCAACATAGATGCTGCGCTTGATCGTTTGCCAGCCTACATTGTGAGTAAGGTAAAGGTATATGATAAGCAAGGAGAACTAAGTGAACTAACGGGACGCGATATGCACGATAAGCAATATGTGATGGACGTACATTTGAAACGTGAATATCTTGGCACCTGGATGGCTAAACTTGAGGCAGACGTTGCTACTGAAAAGCTATGGGGCGGACAAGGCTTCTTGATGCGTATGGACGATCGGCAGATGCTTAGCATTAATGCAGATATTAACAACTTCAATGAAGAACGAAAAATGTTGGATATGCTCAATATGGCTGATCGCTATTCAACGGGAAGACATAAAAATAAAGTAGCGAATATTGAGTATTTTTTTGAGCCTAATAGCACGTGGCGCTTTAGCAGCAACGCCTCCGTACAACAAAAAGAGCAAAAGACCCATACGTGGACGAATACGGAAACATTCCTCATACCCGATAACCTCATGGCGAAGAACAAAACCTTCGTTTCGGATAAAGACACACGTGTTAACGCTTATGCCGCCCTTCGCGCCAGACAAACGAAGAAATGGCAGAGCGAACTGAAGTTTGACTTCACTTTCGACAATATGCGCAACGCACAAGATGCCCTCACGCTTGCCTTTTGGAAAAGGGGAGAACAAGATTGGCATACTTGGGAAGTGGATAGCATTTGGAATAATGTAACGCGCTTGTCATCTGACGATATGCTCTACACTTTGCTCAATCCCACACTTCAAAAGCAAAAAACGTTTACTTACAAGCCCGAGTGGAAAACATCTCTTGTTTTAGGGGGCAATCCATTTAACATCAACTTGCAAGTAAATCATAACAATGTGCAAAATGATCTGTATAACAATTACAAGTTAGACTATCTCGGCACGCAAGACAATGACCACCGACGCATCTATAACAATCATACAGAGCACAACACAACAGTTGATGCTTCGATTGATTATGGCTATAAGTACTTTAAAAACGACAAATATGATGGTGTGTTCACCCCTTACGTGGCCTTCAACCATACCTATGGCAACTTATCACATCCTTATTATCGTTTGGAACGTATGCAAGAGTGGTCAGATGCGTTGGATTGGACAAGAGGTTCGTTAGGTATACTTCCCGATGGTGAATGGCAAGCCATTTGTTTTGACAACGAGAATAGCTATTATAGCAAAGAAAAGAAGCAAACGGGCAGTGTTGGTTTGCGCCTTTCACATAAACTTACAGGGCTAAAGCGTGGAAACATACAATTCGATACCGACCTGGCGGCCGTACTTCAATACAAGCATTTGGACTATCAGCGTAATGAGCGTTCATACGATATAGATCGCCATGCCTATTCATTCCGACCCACACTCAAGGTTGACTACCATTCAAATGGTAAACACAAGTGGGTGCCCGAACTTAACCTCAACTATACGGGTGAGCATCAACTGCCGAACCTACTCAACATGCTTCAGATAGAGGACAATGCTGACCCACTCAACCTTTTCCGTGGCAATGCTTCACTTCTGGGTGAGTATGCTCATCGTTTAGCTTTCCGCTATGGCATGAGTCAACGCAAAATCCAACACGATGCATACGTTTCGCTGCAATATGTTCGCACACACAATGACATCGTAGCATCATCTATCTACAATGCAGAGAATGGTGGACGCATCTACGAAATGGTTAACACCAATCGCACGCATGCAGCCAATGGTGATGTAGGGTATAGTTTGCCTCTCGATAAGAATCAGAGATTCTATATCACCCTTTCGGTGCGCGGCAACTATCGTCAGAACGCAGATATGTCACAACTTAGTGCAGCAACCGAGAAGGGTGGCTTATTGCAGCAATACGGAGTAACCCCCAATGCAACACTTCGTGGAACAATAGGCAATAAATTCCGCTTCTCAAGCAGATGGAATACAGCGTTTATTACTATTAAGCAAAGTAGTATGGACACACTATCGCGAAACGAGGTTGGCTGCCGACTTTAGTTGGGATTTGCCTTGGAAACTCCAATTAGCTTCAGACTTTTGTGCCAACATCTATAATGGCTTTGCCGATGCCTCTATCAACAAGGCGCATTGTCAGTGGAACGCTTCTTTGGCACGCCGTTTTTTGTCAGACCAATTGTCTGTTCGATTAATAGCTAATGGTATACTTACTCCGAAAAACAACATTTATTCAAGCCTCAATGCCACAAGTCGTGTAGAATCTTACACCGACATTCTTCCGCGCTATTTTATGCTGAGTGTCGTCTATACTTTGGATTGGGCACAAAAGAGTAAACGGGACTCAAAATGATAAATAAATATCCACTCTATACGCAGAATGAGGCGATGGACTGCGGTCCCGCCTGTCTGCGTATGGTTGCAAAATCCTATGGACATCACTATTCACTGCAAACACTTCGAAAGAAGTGTTTTATCACACGAGAAGGTGTATCCTTATTAGGCATTAGTGATGCAGCAGAGAATATAGGTTTTCATACGAATGGTGTAAGAATAACACTCCAAAAATTGGCGAATGAAGCACCTCTACCTTGTATTTTGCATTGGAATCAGAATCACTTTGTTGTATGCTATAATGTAAAGAAAAGCAGAAAAGGTTCTTTACAATTTCAAATAGCCGACCCCGCTTCTCAATTAATCACCTATAATCAACAAGAATTTTGTAAGTGTTGGTTAGGAAAGTCGAACCCTAATGAGTTTGATCAAGGCATCGCCTTACTCCTTGAACCCAATGCAGACTTTGCAAATATTGAAGAAGAACCTGAACGCAGCTCAAAGAAAAGTCTATTGTTCTTTCTCCGCTACCTACTACCCTACAAAAGCCAATTTGCCCAGTTGGCTTTGGGTATGGCATTAGGCAGTGTGCTGCAAATGGCATTTCCTATACTCACGCAATCATTGGTTGACGTGGGTATAGGAGAACGCAATTTGAGTTTTATTACGCTCATTCTGATAGCACAACTGTTTCTCTTTGTCAGTCAATTAGCCGTAGGTTACATTCGCAGTTGGATCATGCTTCACATCAATACGCGCGTTGATGTAGCTTTAATCTCAGACTTCTTGACCAAACTCATGAAATTGCCGCTTAGCTATTTTGACACAAAAATGACAGGTGACATTATGCAGCGCATTGGCGACCATAGTCGTATCAAATCGCTGCTGATGAGCAACTCTTTCAATATTATATTCTCCATATTCAACTTCTTTTTGTTCGCTGGTATCTTAGGGTATTATCACCCTATGATATTGGGCATCTTCCTTTTAGGCAATGGGCTTTATGCCATTTGGGTATTATCGTTTATGCGCTATCGTCGTGAACTGGACATAAAACGTTTTAATCAATCAGCGGGCGAGCAAAGTAAACTTATCCAATTGGTGCAAGGCATGCAAGAGATCAAGTTGAACAATTGTGAGAAACAGAAACGCTGGGAGTGGGAGCGCATTCAAGCCAAACTGTTCAAAATCAGCATACGTGGACTCAAACTCTCGCAGATTCAACAAACCGGCTCCGTGTTCTTTACACAAACCACCCAAATAATCATCTCGTTTATTGCTGCTAAAGCAGTAGTAGATGGACAAATGACATTGGGTATGATGATGTCGATGACCTATATATTGGGTCAAGTGTCAGCCCCCATAGGTGAGTTTATAGGTTTCTTCCAATCCTTGCAAGATGCTCAGATTAGTTTAGAACGACTGAACGAAATACACAATCAAAAAGATGAAGACCAAAACAGCGAGGCACTGCTGCACGAATTGCCCACCTGCCACGACATTCATTTAGACCATATCCGCTTTAGCTATAGTGGTGCAGAACGTGACTATGCCTTAGATGACGTGTCGCTGACCATTCCACAAGGCAAAGTGACCGCAATCGTAGGCGCAAGTGGTAGTGGCAAGACAACTATCGTCAAGCTCATGCAAGGATTTTACGAACCCCTACATGGTCAAATAAAAATAGGCAACACGCCACTCTCGATGATTCATCCACGCTTGTGGCGAAGCAAAACGGGTTCGGTCATGCAAGAGAGTTTTATCTTCTCCGATACTATAGCTAATAATATAGCCGTAGGCGTTGACGAAATAGACCCTGTTCGATTGCTACATGCTGTAAAGGTGGCTAATATAGAAGATTTTATTCTTTCGTTGCCCATGGGATATAGCACCAAGATTGGTATGGAAGGCAATGGCATTAGTGCCGGACAAAAGCAGCGAATACTTATCGCACGTGCCGTCTACAAGAATCCAGAGTTTATCATTTTAGACGAAGCAACTAACTCTCTCGATACAAGCAACGAACGCATTATTATGCAAAATCTTGAACACTTTTATCAAGGCAAAACTGTCGTTGTGGTAGCACACCGATTATCGACCGTTCGCAATGCCGATAAAATCATTGTGATTGACCACGGTCATGTGGCAGAAGAAGGAACGCATGACGAATTAACCGCCAAACAAGGACTATATTACGAATTAATTCGCAATCAGTTGGATTTAAATCAAGTGACGAAAAATGGAAACGAAGAATAACTTGAAAGGACTGACCATGCGATGTGAAGAGATACAAGAGATAATGGGGCGCCCCCCTGGTTGGATGCTTCGATGGGGAATTTTGGTCATCTTCTTGATTGTATGTGCGTTGCTAATCGGATGTTACTTCATTCGCTTGCCCCAAACATTGCCAATAAAGGTCTATACAAGAACTGATATCCAATCAGATTCTATCTTTGCAAGAAGTAATGGACAGATAGCCTCTATAATGAAATCCAACTCAACGGAAGTAACTAAAGGTGATACGATACTGTCCTATAGCAATGACACTTGCATGGATTATATCACGTCAACCGCGTCAGGTATACTAAGCTACCCTAATGATAAATGTGTAGGCGATAAAGTGAATACTGGTGAAGTTCTTTTCTATATTGATACGGATAGGCAAAATTGTCAATTACTGTCATGTTATGGATTCCTTTCAGAAAATGAGGCTAAGCAAGTGCAAGCAAATATGCCCATAAATATAATAGTCTCTGACAACAATGACAAGATAATAGCCAAGGTTAAAAACATAGCATCACACCCAAACGAATCGCACAAGTATTACATGGAAGTATTTCTTGATGAAGAAAATAAGAAAAAAATGAATTTACAATTGAACAATCCAATTACAGAACTTAATGCCAAAATAACAATTGCTTCACCACGGCTCATTGAAAAATTCAAAATTTGGTGATAATTGTTGACGATATATACAACAAACGACCAATATCTTAACATCATACTCTTGTCTACTTCAAGACCCTACAAAACCACAAAGTGACTAAAATAAGACCATCGGAAGCCGTTTTTAATAAGAAAATCAATAAAAAACATCAGGCAAAACATTGCAAACGATAAAAAATTACTACCTTTGCAGCCGCTATGCAAAGTGAAAACCTCCTAAATATCAATTTGGCGAATGCTGCCGAAGCAGCTAAACGCCTCGACATTGAGCTAACTGATCGCTTCTTCGCTGACCTGGAGCAAGAAGAAATAAGTGGCGGAGATGTTCACGCCGAAATATTTGTTCGCGCATCGGCTGGAAACATTTTCAATGTTCAAATTAAAGTAAAAGGTAACGTAATCGTGGCTTGCGATCGATGTCTCGATCCTCTTACCATTGAAGTAGAGGCCACGGACAACGTAAAGATTAAAGACGCTGAGCCAGAAGATTGCGATGCTCCTGAGATGCTATATCTCAAAGCAAACAATCCGTGCTATGACTTATCATGGCAACTTTATGAAATCATTGAAACAGCATTACCCATGCAACGTGTTCACGCTGAAGGCGAATGTAATAAAGACATGGTTAGCTACATCATGACGACTGACGATAACAACTTCGATGACGAAGAATAATCAAAGTGGTCAAAGATAACAAGTAAAAACATTCTAAAAATAAAAAAAGAAAATGGCACATCCTAAAAGAAGACAATCAAAGACGAGAACTCTCAAACGTAGAACTCACGACAAGGCAGTTGCTCCTACATTAGCAGTATGCCCCAATTGTGGTGGTTGGCACATCTACCACACAGTATGCCCCACTTGTGGCTACTATCGTGGTAAACTCGCCATCGTAAAAGAAGTGGCTGAGTAAGCACAACCAAAGCTTTCTCGTAAGCTTTGACAAAATTTCTGTAGCTTAAGAGTTGTAGATTAAAGCACTTTGCGTTTACTCGACCGCCTGCCTTATTATTCAGGTGCTTGATAAGCGTAACGCTATACAACTCTTAAGCTATTTCTTTTATCATAAAAAAACAAGGGTCTTTCTTGAAAAAGCCATTATACGCGGGCAAACAACCAATAAGCGGACTATCGTGTCATCACTTTTCAAAAAATTATAGTACCATTATCGTTGCGCAATAAAAAGAAAGGCCTTTCTGTTAATACACATTCCTATGGAAAAGATAAATGCAGTCATTACGGGCGTAGGTGGATACGTTCCTGAATACGTACTTAATAACGACGAGCTATCACGCATGGTCGACACGAATGATGAGTGGATCATGACACGTATCGGCATTAAAGAACGCCGCATCTTAAATGAAGAGGGTCTCGGCACAAGTTATATGGCAAGAAAAGCCGTAAAACAATTGCTTGAAAAGACTGGTACTGACCCTCAAGAAGTAGACTGCGTAATCGTTGCCACCACAACCCCCGACTACCATTTTCCCTCAACCTCAAGCATTGTTATTGGCCGTTTAGGCATGAAGAATGCCTTCGCCATTGACATGCAAGCTGCATGTTGTGGCTTCCTTTTCGCCATGGACGCAGCGTCTGGAATGATTCAAAGCGGACGTTACAAAAAGATTGTCGTATGCGGCGCTGATAAGATGTCGTCAATTGTCGACTATACCGACCGTGCTACATGTCCTATCTTTGGTGATGGTGCCGCAGCCGTTTTGGTAGAGCCTTCTACAGAAGAAGGATTAGGCTGGCAAGATAGTTACTTGCGCACTGACGGTAAGGGACTTCCTTTCCTCTGCATGAAAGCAGGCGGTAGCGTTTGCAGCCCTTCTTACTTCACTATCGACCACCGCATGCACTACCTCCACCAAGAGGGACGCACCGTATTTAAGTTCGCTGTAACGAATATGAGTGATGCTTGTGCACAAATTGCCGAACGTAACAACCTTACGCATGATAACATTGCATGGGTCGTACCTCACCAAGCCAATGTGCGCATTATCGAAGCCGTAGCTCATCGCTTAGAGTTACCTATGGACAAGGTTATGCTTAACATTCAGCGCTATGGCAACACCTCAGCAGGTACGCTTCCCTTAGCTTTGTGGGACTACGAAAAGCAACTCAAGAAGGGCGACAACCTTATTCTTTGCGCCTTTGGTGCAGGCTTTACTTGGGGCGCAGCCTACCTGAAGTGGGCATACGATCCTAAGAAATAAAATAAGAAAGAACACATTCATCATCAACTTTTGAAGGTTTATAACCGAGGCTTGCCTTAGGTTATAAACCTTTAAAATCTTTTCTTGAGCAATACCCATTACACAAGGTTGCTCTTGTCACAAACTATCTATCATTACATCATATATGCATAAAGCAGGCTTTGTAAACATAGTAGGCAATCCCAACGTTGGTAAGTCAACTCTCATGAACCTACTTATGGGCGAACGCATCTCTATTGCCACCTTTAAGGCACAGACTACTCGTCACCGCATTATGGGCATCATCAACTCTGACGATGCTCAAATCGTGTTCTCTGACACTCCAGGAGTGCTCAAGCCCAACTATAAGCTACAAGAAGAGATGTTGGCCTTTTCAGTATCAGCCCTTCAAGATGCTGACGTATTACTCTACGTCACTGACGTCGTTGAGACACCCGACAAGAATAGTGACTTTCTTGAAAAGGTAAAAAAGATGGATGTGCCCGTTTTGGTGTTGATTAACAAAATCGACATTTCAAACCAAAAGGACTTAGAGAAGTTAGTGCAATTGTGGCACGAGAGCCTTCCCAAAGCTGAAATTTTCCCTATCTCCGCAAAGGTTAAGTTTAACGTTGACAACGTACTAAGCCGCATCAAGGAGTTACTCCCCGACTCGCCTCCCTACTTCGACAAAGACCAATGGACTGACAAACCCGCACGCTTCTTTGTTACAGAGATTATCCGCGAGAAGATACTTCTCTACTACGACAAAGAGATACCCTACGCTGTAGAAGTGGTTGTTGAACAATTTAAAGAAGACGACAAACACATTCATATCAACGCTGTCATCTACGTTGAACGCGATAGTCAGAAGGGCATCATCATCGGTCATCGCGGTGTTGCACTTAAAAAGGTGTCCTCTGAAGCTCGCAAGACACTTGAAAAGTTCTTTGGCAAAAACATCTATCTCGAAATTTTTGTCAAAGTCGATAAAGATTGGCGCAGCAACACCAAACGCCTTGAAGCCTACGGCTATAAGTTAGATTAAGGCTCACCGCGTAACTGAGCTATAAGACGTGTAGTTCTAACCTACTAACAAGAACCCATTTCATAACACATAATACCCAATTACAAAGTGTCAAAATTAGTAGCCATAGTTGGCCGACCTAATGTCGGCAAATCAACCCTGTTCAACCGCCTTACGGGAACACGCCAGGCCATTGTCAGCGATGAAGCCGGCACCACACGCGACCGTCAATATGGCAAGTGCGAATGGGGTAAACAAGAATTTTCAATCGTCGATACGGGCGGTTGGGTAGTAAACTCTGACGACGTATTCGAAGGTGAAATTCGCAAGCAAGTAACCCTTGCCACCGAAGAAGCTGACATAATCCTTTTCGTTGTTGACATAAAGAACGGCATCACCGACTTAGACGCTGAAGTTGCATCTATTCTACGTCGCACCAATATGCCTGTCATTTTGTGTGCCAACAAGACCGATAATAACGAAGACCGTTATACAGCTGCCGAGTTTTACAAATTAGGCCTTGGCGACCCTTTCTGCATTTCAGCCATCACTGGTAGCGGAACGGGCGACCTCCTCGACCTCATCATTGAGAAGTTGGGTAAGGACGATAACAGCGACGAGGCCGAAGACGACATTCCTCGCTTCAGCGTTGTAGGCCGTCCTAACGCAGGTAAAAGCAGCATTATCAATGCCTTCTTAGGGGAAGACCGCAACATCGTGACCAACATCGCAGGTACTACACGCGACAGTATCCTTACGCGTTACACGAAGTTTGGTTTTGACTTTTACTTGGTCGATACCGCAGGTATTCGCCGTAAGAATAAGGTTACAGAAGACTTAGAGTTCTACTCTGTCATGCGTGCCATTCGCTCTATCGAGAACTCTGACGTTTGCATCTTGATGATTGATGCCACACGCGGCATTGAGAGTCAGGACCTCAACATCGTTCAAATTATTCAGAAGAACTTCAAGAGCATCGTCGTTGTCGTGAATAAGTGGGACTTGGTTGAAGATAAGTCAAACACGGCCATTCGTCACTTCGAGGAGGCCATTCGCAACCGCATGGCTCCATTTGTTGACTTCCCCATCATCTTTGCTTCGGCACTTACGAAGCAGCGCATATTCAAGGTGCTCGAAACAGCTAAGGAAGTATACTTAGCCCGCAAGCGTCGCATCTCAACCTCTAAACTTAACGAAGAGATGTTGCCACTCATTGAGGCATATCCCCCACCCTCAATCAAGGGTAAGTATATCAAAATCAAGTATTGTGCACAATTGCCCAACACGCAAGTTCCCTCATTTGTGTTCTATGCCAACTTACCACAGTACGTAAAAGAACCTTACCGTCGATTCTTAGAGAACAAAATTCGCGAGCGTTGGAACTTTACCGGCACACCGATTAACATCTTTATCAGACAGAAGTAACCACACATGCAAAGCTATCATTTATTTGCGCCCATTCTATCACTCGTCATAGCCCTCAGTTTTACCATCAGTTGCAGCAATCGCACGAACAATGCAGCCCAACTGCCTACCAGCGAGGGAGCAGACACAATGGCTATCGCTTGCTACAAGATGCAAGCCAACGGACAATTTGACGAATACGTTAAAGCCATGCACTCATGTGATGGGACGACGGATGCTTATAAGGAGCGCATTATCATGATGTTGCGACAACATCAAAAGCAAATAAATGACGAGAAGCAAGGTGTTAGTAACGTCGAAGTGCTACGCACCGAATTACACAACAACGACCGCATGGCCAACGTCTTTCTCAACGTAAGCTATAAGGATGGTAGCAAAGAAGAAGTCATGCTCCCCATGATATTCGACGGCCATCAATGGCGCATGCAGTAATACGCTGTGCTACACAATAGATAAATATTTTTGTTTGGTAATAATCCTATAGACAACATAAGATAGAGCTGACATTTCTCACAAGGTGTCAGCCCTATCTTTTTTGGGCCTATGTTGATTCGTGTGGGTAATATTGCGTTTAAAGATATGTACAAACTGCAATTTGTTGAGCAGTTACGTAACACCCCGTTAGGGGTGAAATAAGGTAGCCAGCTATGCAA
>JBNMKQ010000030.1:0-19113 GCA_050874425.1 Alloprevotella sp.
ATGTTACTTAGGATACTCATAATCCTTTTTTAGAGAAAACATTAATGTTGACAAAAGCGCGTAGCGCAAAAAAACTTTACGTTACGCGCTTCGCGCTTAGTTTTAAACATTAATGTTTCATTAATCTATCATTAATCTTTCCATTAATCTTTCCATTAATCTTTCCATTAATCTTTCCATTAATCTTTCCATTAATCTTTTTCGTTAATCGATTCATTAATCTTTTTTGTTCTGTTCGACATCAGAACGGATACCCAATGGCGAAGTGTAGGCCGAGTCCGTCTTTAAAGCGCTCGATGTTATAAAAGCCAGACTTAGAGGTAGCATAGGGAGCATGCAAACCGATACCAACATCAAAGCGAATGACCAAGAAATCGAGGTCATAGCGTAATCCAACACCCGTGCCAAGGGCGATGTTCTTGAGTGTAGAAGCGGTAAGTTGTGCGCCAGGACGCTTTGCATCGTGACGGAGCGTCCACACATTGCCTGCATCTAAAAAAATAGCACCATGCAAGTCACCCACGAGGCGAGCGCGAAGTTCAGCATTCGCCTCCAACTTAACATCACCCGTTTGGTCCATGTAAGAATATTTGCTATTCTCAGGACGATAAGCACCAGGACCTAACGAACGCACCGTAAAGGCACGAATACTATTTGCACCGCCTACATAGAATTGATCGGTGTAAGGAGCCGCTTCACTATTGCCATAACTATAAATAACACCACCAAATAGGCGTGTGGCAATGTTGATATTGGGTGTCAACTTAAAAAGTTTATGCGCCTCGGCGGTCAGTTTGAGATATTGTGCAAAAGGATTGCCAAAGAGATTTTTGTTGCGTTTATTCAACTTCTGACCAGCAAGGGCATAAATGGCCGAAGTAATGTTTCCTGCCTCCTTCACCGACAACTGCACCCACCAGGGGCTTTTGCTATTCGCCGTGCTTTGATACGTAAAGGCATACGACAACGAAGGCACAAATTGATTACGCATCGAAACGTATAGGGCAGGATTGGCCGTCATGATAGAGTCAAAGGTGTGCGTCGTATGATTCAGGCGGTCAAAGTCGAGGCTGAAGAGCGTTAAGTCGTGTTGAGCTGTAGTGCGCTTGTACCAATGGTAGTTTGCACTAATACCGAAACTCACCATGTTGAAGAACTTAGAACGGTTCTTCCAATCCGCATCTAATGCAAATTGCGTGGAAGAAGGGAAGCGCACCCGTCTGCGACTTATCCCGGGAAAAACAAAACGTGGAAACTTAAAGGCCAACTGCGTGCCAAGTTCGTAAGAGTTGAGTAACGAGTTGCGACCGTTGGTGTTGCGTCCTGTCTGCCACTCATACGAACCGAATATCTTAAATGACACCTTTTCAGCTCCTCGGAAAGCATTTCGTTTGGCAAGTTCGTATGATATACCTGGACCTACCTGTTGATTGCTCTTCATGGTTGCATTCATCTCGAAGGTCGAGTCGTAGAGCTTATCCATTACGGCCGAAACAACCACATCAAGCGTGTCGCACGTAGCTGAAGTGTCGCGTGGCACGTAACTAACGTCCATCTGACTCAGAACGCCCAACTGCCCTAACTTTGTGCTGGTCATCGTTTGGTCCTCTTGGGTATAGAGTTCGCCCCTGTGATGAGCGATAGCATGACGCCACATATTGGCACGTAGAGGCATCTTCTTACCAGCAAAACTATAGGTATAGTTGCGACGAACTAAGGTCGTATCAAGCGGCTCATTGTCGCGGTTGCGCACGTTAATGAAGGTATGACCAATGTACCAAGGGTGGTCAGCCTTTGCGGGACGATTGTCAACGGGTAGGACTTGCAGTTGCACATAGTTCTTGCGCTGAATCGTGTCGGCACGATAGGTGGTGTAGTTCGCATTGTAAAAGTAGTAGCCGTTGTTGCGCATCAACGTTTCGATACGCGACTGTTCGTTCGAAAGGTTGACTACACTAAAGGCATCACCTCGTTTGAGCAAACGCTCTCCTTGATGTTGGCGTAGAATACTATCCATCGGTGTTGGATAGCCTAAGTAAGCAATCGAATCGAGTCGATACAATTGTCCGGCTCGCACATTGTAGGCCACTTTGGCCTTCTTGGGGTTCTTCTCACTGAGCACGTTATAGTCCACCTTGCCGTGAAAGTAACCATAGTTATGAAGCGTGTTGGTGGCTACCTTAGCACGCATCTCAGGACTCACTTGACTAATAAGCACGGGTTCTGTGCCAAACGTCTTGAATAT
Organism: Alloprevotella sp.; assembly: GCA_050874425.1. Taxonomy (GTDB): domain Bacteria; phylum Bacteroidota; class Bacteroidia; order Bacteroidales; family Bacteroidaceae; genus Alloprevotella. The sequence goes on from JBNMKQ010000030.1 coordinate 2,246, forward strand.
CCACTTACCAATAGCCCCCTTCGCATCGAAAAGTCCGTTATGTACCCAAAGTCCAATCTGCCAAGGCCAGCTCATTGATGACGAACCGAAGATAGCATTGTTGGGAGGATAGGCCAATACGGCCTCAACTTCCTCCTTAGCAGTAGCAAAGTCTGCTTCCGTTTTCGCTTGTGAGGCCTTTATAGCTTTACGTTCTTCTTTGGTCAAGTCTTTCTTATTCTTCGTCAGCAAAGAGTCCAGTTGCAGTGTGCTTTTTCCCTCAATCACACTGCTCCACTTATTGACAGCATTGGCCACAGCCGTGATTACCCCCACCGAATCGCGTCCTTTGCGACGCAAAACAGAGGGATCGTCAGCATAGCTGATTTTGCTAATGCCCGTATAGAGTTGTTCGTCTTCTGGCAGCGAGCGTGTAGTCGAACACGCTGCAGCCAGTAGTAAAGCGAACAGGAATAACAGAATTTTGTTCATTGTATTAATCGCAGAGTCAAGCGTTAAGCGCTAAGTGTTAAGTATTAAGTGTTAAGTATTAAGTGTTAAGCAATATTCAAAAAATAACTTGTACAAATCTCAGCCCGCCCTTTCAGAAAATTGCACAAGTTATTTTTAAACATTACTGAGCAAAAAATTGAGTGCATAAAGGTAACCATTTGCACATTTGCACATTCGCACATTTGCACATTAATCATGCATTCGCACATTAATCATGCATTCGCACATTAATCATGCATTTGCACATTAACCATGCATTTCCTACTTTTTCTTCTTAAAGATAAAGAGTTCGCCCAATCGATCGGTCTTGCGGCGAAGAACAAGACCCGCGCCAGTCTTGGTGAGTTGACCTTCAAGAGGGTCCTGCGTATCGCGGTCATAGAACACCTTGACGTAGCGCGTAGCCCCTTGATCCAATCGATATTCCACCGAAACGTTGTTGATAAAGCTTTCGGCACTATTGGTAGCATCAGCACCTGTCGACACCTTGCCACCAATAATCACACTGATGCGGTTGCCCCAAAAGCGTTTGGCAAATTGGAAGGAGTAGTCAGTCGTTGAGGTACCCGTCTGAGAGGTACCACTCTCTACACCTAAGTTGATGTCGATAGATTTTAGAGCTGACCCCGCAATATTTTGTATTTCACTTTGCAAGAAAGCATTCAAGGCATTATTGGCCTTGAAGCCCGAACCAGAAAGCATGGTTTCGTCAGTCATATACATGCCTGTGGCCATCATCGTTACGGCAGCCTTGCCACGTTGCTCAGTTGACATCGAAGCCAATTGATTTTGAATGTTAAGGTCCTCAGGGGCTTCAATTGTAAATTCCAACCCCATCTCGTTGAGAGGTTGTGAAAGCTTTACGCCCACATCGAAAGCAACGGAACGCTGTTGATCATTTTCAGTCACAACGGCCTTGGTACGCTCTTTAGCAGCAATATTGAGTGTGGGGTTCATTACATCGCCCGTAAACTCTACGTATGAACCTTGTACCAATTGGAACGTTTTGAGCGGAATAACGGGCAATTGATACTTCATTTCACCACTATTGGTGGTAAAGCGTCCCGTCATGCGCATATCCCCCTGTTGCGTCATGCGGAAGGTAAGGTCACCCCCACCTTCAAGGTTGACGTAGCTTTGACCGTCTTCGCTCAGATTGCAGTGGAAGATCGCTGCATCACTTATCGAAATGCCAAGCGTAAGGTCAATGCCACTCTCGCTGAGCGCCTTCTTCTCCTCCACTTGCGTCGTGTCATTAAAGTTGGTGAACTGTACCAAGTCGTGTAGACGGTCGTCAACCGATAGCGGAGAATCCTTTAATATATAGGTGACGTCCGTGCGATCTAAGACTTCAAGTTTGCCACGCAGCGAAAGATTGCTCGTCGTACCCTTGAGTGTGCCAAGATAGTTGGCATACACCTTACCAAATACCATCGACTGCGCCTTCTTACGCGTATTGATGAGTTCGAAGTCGTTGGCCTTCATGGTGAAGTCCATACGCATGCGGTCAAAGTCCGACATATCGAACGTGCCATTTAACACGAGTGGATTCTTGCCCGTAGAGTAAAGGTTATAGTCGTTGAAGTGAAGGCGACTATTTTTTATCTCGACAGCTCGTTCGTCGGTGCGAAAATCGAAGCCATACACGTCTGAGTAGATGTGAGCCGAATCAAGGTCAAGGGTTCCATTTACGATAGGGTGACTTAAATCACCTTTCACTTCAAGGTCGCCCCCGGCAATGCCCTTTAAAGCCACATCTGTGCCAGCCATGAAGCCATTGAGCATTTGTAACGGGAAGTCATGTAATTGAGCGTCGCCCTCAAAGGTGCCTCCATTGCGGTCGAAGTAAGTACCATTGCAGGCTAATACCTCTTCTCCGTTAGAACTGATAAAGGCAGAAGCATGGTGTTCTCCTCCGGCCTTAGGTAGGTAAATAGCATCAATGCCTACATTGCCCAAGGGCATATCTTCATACTTAAAGTTGTCGGCAGCCAAAGAAGCCATGGCCGAAAGTTGCTGATGCTGCCAATCGTCGGTAACGTGAATATCGCCACTGAGCATACCACTCAGTTTGGGCATATAGGGTAACACCGTTGAAAGTTCGCCCAAGTTGACTTGGTTAACACTTATGGTGATATCATTGGTAGAGTCCTTTGGCTCTCCATATATCTTGAGTCCTGTACCGTCATCGGCCAAGAGGTCGAGGTCAGCTCGTATTGTGTGGTCGTTGCCTAAGAAGATGTAGTTATTTTGATTAACCGTAAAGTTGCGATAGGCTAACACCGGATTTTCAGGATAGAGGCGGAGGTTGATGCCACCAGCTTGTAGCTCCGCTTGTAATCCTAAGTCTACACCGCGTTCGCCCTCACTATCGTAGTAAGAGAGTTCTATACCAGCGCCCGACTTCATTAAGTAGGCCTTCGCTTTCACTTCAAGTGGATTCGGATTCTTCTTATTATTCTTCACCAATCCACGTAGTTGCACGCCTGTGGTGTCTTGGAATATGTGCGTATCAATGGTGTCGAGCAATAAAGCGCCCACGTTTAGTGCACCAAGACGAGCCTCTCCATTCATGCCTTGCAGGGGGTGGGTGTTGAGGTTGATGTAAGCCGAACTGAAGGAATAGCCCTTCATGCGCGCTATGTTGTAGAGCGGATTATCACGCCCTGCGTTGAGATAGAACGACATCGCGGGCAGGTAGGTTTTCAACTTCTCTTGGTCAATGTTATAGGCCTGCGCTTCTTTCGTTGCTTCTGTTGCAAAGCGGCTGAGGTGATTAGCTAAATAGGGGAGGTCGTGACGCGAACCCAAATTGAGCGTTAAGTCGCCAGCCGAAACGAAAGCGGTCGTCGTGTCGCGTTGCGAAGAAAGGTCGAATAGTATGTCCTTGGCCATGCTACTCATGCGTGGTGTCGTAAAGCGGTTGTGACGAATGCCACCTACGAGGGTGTAATACTTAAACGTCTTGTCGGCTGTAGCTTTGAGGTCGACGTCTGTGCCAAAGAATAGTGTGTCTTTAACGATACCTAAGCGTTTGAGGTCGAGGTTGGGCAGGGAGGCTTGCAAGGACAACTCGTATCCGTGTTTTTGAAGCAATGCTTCCAATCGTCCTTCGGCCTCGATAAGCGGATTGTTGGCCTTAAACTGTGCTGTGGCATGTCCACCGCGGGTATTAGCAGCTAAGTGAATACCACTTAAATTATAATGGTCATAGGTCAAGCCATTTATCTGTGCGTCGGCCGTAAGTGAACTATGGGGGGAGAGCACGTCAAATCCTTTGCCTGATGCGCGCAACGTTCCACTAAAAGGCCCAATAGGTTGTCCTTTTACAATTTGAGCGATGGGGAAGTGATTGGCCTGTGCTGCAACGTTGAATTGTTCGCGTTTGAGGTCGCAGTGTGCTTTCGCTATCAGTGAACCTTGGCCACAACGTGCGGTGAGATGGGTATCGTACGTATTCCCCTTGAAAGCTACCCACCCTTGCGCACTTAGTCCGTTAGGCACGTTTATGCTTTGAGTTATATTGTGAGGAAGTGCGTTGCGCAAAACGGCCAAGTTCTGCGTTTGCAAATGAAGGTCAAAGCGTCCGCTGCGCCAGTCCTTCAGTGCGTAATTTAGGTAGCCATGCGTGGATAGTTGTGCGATGCCTTTCCACCCAACGTTGAGGTTGTTGAAGCGGAGGTGATCAATATTGCCGTCCACCTCTCCTTTGAGCATAAGGGGACTATCGGGAATCAATCGCAGATAGGAAGGAGCTACGTAGCCTATGGCTAATGTAGCGATGTCTTGATGTCCCAAAATGGCATCTATCATGGCTTGGCAGTGGCCGCCTTTTCCTTCGGTGAAGGAACGGAAGTCAAAGGCTACATTAGCATCAATGCGTGAATAGGGGGTACGTAAGCAGAGAGCGGGCAAGTTCATACGCACGGAGTCTAAGTAAACGCCCCCACTGAGGCGATTGACGATGAGTCCGCACTTTTCTTTCAACTGCAAGTAGCGCACTCCCAGACGTAAAACGCCTTGTGCATTGTAGCTCAAGGTGTCTAATTGTAAGTTAAGCCCCGTTAGGGCTATGTGATTGGGGTCGATGCCCTTTGTGGGTTTGAGGTAAGGAATGTCGTAATTTGCGCCCGTATTTTGAATGCAGAGTGATCGCACGGCATAGTAGTTGCGCCCCGTATCGAAACTTCCTCCACGTAGCGACAATCGGCCTACGTTGGCGGCAATGCGCATAGAGTCGCCGGGTAGGATGAGGCGCACTTGACTTTGCTGGATGTCGGCTTTGTGAACGGCTATGTTCCACTTGGATTTGCTTTCGGTTGTATCTTTCTGTGCGGTATCACTCAGTTCTACTAATAGGTTGGCACCGCGTAGTTGAGCGCGGTCAACGTTTACCAACTCACGTTCCCAATCAACGCCGTGAGTAGCAGCTGTGAAGCTTGCCGCACTTCCCTTAATGTGTGTATCGGAGATGTAGCTTTTGGTATCGAGTTTTAGTCCATAGAGTTCCACTCCGTCCACATTGGCTTGTCCTTTAAATAAAGGAAGCAGTTGCACGTTTAGGCGCATACTTTGGGCATCGAGTAGCGTATCCCCTTGTTCGGTGGCTGTCACTTGGTGTACTGAAAGGTCAAGGGGAAAGGCTAATCTTACCTTTTCTATCTTAAAGTTAATGCCCATGTTTTCTGACAGGCAGTCGGCCACACGATGAACAGCAAAGTTTTGGATTGGGGGGATATAAATGAGTATAGCGAGTAGCAAGAAGAGCATTACCGGTGTCACGGCGATAATGCTTGCCCATTGCGCTATTTTTTTGATACGTTTCTTCATGTTTGCAAACTTACGCAATTTATATTAAATACTCAATGTTTGATTTTGATAAACTGCAATTGGGCCTCACCCCCTACCCCCCCCCCTCAAAACGCATAAAAAAGCTCTTAATTAACACATTTAACATCTTTTACCCCCCCCCCATTTGCTTATTTTAATAGTCGTTACTACATTTGCGCGCATAAACTACATAGAGAACAACAACAAATCTAAAAACTAATAACATTAATTTGCTTATGAAAAGGCTTTCTTTACTCTTTTCTTTGTTCCTACTATGCGTGGGAACGGCCATGGCGCAACGCATTGCGTCAATAGGCGATGAGGTGACAGACGGCAACTTCGACCCTCATGAACATTACATCATGAAACTCGTTTCGTATAACAATGGGACAAACGATGTGAATGTAGAAGACCAGAATTTGTACTTTTATACAACTGAAGGCGCACGCTTAAAGGTTGCTGCCATAACGCTGGATAACGCATCGTCTAATAATTACCTACTAAATATGTACTCCACTCCAACAGAGGGTTTATATACTTTAGGAATGGGAACGACTTTTGTTACTTCTTTTATCACTGGTTCTGGAGGTTTTAACTGTAGTAAAAACAACAAGAACTATGGTGGTAGCCTCAATGCTTATAAATTTCACAAACAAGAGACAGGTGGCTATATGCTACAAGGTTATCGTGGCAGCGATCCTGGCTTGTATCTAAAATACAACTTTAGCGGCAGCCAAACAGAAGTTGTTGGTTCGGGCAGCACAGGTGCAATGGTGGTTAAGATATACAAAGCTAACACCACATTTAAAGAGGGAAAGTTTTATACTTTAACGCTTCGCGAAGGCAGTGGCAATCGCAATGTTGTTTTTCAACACTATATGCACGTCAGCACAGAAAGCGCAAAAACCACAAACACCAACGGCATTTGGTATTTCAAAAAGAATGCTGACGCTCCAAGCCAATGGTATTTGTACAATGTATTTGCTGGCGAAAATTACCCTGCCCACGCCACAACTAACAACAACTCCTATGTTGTTTTTGACGGTGAAAGAACCTCATTTAGTATAGGCGTAGGCGACAGCAGAACAAACGGCTTTTCACTTATTGTTAGTGGGTACGCAGCACTAAACGACGTTAGCGGCAAATTAGGAGTATGGAACAATGGTAATAGTTCGCTAACCGACGATGGTTCAACCTTCGTTGCGACAGAAGTTAGTGAAGCATACGCCAGCTGCACCTATACCTTTACTGATGCTACCAACAACAGAAGCGTGGTACGTAAAACGATGGAAAAAGTGGGTGAAGTGCCCTCAGTTCCTACACTCAGCTATTTCACAGCTACAACTACGAGCTTTAGCAATGCTGTGACGGCTGATGGGGAAAACAACTATACCATCGAGGGTACATTCAAGTATCCTTTTACCATTACAACATCTGACGATGCTGCTACATGGTATGCCATGAAAGTGCGTATCAACACGGCTCAACGCGACGTTGTTGTTAATGGCAATTATGTAGACTCACACGTTTACTTTAGTAACGCAGCTACTAACTATAGCCGCTTTAACGACGGTTTGTTCTGCTTCGTGAGCGACGGAAATTCTGAATATTTCAAAATAAAGAACCGTAATGGGAAGTATCTAAAATCAGGTGGTATCAGCAACGAAAGCGACTTGCAAACTACTTCTAACGAAAGTGAAGCACTGTCTTTCGAAATTCGTAAGAATGACTATACTGGCGCAGCAGATACAGACTTTAGTTTGCTTCCTCGCCTTGCTACAAGTACCTCATACGTTTATGGTGACCACCATGGTAGCACCGGACACATCTGTTTATGGACAAGCGGAAAGACCGATGATGATGGTTCACGCTTCCGCATTCAAGATGCGAATACGACAACAGACATTCTGAACATTGGTAGAAACGCTGAAGCTAATACGTTAGCTACAGTTGCTCCGAACACCTTCATTGGTGGTTATACCACTGCTGCTATCGACGCATTCAAAGCCGCTACCTACACCAGTTTGAGCGATATCGAAACAAAAGCTGCTGCTTTAGGCAACACCGAAAGCAACTTACAAACTGCCAATGAAAGTAAGTACTACCGCATTCAAGCCAATCGCTATACGACACCCGTTTATATGTCGTTCAATAACGCAACGGCTGACAAAGACGGCGCGGTTCAAACAGGTAGTAGTAGTTCAGACGACGTGCTCTTGTTAGGTTTTAGCCAAACTGCCTCTGCAAGCAACTTAGTGCAATTCGAAAGCAATGGCGAAGGCAAGTATTACATCAAAGATGTTAACTCTGGCCTATACTACGGCAAGAATATTGACGAAACGAACAAGAAGGTCTACTTGGTAAAAGAGAAAGACAACGCAGGTAACTACTCTGTTGCTTACTCTTTGAATGGCAATGTTGGTCAAGTTGGTTTGAAAGAGAATACGGCGACGGACATCAAACTACAGTATCTCTTCTGTTGCGGTAATAGTGCAGACGACGCTGTCGGTGGATATAACTACGCTCAGTTCCACAGTCCCTACTACAATGATGCAGAAACAGGTTCCGCTTCTACAGCAGAACCCGGTTGCGTTTTCAAAATCGAAGAGGTAAGCACTTATCCTCTTACAATTAGTGACGCAAAGTATGCATCTCTTTGCTTACCCTTTAGCGTTACATTGCCCGAAGGACTGACAGCGTATAAGGTGTCAAGCGTAACAAATGGTACGGAACATCGCGAAATGGATCTCACTGCTATTGAGGGAGCTATCGCAGCTAACGAACCTGTTATTATTGGTGCAACAACTGCAGGCTCGTATAATCTCACGATTAATGCTGAGAACACGGTAGCTCAGAGCACAGACAACTGGTTGACGGGTGCTACAGTTAAGCGTACAGGCATTGAAGAAGATTACTTTGCTTTAGGTTATAAGGCACTCTCTACAAGTACAAGCAGTAGTGATGACGAGACTACAACAGAACCTGCTAAGACGGTTGGTTTCTTCCGCGTCACAACTCACAACATGCCTGCTAACAAGGCTTACTTGCTTAAGAGCCGCATTCAAGAGTCTGCTGCCAACCCTGCTATGATGTTTACATTCAACTTTGACAATGTCACGACGAACATCAACAGTGCCAAGGCTAATGAGGCTGAAAGCAGCAATACTTACTACGATCTCAACGGCCGCCGCGTACTCTATCCCGCTCACGGCATCTATGTCAAGGGCAACGGCCAGAAGGTATTCATTCAATAATTAAACGTAACTTGATTACACATTATGAAAAAGAAAATATACAGTGCCCCTAAGGCTACTGCCATTCGCCTTTACGTAGAGAACGACATGGCAGGCTTACTTATTATCTCTGGTCGGGAAAGTGACACACCTACCATTACTAACGATGAGGAAATCCTGTCGAACAAGAAGGAGAACCCTATCTGGGGTGAACAGCACAATGGTATGTGGGACAACATGAACTAACAACACATTAATAATAAAAGAGGCAGGCCCTTCGGTCTGCCTCTTTTTCATTAAAGGGGTGTTCTAAAAATTCTGTTTTTAGAATGTTCTAATTCTGTCGGTTGATTTGCACCCTCTCGAAAGTGTCTTTTTTCTCAGAGTAAAAATACACTTCCGATAGGGCACAAATCAACGCGCCAGAATTTTTAGAACACCCCTAAACTGCAATTTATCCAATCTTCTTCAAAACGCTTTTCAATTCCTCAACGTTGCTCACAACGTGGTAATAATCGGAAGGTTGTCCACTGATTAACCCCTGTTCGAAAAGATTGTCTAATGCAGCGAGTAAGGCTGACCAACAATCGTCAACATTGAAGAATACAACAGGCTGATGACGTATGCCTATCACGGTGTTGGCCATTACGGTAAAGACCTCGTCCAACGTTCCGATACCACCCGGCAATGCCACCAAGACATCGCTCTCTCGATTCATCATCATCTTGCGATCGTTCAGGTCGACACAACGAAAGGTAACGTCGATAGCATCGCTTACCAAACCTCGCTGTTCTATAATCTCTGGCACCATGCCATATACGCGGCCACCCGCTAGCTTTACGCTTTGCGCCAACACCTCCATAAGGCCCTTGCGCGCTCCGCCATACACCAACGTGTGACCTTCACTACCAATAAAAGAACCCACCTGCTGGGTAGCTTCAACGTAGCTACTGGGCAGGTGGTCTTTTGACGAAAGGTATACTCCTATTTTCATCACTTAACGGCAATACATTCTATTTCGATGCGCGCATTCTTGGGCAAAGTCTTTACAGCCACTGCTGAACGTGCGGGGAAGGGTGCTTCAAAGAATTGGGCATATACCTCATTCATCTCAGCGAAGTCGTTCATGTCAGCTAAAAAGACATTGGTCTTCACGACATTTGCCATAGTAAGGCCTGCCTCTGCCAAGATGTTCTTAATGTTGGTAAGTGATTGTGCCGTAAGTTCCTTGATACCGCCTTCGGCAAATGTGCCTGTGGCTGGATTGATAGGTAATTGACCCGAAACGTAAACGGTGCCATTTGCCTCAATGGCTTGACTGTAAGGCCCGATTGCAGCAGGAGCCTGAGCTGTTGAAAGTGCTGTTTTCATATCTTTTCTTTTTCTTAGTTAATGAGTTGGCTTGAGAAGAAACCCCTTAACTCAAAATGAATAAAATTGCTAACCAATGCGACACTGAACCGAGTAACACAAATATGTGCCAAATACCATGGTAAAAGCGGTGAGAGTCGTGGGCGAAGAAGTAGGTGCCTGAGGTGTAGAATAAACCTTCAAATAGCAAACAAATCAGAGCCGAAGTAGAGATACGCGTGCATACGGGTTCGGCAATAAAGACAAACGTCCAGCCCATTACCAAATAGAGCAAGAGCGAAAGTCGTGGCCAACGCCCCATGGCTGCGATTTTATAAATGGCTCCGCCTAACGCAACTCCCCACAGTATACCAAATACGGTCCACCCTATTGCACCGCCTACCACACCAATGCAAATCGGCGTATAGGAGGCGGCTATCATTACATATATGCTAATATGATCGAGCACACGCAAACAGCGTTTGCCACGTCCTGGCATCCACCAATGATAGAGTGTGCTGGCAGCGTACATCAGCAGCATACCACAAGTAAAGAATGTAGTGCCAAAAGCATTCTTCCACCCTGCTTGATAACCTAAGCGAAGAATGAACCATGCAGCAATGAGCGTAAATACTACTCCTGCTAAATGGGTGAGCGTATTAAAGCGTTCTTCAGTTGAACGACGACGTATTGCATTCATAACGCGAAGGTACACCATTCGAGCGGAGACACAAAATTTAAACCAATATATTTAGATTTTAGGGTCTATAGCGAATCGAGTGGGTAAACTGCAATTTGATACGGCCTCTCCCCCTAACCCCCTCCCCCACAGGGGAGGGGGAATAAGTAACCTTTACTTGCTGCGTTACTAGTTGAGAACCAGCAGAAAACTCAAGAGGAAAGAGTAACTAGTTCCCCCTCCCCTATGGGGGAGGGGGTTAGGGGGAGAGGCCTCATCAAATTAAATCGTCACCATCGTAGCGCCATACCCGTATTCGCGGAAGGAGGCGTCTTGATAGCGGCATTGCTTGAAGTGGGTGCGCAACTCTTTGAGTATAGCGTTGCGTAATACGCCTTCGCCCTTGCCATGAATGAACACAATGCGACGGCCACGTTCTTTAAGATGTTCGTTTAACGTTTCGCGGAACACCTTGAGCTGATATAGCAAAATGTCCTTCGAATCAAGTCCAGCTAACGTATCGAGCAATTCATCAGCGTGTAAGTCTACCTCAATAATTGCATTGCGGTCTTGCTTCTGTTGCGCGCGCTTTTCAGCCGCACTTACACGCATCACCTGTGGGCGCATCTGTTCTTCAGGCGTTTGCATGGCCTCTTGCAGTTCATCGGCATCGACGAACATAGAGCGCGCGGCATGATCGTCCTTAATGAGGTTATACACCAATGCGGGGTGGTGGAAGAAGTCTGTAGCATGGAACGTATGCAGCTTATAGAACTTGGTGCCGTCTATGCGCACATTGATACTAAAGGCTGGTTTGGGCAGGAATGATTTATCACGTTTAAAGGCCAGGGTCTGAACCGTTATGCGCTCCCATTCCTCTATGCGGCCACGTTGCAACTCTTCCAACATCACCTTCGTGTTCGGTGCGATTTCGCCCTCGTGGCGAAGCGTGCAAGCACGACCTTCGTAAGTAAAAAGGCTATAGTGAAAATAATAGTTGCAATCGTTTACCAAATATACGTCGAACGCCGACTCACTCAGCGCCTTTTCATTCTGAGGTACAAAGGCCAAAAAGAGGTTCAGTTCGTTGGCTCCACGACGCTCTTGGGCCATAGGGCGGTAAGTGAGTTCTTTGTCGGCAATGTCAACCTCCTCTTCTTCCTCCTCCTCATCATCATTTACAGCTAAGGCATTCTTCACAGAGGTGGGCATTGGGCCTTCTTTTTTCTTTTTCTTTTGTCCAGCTACAACTTTGGCTATATTGTAGTCATCAGTTTCGACGGCCACGACTTCGCTAACGAGCGTAGGAATTTCGAAACCGTCTTCGTCAGCTACCAATACGATGTCTTTTCCTTGAAATCCTGAAACTGTACCGCCTCCGACATCGTTCAGAAAGCGTACTTTATCTCCTATTTTGAGCATTCTTCTATTTATTTGTGGGTTGACAAGTTGACTTATTTTGGAGTTAACGAGTTGACGAGTAAACAAGTTGACGAGTAAGTTACCACTAATAGCTAACTTACTAGTCAACTTGTCAACTCGTCAACTTAAAAGATCACTTCTTCATTTCAACAATCTGCGTGGCAGGCAACTCCTGATTGCGCTTTTCGGTTTCGCGCACCACGGCCTCGGCCAAAGATTGGAAAGCCAATGAAGTAATCGTGTTGTCCCTTACAGCAGCAGGCTCTCCTTCATCGCCACTTTCGCAGATGCTTTGAACCAAAGGAATTTGACCTAACAAAGGAACTTGCATCTCTTCGGCCAAACGCTTCACACCTTCCTTGCCAAAGATGTAATACTTATTTTCGGGCAACTCCGCAGGGGTAAACCATGCCATGTTTTCCACCATACCCAGGATTGGCACGTTCACCTTCTCATTGCGATACATATCGATGCCCTTACGAGCATCGGCTAAAGCAACGGCTTGGGGAGTAGAAACAATAACGGCACCTGTTATGGCCAAGTTTTGCAAGAGCGTGAGGTGAATGTCCGACGTACCAGGAGGCGTATCCAGCACAAAGTAATCCAGTTCGCCCCAATCAGCGTCGGCAATGAGTTGCTTCAGGGCATTGGAAGCCATGCCACCGCGCCAAAGTGTAGCCGTGTCGGGATTGACAAAGAAGCCTATGCTCAGCATCTTAACGCCATACTTCATCGCAGGAATGAGCACTTGTCGGCCGTCTTTCATCTCAGCAAAGATGTTCTCGGCCTCTAAATGAAACATTTTTGGCACTGAAGGACCAAAGATATCAGCATCGAGCAAACCTACTTTATAACCTAACTTCGCCAATGAAACAGCGAGGTTGGCCGCTACGGTGCTTTTGCCAACACCGCCCTTGCCCGAACTAACGGCTATCACGTTCTTCACCTGTGGCAACATTTTGCCTGGTTCGGGGCGTGCTGCTTGATTTGACTTTGTCTTAATTTCTACTTCTACGCCTTTGTCTACGTAAGTATGAATTGCGGCCTCAGCCGACTTTACGACCGACTTCATGAAAGGGTCGGTTGACTTCTCGAAAATGATAGAAAAGGATACGTGCATGCCGTCAATGCGCAAATCATCTTCTATCATGCCTGCTTCTATCAGATTTTTGCCATTACCCGGATAACGCACCTGCGCCAAGGCATCTGTTATGAGTTTGGGATATAGTTGCATTTTATTTTATATATTAGTTGTTAACGGGCAAGTTTGTTTTTTTAACGGAAACTTACCTGTTAACTCGTCTACTCGTCTACTCGTTAACTTTAAAAGATTCATTTACTTGTTGTGAGCCCTGAGCGTTTGCTGCGGTTGTAACTGCGGTAGTCGTCGAGTTCGATTTCGACATCAGGTTCCACTAAATCGCCTTGTTGAGGTAACTGGTATTTCAAATACTTAATCGTCAGTCCGCGAGCAATCCATTGCTGCTCGTAGTAAGTTTGAATACCTAAGATTTGCTTCACCTCTTCATCTTGTTCTGCCTCAAGTGTATGGTAGAGGTCATCTGTGCGGAAGAGCACGGGCAAGTGATTTTCGTTTACCATATAGTTGGTATAGGTAAAGAGGAAGTTGCTGTCCGTTTTAAGGTGAATAAGTCCTCCGTCTTGCAAGAAGTGGCGGTAGCGCGTCATGAAGTAAGTAGAGGTGAGGCGCTTCGTCACCTTCTTCATCTGTGGATCAGAGAAAGTAAGCCAAATCTCGGCCACCTCGCCAGGAGCAAAGAAGCGTTCGATAAACTCAATGTGTGTGCGCAGAAAGGCCACATTCTTCATGCCCTCGTTGAGTGACTCTGTAGCGCCTGTCCACATACGTGCTCCCTTGATGTCCACCCCGATAAAGTTTTTATTGGGGAAGAGTCGGCCTAAGCCCACTGTGTATTCACCACGGCCGCAGCCGAGTTCCAAAACAATGGGGTTGTCGTTATGAAAAAAATCCTCGTGCCATCGGCCCTTCATCGCAAAAGGCTCATCGTTAATAGCCACATCAGCCGCTTGGAATACGTGAGGATAACGCTCCATATCGGCAAATTTTGCCAATTTATTTTTGCTCATTGTTGAGTATTTTCTTTACGTCGGTTTCTACTTGTTGCAATTTTGTGCTGCAATATTTAATTAACTCTTGTGCTTCGGCCAACTGTGCGGTGAGTTGGTCCAATTCAAGCGTATTTTGTTCAAAGCCCTGTACGATTGCTTCCAATCGCTCCATGGCGGCTTCGTAGGTAAGTGTCTCTTTCTTAGCCATATAAATGAAGTGTTATTTTACAATACTTGTTACACTGCCGTGGGCAAAGGTGGTGGTCAATTCATCACCTTGTTTTACATCTTCAGCATTGCGAACGGCCTTTCCCTCATGCGTAGTAATACTAAAACCCATGGCTAAGATGCGGTCAGGGCCAGCCAACTTCACGCTACGTTGAAGCAGTTCTAACTGATGACGGCGCTGTAAGAGCAATCGTTCGATAGCTGTCGTGATGCGTTGCGGTTGTTGCTGTAGGCGTTGCCTTTCGCGTTGTAATTTGCTTTGTGTAAAGGCTTCCAATCGCAGTGCGAGGCGCGTTAACTGTTCACGCTGGCGGCCAACATATTGTGTAGAAGCCAATTCAAAACGATGAGCTAACGCGTCAAACTGCTGACGCTGACGGACGGTTTGTCGTTCAACAGCGTATCGCAATTGTTGCTGCAAGGTCTTCATCTGATTTTGTTCGGCTATAAGTCGTTGCTGAACCGCAGTCAGTAGTCGCTCTGTCAGTCCTTGCAGCAGTGCCGTTTCGTTGCCACGTCTTTCAATCAAGAAAGCTGCTACGGCTGTAGGCGTCTTTAGTCGCGTATTGGCCACGAGGTCAATCACCGTATCATCGCGTTCATGACCAATACCTGTTAAGATAGGAAGTGGAAATTGTGCTACGTTGGCTGCTAAAAGGTACGATTCAAAGCCATTCAAGTCAGTAGTCGCACCGCCCCCACGAATAATTACCACGACGTCCCAATCATCGCATTCTGCAGCGATGGCATCCAAAGCATCAATTACGCTACGCTCTACCTTGTCGCCCTGCATCACAGCGGGGAAAAGTTTCAACGTAAAGTCATAACCACTTTGTTGCAATTGGTTGCAGAAGTCGCCATATCCCGCAGCTGTGGCACTTGAGATAACCGCAATGCGACGCAGTACGCGCGGCAAAGGCAATTCTTTATTCAGGTCCATCACCCCATCTTCTTGCAGTTGGCGGATAATTTCTTGTCGGCGTTGCGCCAAGTCACCTAACGTGTAGGTGGGGTCAATATCGACGATGTTAAGTGAGTAGCCGTATAGTTCGTGAAATTCTACAGAAACGTATACCAACACTTTAATACCAGCCACGAGGCGTTGCTGCGTGGCGTGTTCGAAATGTGAACGTACCATTACGTAGTTCTGTCGCCATATCATAGCACGCGCTTTGGCCACTAACGAACCGCTAAATGTGTCCTTTTGTACCAATTCCATGTAGCAGTGTCCGTTTGAGGCCACACGCAATTCGCTGATTTCTGCAGCTACCCAATAGCAATCAGGCAGTGTGTGGTGAAGCATGGCACGCACGCGCGCATTCAGTTCAAAGAGTGAAAGTGCGGCAGGCTGTGCTTGCTTTGCAGCCTCAGGTACGGCTTCGTATGTAGGGGCAAATGGGTCTATCATAGGGCAAATTTACAAATTTGGCCGTAAGTACCGCTTTTTTCAAAAAGCATTTTGTTAAATGTGGGATAAACAGGGGCTAAGGAGAGTGGTCCCAATTGCAGTTTATAGCAATCATTAATAGCTTTTAGTACAATGCATTCGTATTAAATGTATACTTTTGCAGTGTTACTTATTAATACGAAAATATGACGAAACAAATATTACTTATAATAGGCTTACTAATAGGTATATTGCCATGTGCACAAGCACAAAGCACCGATCCTATGCAACACCGACAATGGAACGATGCCTTTATAGAGCAACAAAGAGCCATCTATCGCGACTCGCTACTACGCGATTCCCTATCATTAGCAGGGCAAAAGGCCAATGAGTTAGACCTTCCTTGGAACACGCCTACCACTTCATTGGGTGGGTATGGCATAAATGGCTATGGATATAACGACTTTGGTTGGCGACTGCATGAGGGCTTTAACGCACAGTTTGGTATGAGTGTGAGTGCGGGACTTGGTAAGCACGCTCCCAAAGGGGTGGGATTTGGACAAACGGCTGCTTTCGCTTATGTCCACCCCATTACCAATAAACTATCAGTGGCTGTAGGGTTAACGGCCACGAACTTTAAATGGGGGGCATGGCAACGTACCGATGTTGGCATAGGAGGAGTATTAGCTTATAAGGTGAATGATAACATCAACCTTTACGCCTATGGTCAAAAGTCTTTCCTGCCCCGCGATAAAGGATTGTTTGGCCGTTTCCGCATAGACCCTTTTCCCTTTTACTTTGCACAACCCGATAGCCGAATTGGTGCTGCTGCCGAATTTAAGATTGGCAACAATGCTATGATTGGCATCAGTGTTGAACGAAGAGAATATAGGTAGACAATTTCTTAAAAGGGTCTGTTTTACGTTTTAAACGTTATAAGATTATAAAGTTTGTTTCGGTGATTATCTACATGATGTAACTTTATAACCTCATAACCTCTAAACTGAAAACCTAAATATTGAAGTCGTCTGAACTTTTATGAAATTCAAGATTTGCCTTTATTTTTGAGACGTTTTTGGACCTTGAAGAGGGAGTGTAGCGAGCTACACGACCGATGAAAGGTCAAAAAACGGCCAAAAAGAAAGGTGAAGATTGA